>NZ_JAMOKS010000017.1:0-153209 GCF_023656785.1 Parabacteroides caecihominis
GAAGGATTATAATCCAGAAACTTGTATTTTGCGTGGCGAAATAATAAACGTAAGTGTAGACGAACGTGTTCTCGACGAAAACGGAAAAGTAGATGTATCCAAAGTGTCTCCTATTATATTCGACCCGTTCAATAACGATTACCTGGAAGTGGGTAAAAAGGTAGGTAATGCCTTTTCGGATGGAAAGAGATTGAAATAAGGAGTAGCATTATATATGAAAGAAATAAGAATAGACTGCGCACACCAGAGTGAGGCGGAGCTTGCTTTGGCAAAAGAACAGGCACAATTGGTATTCCGCCTGAACCATACTATGCCGATGACGGACGAATATGATGGGCTGCTTCATCGTCTTTTTCCAAATATGGGGGAAGGCAGTCGTGTGAATACCCCGCTTACTGTCATTCGTCCCCATGAGGTGAAGATTGGCCGCCATGTCGTTATAATGAATGGTTGCCTGATGATGTCTGCCGGTGGTATTACGATTGACGATGATGTTCAGATAGCCGCCAATGTACAACTTATATCGAATAATCATGATCTTGACAATCGCTCGATTATTACTTGTAGACCGGTACATATTTGTAACAGGGCATGGATAGGGGCAGGGGCTACGATCCTTCCGGGAGTTACAATCGGTGAGAATAGTGTTGTAGGGGCGGGCAGTGTTGTGACCAGGGACGTAGAACCGAACACGATTGTGGCAGGTAATCCCGCCAGAGTAATTCGGAAGATTTAGATTTTTCGATTATTGGTATGATAAAAATATAAGAATAAAAAAACGGAAGAGAGATCAATCCCTTCCGTTTTTTATTCTTGTGAACCCTTGTTTGGGCTTCTTCTACTTGTTATTCTTCGTTTGTCACTTGTAGAAACTCAGACAATATTCCTCTTTATATATGTTTGTGTTTTGGGACAATGCACAAGGCATTTCAAACAGGTACTGCATCCATGTATGTTAACGATTTCATCTCTTGAAACAGATCTACTCCAAACTTTACCTTTAAGGACTTTTCTCTCGCAGATCTTGACACAAGTAATGCAATTTCCGCATTTTGGAGATAGAGGTTCATGCAATACCGTTTCCAGTGGAGCATCAGTTAAAACCGTACCGAGACATTGTGCTGCGCCATATTCAGGAGTAATTAACAGGTTGTTTTTTCCAATCCACCCTAATCCGCCAAGTAGTGCAACGGTTTTATGGGGTAATACTGATTTTTTTGTTTCATGATCGAAAACGCTGTCGGCCACTAATCCTGTATCGGATTGCGATATGGCTTTATACCCCTTCCCGGTGATGAACTTGGCCAATTCGTCTGCTATTTCTCCCGCCTTATGTTCGGTTTGCGAATATTCATCATCGTCGAAATTGTAATTATCCGCTATCCGTGCTTGTACGTAGTCGGGAATATTAAATACCATTTTAGCATATTCTGCGGTTAGCGGAAGTGCAAAAACAATGGCGTTCGGGAGTTGTCTGTTTTGCTTTTCGTCTAAATGCGATATACTGACAAAACGTATCAGTTCTGCTCCTTGATTTTTTAATTCGTTTTCTATCTCTTGGTTTAAGTATTTCATGTTTCTTTTTTTGTAATAGGAATATAAATATCTGTTATAAGTTCCGAAGCCGGAGTTTTTTGGGGAGTGTTGATGTAAGTCTCAAAGGTGAGCTGTTCTCGCAGGGTATAATCGCTTGTCGGCAACCAGTCAAGATAAATATGACAGTACACCTTATTCAGTTCATGATAAAACCCTTTGAAACGAAAGATTGCATATTCTCCCGCATGAATTTCATAAACGCCAAAGCCTTTCGGCGCTTCAAATGATTGCGGCAATGTTACCCCAATCATAAAACGACTTTGTTCTTCAGGCGTGATATACGGATAATCGAGAGTCAAGTTCACGTATTTACATCCTTTTGAAGACAATTCATATTTTTCGGAAAATTGTAGCAACTGCTTCCACAAAACAGAGTAGCTATGACTGACATTATTTGTTCTTTCCAATTTCAAGTATGCGATTCGGATACCAGATATTTTTTCAATACTTGGTTCAATTCGTATCGGATTTTTCCTTTCGGGATTGACGTTTGAATGCTTTTTGCGAAATTCCGGAATGGAACAATTGAAATAACTTTTGAATGCCCTCGAAAGTGTGTGTTTGTTCTGATAATTGATTTGATCGAGAAGCTTCGGTACACTTACGTCAGTTGTTATTAGCTTAAATGCAATGTACTCTAATCTCAGTCGTTGAATGTAAGTTCCCATATTTTCGCCACAAACAGCCTTGAAAAGCCTGCGAAAATAATATTTGGAGATACCTGCAACATACGATAGCTTGTCGGAATCAAGGTCGTCAAACAAATGGCGGTTGATATACTCCTGAACTCTTATAATCAAATCATATTGTACATGAGCCGTATTGATCTTTTGTTTCCATCTCTTGATATTTGGAAGTCGTTTGGACATCTCCGCTCTCAATTCTTCCGACGTGAGGTTGACTCCTGTCTCTTTATAATATTCTTCGGGGAAAAGCCCCCAAAGATAAATGAGATAATCCATTGAGAAATCATAGAGTTTAACCCCGTTATGCAAACAATAGTCGCAATACTCCACATTTTGGCTTGCCTTAAGATTTGTATAATCTATGTCTAAAGGGATTCCACACGTTTGGCAATATTTTGTTTCAGCATTGATTTTCATAAGCTTTTAATTGTTGAGTGCAAAGTTAGTCAATATGTTATGCAAAAAGTTACCATAAATAGCCTTCTTTTGTTTTTTAGCTGCAAGAATCTATTTTTTGTTAGTTCTTAGCTGTGATTTCCTGTATTTATTTAATGTTTCCATTTTCTTATTTGCAGTAATTATTATCAATGCTTGCGGCAAAAACAGCCAAAAACCGGAAATCGGCTCTATGATACATCCAACCACAGCAAACGCCAAAATACAATACCCCAAAACCAGAGGTGCGGGTTTCTGCTCTTTTTTGATATAGCATTGGAGTGTTAGCCCCCAAAGAATAAGTATAATCCCACATACTAAAAACCAAAGGGCGAAAGCACGGCTGTAACTGTCATCTGTGGAGTTTATTAATCCATCTTTTATCATGTCCGTAAAGTCCTCTTTCCCAAGTAATAGTGCATATACTGTGTGGATTACTCCTGTTATAACAAGAAATGTCCCACTGTATTTCCAAAGTTTCATATTTTCATTCATTGTCATAGATAATATTTTATTAATGTGCTTTTATAGTCTTTATTACTTTTTCTTATAGTTCTGATGGAGTTGTGTTTGCCAAATTTTTAGCTTCTTTTACAAAATGGGAAAAGTCGGTATATCCCAATTCGTCGTATAAATCATAACTACCATTTGCACGATAGTTCTTCAATGCAGTTTTAAAGCGTAAAGCTTTAAAGCATTGTTTGGGTGATATACCTAATACTTCTTTGAAATATCTATTGAGTGTAGGATTTGACACACCAACTTCCTTACTTACTGTGTTCAATTTGTAATTACGGTTAGTATTGATATAGTAAATTGTTTTTATTACAGTGTTGAGTTTGAAATCAGAACTAAAGATTTTCATATTACTTAAAATCCAATTCTCTACAAACTGAACTCGCTCGGCAAAAGAGCTTTGCAATTTTAGTTCGTCTATTACTTTTTGATTTAGATACTTTTGCAGAGACAAATGATTATCCACCAAAGTTGAAATATCTTTAGATAAACAGGAGTACAAAACTCCCGGCTTGAATTTTATTGAAAATTCATGGGTTCCGGGAGCGTGTATTACAGTGATCGCTTCTGTTAAGCTACCAGATATCTTATCACCCGATGTATCAATTATACCATGTTCACGATGTGCTTTGAATGTCTGACTACTATCGGAGATATAAATTGAAACTAAGATATTAGCATTGGGCAAAGCCACAAGTGAAAATGGAGTTATAGAATTGTTAGGAGTACATATTTCAAAATAATACTCAACAATATCCTTTAATTCAAAACAAGGATATTTAATCTCTACTTGTTCTTCATCTTCAAATATGACTTTACTCTTTACCATGTTTATTTAGTTAGGTGATATAATACCTGAATACCAAGCCCGAATGTCATCATTCGCTCTTTTTTGTTGGTTAATAGCTGTTGTGTCCAATCAAGCAATCCACCGTCAGCAATTTCAATAGTATTGCCGCCGATCACTATTTGCTGCTTTATTCTGAAACCATGATAATAGTTATTATCATGTTCCGGTGCTATAACCAAGACCTCAAGATTACTATTCTTTTCCCGGACATACGATATTGATTCCATTATAAGCGGGCTTTGACTGTCATAACCTTTGCATGGAATAATCTCATAATATATTTTCTCCACACCGTAACTTTTACATATTTCATACGATGTAGTTAAATGTTTTAATAGTTCTTCTTTCTCAAAATTAAAGCTACCAGTATCTCTACCGCATGAAATAAGGGCGAGAACAGTAAAATGAGGAGTGAAATTAGGATTATTAAATACCTGTGTCCTTATTACCCGTGAAATGTTACTGTAATTATAGGTTTTGTTATCTAATTCTCCTTTTTTCTTTAACGATGCGTAATGTAATGCTATTGCATTCGTCGGGTCTGCCTGTACTTCTGTGTTTCTTAAAGAAGTAAGGACTTTTTTCTGATCTACTGTTGCTATAACACTACTTGTCCCAAACTGAGCGACCGGGGAAAGTTCTATGGGTTCAAATCCTCTACCTGCTATTAATTTATAGCACCGTAATTCATTTTCTTTATATTCTAAAACATCTTCTAATAAGGCGGGCTTAACAAGCTTGTTACCCTCATATTTACTTAGTAAAGACGAGGGAGTTACCTGTTGAACACGCTTGTTGAAAACGTCCAGTAAAACAGTGTTCAGTTCCGACCCGCTTAATTCATCAGACAACACTTTAACTATATCCTGCAAATCTAATTTACTAATAATGTGATCGCCTATATCTTTTTTCATTTTTTCCTAATACTATATAAATGTTCATCAACTATTTGTCCCTCTTTTATAACCGAGGACTTAATAATGGCTTCCTTTTCAAAACCTGTTTTTTCCAAAACTTTCATTGAGCCTATATTATACTCGTAAATTTTCGCATAAATCCTCAATAAGTCAAGTTCTTCAAAAGCAAATTTTATCAATAACCTTACCGCTTCGGTGGCATATCCTTTGCCCCAATAAGGTTCTCCAATCCATATCCAATTTCTGCATTAATACGATATACATCATACTGTGGTATTAGGCTGCAACAACCAACGAATGTATTATTCTCATATATCCCGAAGACGTTTCCTAATGATCCATTTGTAGCTAAATCAAGAAATGTAGTAGCATCTTCAATCTTATAAGGATATGGAAAAGTATCCCGTAAGTTTACAGCGATAGCGTGATTATTTGCTAATTGCTGTATATCCTCAGGTGGAGTTAGGTTTATATTTTGTAATCGTATCATTTCAATGTACTTATTGTTTTTGCAAAGGTAATCTCATATGTCATATCAATAAGTGTAAAAATGAATCAATCTGCTAATTCTATTTAATAGCCTAATCATTAATCCAACTTGTTCTAATAGTTAATCCTGAATTTTATCTTTTAGTTCTTTTTTTAATTCTGATGGAATATTAAGGTATTTCTCAATAGTTGTGCCTATGTTCTTCGCATTTCTTAAATTGTTGTCTATTTTTGGTTTCATTTTTACTATGGATTACGTAATATATAGTCTTCTTGTAGTAATAATCTACAAATTCGGTATTATTCTATCATTTCGGCAATGCTTATTCTACAATGATTCAATAGATTGCTTTAAACATCTAATCGGTACCCAACCTTCCCTGGTTGAATTTTCCTTTCGACACCATAACCAACCATTTAGGCATCTTGAGCCGATTACTATCTCGTCTTGATTTACTTGCCGACTTTCTTTTCAAATTCTTCATTATGCTCTTTGAATAGTTTTAGAAGTGTGTTTTTAGCAATATCAACTCCCATCACTGCATTATCAACTTTCTCAGCAGAAACATAGCCTTCACGATGGAATATCTTATCGTATTTGGCTCCAATGTTACGCATCCATTGATCAAGGACATTATTAATTTGTTGCGCATAACTGTCTTTCCCCTTTACTCTCATCTTAACCTTATCCCATCGTGCGGGATCAACACTAAGTTTTGCACTTCTTGTTTTGTCTGCACCATCAACTGTGATACGTATCATGATAGGTACAGTTCCATCTTTTTTAGGTGCGTTCTTTTTTAAATAGAATAGCACGGTGAATGTCGACTTTTTTCTTCCATAATTACACTGCTTTTTTTTAAGTGATAAAAATACTGTTTTTCTCTCTAAAAAGAGCCATGAAAATCAGTGCAAAACTATGAAATCGTTACCTATTTAATGTGTTGATATGCTGTGTGTTACCTATTGTTTTTTTAGGTAACGATTTGAACCTAAAAAAGGTAACGATTTGGTAACGATTAAATGTCCAAATCAGGCTTATTTTAGGCTTTTCAAGGCTACAATAGCATTTAGTGGAAAAATGCTATTTGGCTGTAAAATAGCGTATTACCGTTTCGAGTACCTCATTTTGCTTTGATTTTCACTATTTATTCCGATAAGACTAAATAACACTTCATAAGCCAACGATAACATAGTTTCTTGACATAACCTCTTTTCTTTGCAGTATAGGAACTGATAAAGCAAACGGATATGAAAAGAATACTTTACTATGTGATACTTATCCTGATTGGTGGTAACGGGATGATGATGGCTCAGAATGGTTTGATTCATGGGAGAGTGACGGATATGGAGAATAATCCGGTTGACGGCGTAGCCGTTGTTCTCCAGACATTGGATTCGGTTTATGTGGATGCGGTGATAACGGACAGTCTGGGTAGTTTTAACCTGGACCATGCGGCGGAACAGACATGCCGGCTTTTATTCCAACATCTATTATATGAACCATTTCAGTTGGAGGTATCCGGGGAAGATGCCGGAACTGTCCGGCTGACTTCTAAAAACTATGAACTGGATGGCGTGGTTGTTAAGGCGGAGCGTCCGCAGGTGAAAGTAGAGAACGGGGCTTTGAAATATGATGTTCCCCAATTGATGAAAGATAAATCGGTCAGTAATGCCTTTGAAGTTGTAAAACAATTGCCGGGTATTATCGGCGGCTCGGATGAGATACAGTTACTGGGAGCCGGTTCCCCGCAAATCATTCTGAACGGGCAGTTGACAACTATGTCGGTAGACCAGCTGATAACCATGCTGAAAAGTATCCCTTCTTCACGGGTGAAAAATGTAGAAGTGATGTACAACGCTCCCGCTAAATATAATATCAGAGGCGCGGTAATCAATGTGATTCTGGACAAGGGGACAACTGACAGCACAGCCTTACAGGGAGAAGTTGGCGTCGATTATCTCCAAAAACATTATGCTTCGGGCAAGGCACATGCCAATTTGTTGTATTCGACTCCTGACCTGACCGTAGACTTTCTGGTGAATGGTAATAAAGGACGTTATTTCGAGGGGGAAGATATTATGGCAAGGCATACCTTGGAAACAGGGGTGACGGAAATCCATCAATTCGGACGAGGAAACGGTCATATAAACAGCGGAGATATCCGATTGGGTCTGGACTATAAATTCAAAAATGAAGATAAGTTGTCGGCAGCCTATTCCTTAGGAGGCAATAGGGTGAAAAAGAACCGGACAGCCAATACCTCCTTTTCTACACCTGAAAACTCTGTCCCGGAAGAAGAGCGTTTCAGTCGGACTACCGGAGAAGATAAGATTACTCTGCACAATATCCGCTTACAATATGACGGTCATAGCGGTGTTACAGCCGGAATGGATTTTACCAACTACCATTCGCCTTCTTTCCAGAATTTTCTGGAGAATCGTGGTGAGGAAACGCTGACTGATATGCAGAACAATTCCAAACAGGATATTTCACAATGGGCGTTATTTGCCAACCATACACACACTTTTGCCACCGGGTGGACACTGAATTACGGTGTCCACGGTGGTTACACTTCCTCAAAGACCTATATCGATTATCTGTATAATAAAGGGAATGGTTACGAACCGGACCCGGATTTACTGGAGAACAATTTGCAGAAAGAATATACAGCCAATGTCTTTGCCGAAGTATCCAAAAATTTCGGAGAACATTTCTCGGCAACAGCTTCTTTGAAAGGAGAATATTTTAAATCGGACTATACTTCCAACGGCAAGAAATCGACACTTTGGAATGATTGGACCTTCTTCCCGAATGCCTCGTTGAGTTATCTGTTTACACCGCAGCATATTTTGCAGCTGAATGTGAACAGCAATAAAACATATCCGTCTTATTGGGAGATTACACCGCAGGCTACCCCCATAAACTCTTATTCCGTAGTAATGGGTAATCCGGCTTTGAAGCCTTACCGTTCCTATCAGGGGCAGTTGCTTTATATCCTGAAGCAAAAATATACTTTCATGGTTTTTGCCCAGTATGAACCGGATTATTTTGCCCAGTTGCCTTATCAGAGTTCAACGGAATTGAAGAATGTGTTCCGTTACGAGAATATGGATTATAACCTGGTTGCAGGAGTAGGAGCTGTTATCCCGTTCCGCATCGGTGAATTCATGAACAGCCAGTTTACGGCACAGGGCATCCGGATGCAACAGAAGCTGGACCATTTTAATGATATTTCTTTTGATAATAGTAAATACCTGGGGCAGTTCTTCCTGAATAATACATTTACTTTGTCAAAGTCACGTCCGAATCTGAAACTGGATTTGAACGGTTATTATATCACCGGAGCCGTGCAGGGAATCTACGATTTGGGTTCTGTTTATAATGTTTCAGCCGGTTTGAAATGGCAGTTTGCCAATGACAAGGCAACGGTTCTTCTGAAATGTGACAATATCTTCCGGAGCAATCTTCCTAATAAAATCGAAATTAATCAGGCAAACCAATACAGCCGCCTGACTAAGATTGACGATACCCGTTGCCTGACTGTTTCCTTCATCTGGAAATTCGGAGGGTATAAGAGTAAAGAGCATGATAAGGTGGATACTTCCCGGTTTGGAAAATAATATCGGTAGTCCTGTTCATTCTAAAATCTCATGTGTCCGGCTTGTCATTTTGATAGCCGGACACATGAGAATCTGCTTTATAGACCTGCTGTGGGTATCAATTTGGTATATTGAAATTTTGTTTTTATCTTTGCGCCCGAATTGGACAAAGCATTTGAATATGAATAAAATTTATACAATAAATGATATAAAGAAACAGAATGCCCTCGTGACGTGTGGTATTCCTGTTGTGCATGTCCATTGGTTCAGTGGTTTTATCTAAATAATATTTCCTTTCTTCTCCGGCATCAGTTTTCCGGAGTTTTTATAACCATTCATTTTTATTAATAACGTATCGCGGGAGAATCCTTATTCGTCCGTGTTAAATTGATTATACATATGTTTATAGTTTTATGCCTGTTATGCATAGGGACAGGTGCGGGCTGTCTGTTCCGTCGTGCTCATAGTTTAAGGAAATTGGAAAATACAATCTCTTATACCATATTCGCCATGTTATTTGTTTTCGGCATTACTATCGGGGCAAACAAAACCTTAGTGGATAATATTGGTGATTTTGGTTTGCAGGCGGCGTTGCTGGCTGGTTGCGGTGTACTGGGAAGCCTGTTGGCCTCTTATATTGCATATAAATTTTTATCAGAGAAAGGAGACGGTGATGAAAAGTAATCTGATTGTTATATGTTGCTTTTTTGCAGGGATACTTTGTGGAATGTTCGGGGGGGAGGAACTGGCTGCCTATTGTACAAAATTACCGACATGGTTATTGTATGCGCTTATTATCCAGGTCGGATTGAATATAGGTTCTAACGGAGAGATGGGAGCCATGCTGCGGAGCGTACGGTTGTCCAGTCTTTTACTGCCATTGTTTACGATATTAGGCACATTGCTTTTCTCAGCGATAGCAAGTGTGCTGCTGAAGACCTGGAATGTATATGATTGTATGGCGGTTGGAAGTGGATTTGCTTACTATTCTTTATCGTCGTTGCTGATTGTACAGTTCAAGGAGGCTTCTGCCGGAATAGAGATTGCCACACAGTTGGGAACTATTGCTTTACTGGCTAATATTATCCGGGAGATGATGGCTTTATTCGGTGCGCCGGTTTATGCCTCTTTATTCGGGAAGTTTGCTCCGGTGTCTGTTGCCGGCATCAACTCGATGGATGTCTGTCTGCCCGTTATCAGCAGGTATTCGGGAAAAGGGATTGTCCCCATTGCTATTATTCATGGAATCATCCTGGAGATTAGCGTTCCGCTATTGATATCGTTGTTTTGTAAGTTATGATTTTGATTTTGGGATATAATTTATAGCTTTGTGGTTAAACAAGCTTAATCCTTTAAAATTATGCGAATAAACAGTTTAGCGGCCTCTCTCTTTCTGCTCATTATTATCGGTGGGTTCTCATGTAAAAATAAGAATACTGGAAATGTTTCAGAGGGAGAGGAAAAGCCCGGATTGGAGGTCTCTGTTCCCGATTTCAATGCGGATAGTGCTTATTCCTATATTGTCGAACAAGTTGCTTTCGGACCACGTGTACCGAATACGGAGGCACATCGTCATTGCAGTGATTATCTGATTGCAGGTCTGAAACGTTTTGGGGCAACGGTGCAGGTACAGGAAGCAATGCTTACAGCTTATAACGGTGACCGTTTGAATGCCCGTAATATTATCGGGTCATATAATCCGGATAATCCCCGGCGTATTCTGCTTTTTGCGCATTGGGATACGCGTCCCTATGCCGACCATGATCCAAATCCTGACAAATGGCGTGTTCCCATTGACGGTGCGGATGATGGGGCCAGTGGAGTAGGTGTCCTGCTGGAAATATGTCGTCAGTTAAGCGGTCAGAATCCGAATATCGGTATCGATGTTATATTTTTCGATGCAGAAGATTATGGTACTCCCCGTTTTATAACTGAAAACAGTCCGGAAGAGAGTTGGTGTCTTGGTTCACAGTATTGGTCTGCCAATCCCCATGTGACTAATTATCGGGCGGATTATGGGATATTACTTGATATGGTGGGGAGTCGTAATGCAACCTTCTTCAAGGAAGCAACTTCCATGGAATATGCTTCTCAGATTGTGGAGAAGGTTTGGGAGGCTGCGCGCAATCTCGGCTATGGCAAGTTCTTCTTTAATGAACCGGGAGGCGGTGTGCTTGACGACCATACCTTTGTCGTCAGAGGACGTAATATACCCTGTATCGATATTATAAACTATGACCCGGAAAGTTCACACCGCTTTGGTACTTACTGGCATACACATGATGATAATCTGGATAACATAGACCAGACGACCTTGAAAGCTGTCGGTCAAACTGTTCTGGAAGTGATTTATAAAGAATAACTTGCCTACGCTTTTTATTTTATCTCGGAACTATCTCGAACGGAACCCTGACAAATACACCATGTTTCATCAGATTCATCAGATTCGGATACATTCGTTCCTTAAAGGAATCCCAGCTCCGGTGTTCCATCTGTGTCCATCCGGCTTCGGCCAAGGCCAGACCACGCGGGTAGGTCATATAGGTTGCGCGGTTAATGTCTTTTATCGCTTCTCCCCATAATGTCCCGGTAACTCCTATAATGTGTGTCTGTTGAGTGGCAGGCAGTCCATATCCAGGATCGAATTGGTAAGAGGTTTCCAGCGTGGTGACAGGCATTCCCCAGTTGTTGAACTCCGGAAGGTCGCCTTTTAGTTGCGGATAATCCAGATAAGTATATTCACCCGGAGCCATGATTAACGGATTACCATGTTTTGCAGTTAGTTCGATACATTTGGGAGTTAATCCGGCACGCCAGGTGATCAGTGTGGCGTCTTTGGGATAATCGAACAGGTATTCATTGGCCGGCATACGGATATTATCCAGCTCGCACCATAACATCGGTTCTTTTCCGTATTTGCGGACAGATGCCAGTATTTTATCGAAGAAATAATTCATTAACTGCGATTCTTTGGTGTAACCCAGTTGTTTCATTAAATCCTGACAGTGAGTGCATTTGGTCCAGTTCTTTTCGATAACAGCTTCGTCTCCTCCTAAATGGATTTTGGAGGAAGGGAATATATCGGCTATTTCTTTGATGATATCGTCATAAACGGTATATACTTTGTCATTATTGGCACAAAGCATCAGATCGACTGTTTGCCCCATTATTTTCTGAATCGTATCGGTGTGTGTACATCCCAGTTCCGGATAAGTAGCCAAAACTGCCACCGTGTGACCGGGGATATCCAGTTCGGGAATGATTTCTACATTTCTGTCGGCTGCGTATTTGATGAAGTCTTTCAGTTGTTCTTGTGTATAGAAACCATTGTCGGGCCCGTTGGAGCCGGTCTTCGGATTGCGGAATGCCCCGATCTCTGTCAGTCCGGGGTGTTTTTTGATTTCAACACGCCATCCCTGATCATCAGTCAGATGTAACTGCAAAACATTGTATTTGTATTTTGCCATCTGGTCAATATAGAATTTTACATCTTCTACAGGAAGAAAGTGCCGGGCAGGGTCAAGCATCAATGCCCGGTAATTATAGCGGGGTTCGTCGTCGATACGGATAGGAGCGATTTGATTGTTCGCTGTGTTGCATACATCTCCCAGTAATATCTGATCCAGTGTTTTCAGTCCGTAAAAGAGGGCAGCATGGCTGCTTCCTTTGATCGATAGTTTCTTTTCTGAAATATCCAGCGTGTAGTGTTCTTTTCCTTTTATTGAAGGGTCGAGCTCTATCTCGATAACAGAATTACCGGATGTGGAAGGAGTACCGATGTCGGCAACCTGTCCGGTTCGTTCGCCCAGAATACGCTGTAGTTCAAATAAACAAAATGCTTGTTTGGGCAGATTGGTTTTAACGGTTGTCCGGGGAGTAAGGACGAAATTCTTTTTACCTGTCATCTGTTCGATTTGATTAGGCAGAGGCAATAAAGCCGAAATATTGCTCTGTCCGAAAGAAAGTGTCGCCGCTAATAGCAGTAATGACGTAATTTTGAGTTTCTTAGTATTAAAAATCATACATCTTAGGTTATTTTGTTATTAAAAATCAGATCTTCGGTACAAAGATACATAACGAGATTAATTATCCCGGCATCTTATGAATCTTTCGTTGCCAATGAATACGATGCAAAGATAGGCAAGCCTATTTTATAAAAGAACCCAATGGCTCCCAACGGGACTCAACGGGCACATACGGGCACTTTTTTCTTTTATTCAAAAAAACAATTGTTTTCAGTTACAAATACAACTGTTTTTGAATGCAAATACAATTGTTTTTGTGTTTGAATACAATTGTTTTTTCAGAGCCGGAAGGTTACAAAAAAATAAAATCCTTTTTATTTATTCTTATATATAATGTAGGGAATTGACAGCCTTCAGGCAGGATGTGGTGTAAAGTATTGAATATGAGTGCGTAAGACGTGACAACCTTCAGGCATTTTGTTTAACTCCTGATTTTTAGCTGGTTACGAAATTCGCACAAAACAAGAATAAATTGGTCTTGTGCATTTATTTTCCGTTTTAAACCAAACAAGTTCCAAAAATGTTTTTAACTTAGAAGCGATAATCTTTAAATTGAAAGATCATGGGAGCAAAGAAGAATTTTGTACTCGACACCAACGTTATCTTGCATGACTACAAGTGTATCGAAAATTTTCAGGAGAATGATATCTATCTTCCTATCGTCGTGTTGGAAGAGTTGGATAAATTTAAAAAGGGGAGCGACCAGATTAATTATAATGCCCGTGAATTTGTGCGCGAGCTGGATCTGATGACCAGTAACGATCTCTTTTTGAAAGGTGCCTCGTTGGGACCGGGTTTGGGAACATTACATGTCGTAACAGGTGACAAATACCAGGAAAAGATAGCTTTGTCTTTCCCGGACAGGACGCCTGACCACCGTATCTTATCCTGCACGCTTTCCGTTGCGGAAAAGACGCCTAAGATGCAGACTATCCTGGTTACGAAGGATGTCAACCTGCGTATGAAAGCCCGTGCATTGGGTATTCAGGTGGAAGACTACATCACGGATAAGGTAATCAATGTCGATATCTTTGAACGTGCTCAGGATACCTATGAAAATATAGATCCTGATCTGATCGATAAGATCTATTCAACCCCTGACGGACTGGATGCGGATTTGTTCGAATTCAAATCTAAACTCGAACCGAACGAATGCTTTATATTGAAGAGTATACGGGCTTCTGTTTTAGCTCGTTATAATCCGTTTACGGGAAAGATAAAGAAGGTGGAAAAGAGTTCTAATTATGGCATTCAACCCCGTAATGCGGAACAAAGTTTTGCTTTTGAAATTTTGAATGATCCGGACGTGAAACTGGTTGGACTGACGGGTAAAGCCGGAACAGGTAAGACCTTGCTGGCACTGGCTGCCGCACTTAAACAAGCCGGACTTTATAAGCAAATCTTGCTGGCTCGTCCGATTGTGGCGTTGGCAAATAAGGATATCGGATTCCTGCCGGGAGACGAAAAGCAGAAAGTAGCTCCTTATATGCAGCCTCTGTTCGATAATCTGAACGTGATAAAGAACCAGTTCGCTCCCGGAAGCCAGGATGTCCGTAAAATAGATGATTTACAAAAGAATAATCAGTTGGTCATCGAGGCGTTGGCCTTTATTCGCGGACGTAGTTTGTCGGAAACATTCTGTATCATTGATGAAGCCCAGAATCTGACTCCACATGAGATCAAGACGATTATTACCCGTGCCGGAGAAGGAACAAAGATGGTATTTACCGGTGATATCCAGCAGATCGACTCGCCGTATCTGGATGCCCAGAGTAATGGTCTGGCCTATATGGTCGACAAGATGAAAGGGCAGGAGTTGTTTGCCCATATAAACCTGATCAAGGGTGAACGTAGCCAGTTGTCTGAGTTGGCTTCGGATCTGTTATAAGAGTATTATAAAATAAAAAATATCCGTGTATGTGAGAATGCTCAGTACACGGATATTTATTTTCTAAGAGGATTTCTTTTATTTGCTCATCGACTTATAGGCGCCAATCAGTTTTTTGATAGTGACCACATCCGATACCTCCTGCTGCTCACTTTCCGGTTTGTAATAGTTTTCCAGAAAACCGTCGGCGCCTGACCATACAGTCTCGATAATACCCTGGAAACGGTTGCTCATTTGAGAACCGGATTGCTGGCGGAAACGTTTCATATCATCCAATTGTTTGAGGGCAACTTCCGGTTTTCGCCAGGGACAAGTGGCAACGTCAAATCCTTTCATGGCAAAATAGACAGCCGTTTGTTCCGGACGTTCGTAATGCCAGTCGCAAATGAAAACTTCTTTCGGGATAAGGTCGATGGCACGATACGTATTGTTCATACTAGCTTCCCAGGCACCGATACCGGTTGTTTTGCCATCTATCAGGCGATCGCCCCATATCATTAACCGTTTTCCCTGTTGAGCTAAGTGATTTTGTATTTTGGTTACCTCTCCGGCATATAATTCTGCTTTATCGCGTCCGCTGCAACGAGGACATTTATCATCTCCGATATAGAAAACTTCATCCATACCGGCATGAAACAGATCGGTTTCAAATGCGTCCGTCAGTTCATCTACCAAAGCGAATACAACTTTATGCACATCGGGGTGAAGAGGGCAGTAACTTTTGCAGTATAAACCGTCCGGGTTAGGCCATCCGGTATAGTTTTTCGTATCTACATGCGGTGTTTCATCAAATTCGGGATATTCGCGGAGCAGGGCATAAGTTGTTTCTGCCCATGACTGATGCCCGAGCAGGTTTATCTGCGGTGCTATCCGTATGTTATGTTTCCGGCAGGTGGCGACAATTCGTTTTACATCTTGAAGTGTAAGCGGATTGGGATCACGCAGTTCCGGATGAGACTCATAGGCATAATTCCAGTCAACCCGGAGAATGAGCAGGTTGAAATGTCCGGGAGCAAGTTCTTCTTCGATAAACTTCAGGAAAACATCCATTTTCTGCACAGATGGGGCTGCTATTGCCAATCCTCTGACAGGAAGGATACTGTCTAACCTGTTTACACTTGTTTGTGCGAAAATGCCGTTAGTTGTTATGCAAATCAAAAGGCATGCGATTGTGATGAAGTGTTTCATGGAATTCAAGTATTAAATTGTAATGTAAATATGGTTTGTAACTGATTGTAATTTAGTACATTTCAAAGATAACTCTTTTGAATTTAACACACAATCATTCCCCTTGAAAAAAGATAGGACTTTTGATTTTAAAAGTCCCTTATTTTGAAGTTAAAGGTCCTGTCTTAACATTTGTAAAGTCCTATGCTTTTTTTCAGGAGGTTCTTTTTTCAATTGTTCATACTATATTGGCTTGCCGGAAAGGTGTGGAAGCCGTAATGGAGTTAAAGGAAATAAAGTTTACTTACTAAGTAAGTTTTTCTCTAGTTTGCCACTTCCATCCGCATAATATAATCATTCATATAATAACCGTTCCCAATGTGAAAATCGCGTGTTGCATGTTCATGGAATCCCATATGTTTATAGAAACCGATAGCCGGGTTCTCGCGGTTCACATTCAGTTCGACGGTAAACGGTCCTGGATGGATTGTCTTCAGGTAAGCAACTCCCTGTTCGATGATAAAACGTCCGATGCCAGAACCATGTAAAGAAGGAAGCGAATAGATTTTTTGGAACTCATACAAGTCTTTCTCAACTGTTTCGATAGACAGGTATCCGGAAGGTTCTCCGTCCTTGTAAATGATAAAGAACTCATGATGAAGTTCGTCCATTTGATTGAGGATACTTTCCGGGGCATACATCATCTCAAACATATAGTCGAGTTGCTCACGGGAGAGGATAGAACCATAAGTCGGCTCCCATATTTGGGATGCCAAGTTTCTGATTAGCAGACAGTCGTCTGTAGTAGCTTTTCTAATTGAGAACATATAATGCGATTTTTAGACCAACAAAATTAAAAATTAATTTATAGTGTTTCATTTTTTAGATTGATTTTACATTTATTTCAATGATTATTCACGAAAAAGAATAACTTTGTGGGCGTTTAATTTCCGAGAGAAATACAACTTAATAAATATATTATAAAATGGATACAAAGATTCAGGAACTGACCGACAAGATCTACAAAGAAGGAGTAGAGAAGGGGAACGAAGAAGCCGGACGGATCATTGCCGATGCAAATGCTCAGAAACAAGCGATTGTCAGCGAAGCGGAAGCGGAAGCAAAACGTATTGTTGCAGCGGCACAAAAACAGGCTGCCGAGCTGAAGAAAAATACAGAAGCCGAATTGAAGCTGTTCGCTACCCAAGCCGTAGAAGCGCTGAAGAGCGAAGTTGTGAACCTTATAACCGGAAAGATTACTTCCTCGAATGTAAAAGCGATCGTTTCTGATACCGCTTTCATGCAGAAAGTTATTCTGGAAATGGCTAAAGAATGGGCTAAGAAAGAAGCGATCACGATCCAGACTGCCGATGCGGACGCATTGACCAAATATTTCGAGGCAAATGCCAAATCATTGCTGGACGGCGGCGTAAAGATCGAGAAAGTAAGCGGAAAGAATGCCGGCTTTACTATTGTTCCTGCCGACGGTTCTTATAAAGTAAGTTTCGGGGAAGACGAATTTGTTGCATTCTTCAAAGAATTCCTGCGTCCCGGGCTGGTAGAAATGTTGTTCTGATATGAGTAAATATTACTGTCTGATTGCCGGACTCCCTAATATATCATTGGATGATAGTAAACTGACCTATTCCGTTTCTGACTTCAGAAAGGAACTGGACGGCATTCTTACGTCCCGTGATAAGAAGCTGGTAGACTTGTTTTTCCTCAAATTCGATAATAAGAACCTGCTGGCTTTTTCACAGCGGCCGGATAGCGACCCGGACGAGAAGGGATGTGTTACATACGACGAGTACAAGAGTCTGTTTGATGCTTTGAAAGACGGTGAAAAGCCGCCGAAGAACAAACGGATCCCTCCTTATTTCATCGAGTTCTTCAAACTGTATCTGGATAGCCTGAAAAAAGAGGAAAAACAGACGATCTCCTGGGAGGACCGCTTGGCAGCCCTTTATTACGACTATGCAATGAAATGCAGCAACGGCTTTATCCGTAACTGGTTTGAACTGAACCTCAATATTAATAACATGCTGACTGCTATTACCTGCCGTAAGTATGGATTTGATAAAGCAGACTATATAGTGGGACACAACGAGGTGGCCGAAGCTATCCGTACTTCCAATGCCCGTGACTTCGGACTGGGAGATACGGTGGACTACCTGCCCGACCTGCAACGCATTGCTGAAGAACCGGACCTGATGGCCCGCGAAAAGAAAGTGGATTTGCTGAAATGGAAATGGCTGGACGATAATACGTTCTTCAAAACTTTCGACATAGAAAGTGTGTTCGCCTACTTGCTGAAGCTGGAAATGATCGAACGCTGGGTTACCCTGGATAAGGTGACGGGCGAGAAGACCTTCCGCGAAATAGTAGGAGCAATGAAGCATGGTAGTGAGAATGCGTTGGAAGAATTTAAAAGAAACAATAATAAATAATTATGGCTACGAAAGGAATTGTAAAAGGAATCGTATCCAACCTGGTAACCGTAGAGGTGGATGGGCCGGTTTCTCAAAATGAAATCTGTTACATTTCCGTAGGAGGCGTGAAGCTGATGGCGGAGGTTATTAAAGTAATAGGGAAGGATGCCTTTGTTCAGGTATTTGAAAGTACACGTGGGATGCGTGTAGGTGACGAAGCCGAGTTTGAAGGGCACATGCTTGAAGTAACATTGGGTCCGGGTATGCTGTCGCGTAACTACGACGGTTTGCAGAATGACCTGGATAAAATGGACGGCGTGTTCCTGAAACGTGGTGAATATACATTTGCACTGGATAACGATAAACTGTGGGACTACAAACCGCTGGCAAAAGTGGGTGATCAGGTGGCCGCAGGTGACTGGCTGGGCGAAGTGGACGAAAACTTCCAGCCGCACAAGATCATGGTGCCTTTCACGTTTAAAGGAACTTATACTGTAAAGAGCCTGGTGGAAGCCGGACAATATACCATTAATCAGACAATTGCCGTTCTGACTGACGAAGATGGTAAGGATATCGATGTGAATATGATACAGCGTTGGCCTGTGAAAAGGGCTGTTACCTGTTACAAAGAAAAACCGCGTCCTTACAAATTGTTGGAAACAGGTGTCCGTACGATCGATACGGTAAACCCGATCGTAGAAGGCGGTACGGGATTTATCCCCGGTCCGTTCGGTACGGGTAAGACCGTGCTTCAGCACGCTATCTCCAAACAGGCCGAAGCCGATATCGTTATTATCGCTGCCTGCGGTGAACGTGCGAATGAGGTTGTGGAAATCTTCACCGAGTTCCCCGAACTGATCGACCCGCATACAGGACGTAAGCTGATGGAACGTACCATCATTATCGCCAATACTTCTAACATGCCTGTGGCTGCCCGTGAAGCATCTGTATATACAGCGATGACATTGGCAGAATACTATCGTAGCATGGGATTGAAAGTGTTGCTGATGGCTGACTCCACTTCCCGTTGGGCACAGGCGTTGCGTGAGATGTCCAACCGTCTGGAAGAACTTCCCGGACCGGATGCGTTCCCGATGGACTTATCTGCTATCGTGGCAAACTTCTATGCCCGTGCAGGTTTCGTTGAATTGAACAATGGAAAGACAGGTTCGGTAACCTTTATCGGTACGGTATCGCCGGCCGGTGGTAACCTGAAAGAACCGGTAACAGAAAATACGAAGAAGGTTGCCCGCTGTTTCTACGCTTTGGAGCAGGAACGTGCCGACCGCAAACGTTATCCGGCTGTGAACCCGATCGACAGTTATTCGAAATATCTGGAATATCCCGAATTCCAGGAATATATCGCCAAGCATATCTCTCCGGAATGGATCGACAAGGTAAACGAGATCAAGACCCGTATGTTGCGTGGTAAGGAAATCGCTGAGCAGATCAACATTTTGGGTGATGACGGTGTACCGGTGGAATACCATGTTACTTTCTGGAAGTCAGAATTGATCGACTTCGTAATCCTGCAACAGGATGCTTTCGACGCGATCGATGCTGTGACACCGCTGGCTCGTCAGGAATTTATGCTGGATAAGGTGGTGAAGATCTGTCATGCGGAATTCCGTTTCGACACCTTCCTCGAAGTAATGGAATATTTCAAACAGATGATCAACGTCTTCAAGCAGATGAACTATTCCGAATACGAAAGCGACCAGTTTAAGAAGTTCAACGATCAACTTGACGCCCTGCTCGCAGAGCGCATGGAAAAATAACAGAACGTATGGCAACAAAAGCATTTCAAAAAATATATACGAAGATTACCCAGATCACGAAAGCTACCTGTTCGCTGAAAGCAACGGGAGTTGGGTATGACGAGCTGGCTTCCGTAGACGGCAAGCTGGCACAGGTGGTGAAGATCATCGGCGACGAGGTTACGTTGCAGGTGTTCTCCGGTACGGAAGGTATCCGTACGAATGCCGAAGTAGTATTCATGGGCAAGGCGCCTACGCTGAAAGTAGGCGACCAGTTGGCCGGACGTTTCTTCAATGCGTATGGTGATCCGATCGACGGTGGCCCTATCCCTGAAGGAACGGAAGTGGAGATCGGCGGTCCGTCGGTAAACCCGGTTCGTCGTAAACAACCGTCTGAACTGATCGCTACGGGTATCGCCGGTATTGACCTGAATAACACGTTGGTAACCGGTCAGAAGATCCCGTTCTTCGCTGACCCTGACCAGCCTTTCAACCAGGTAATGGCAATGGTAGCCCTGCGTGCCCAATCGGATAAGATTATCCTGGGTGGTATGGGTATGACCAACGACGACTACCTGTTCTTTAAAAATACATTTAGCAACGCCGGTGCACTCGACCGTATCGTGAGCTTTATCAATACAACCGAAGACCCGTCCGTGGAACGTATCCTTATTCCGGATATGGCACTTTGTGCGGCTGAATACTTCGCTGTACAGAAGAACGAAAAGGTATTGGTACTGTTGACTGACATGACCAACTATGCGGATGCTTTGGCAATCGTATCGAACCGTATGGACCAGATTCCTTCGAAGGACTCTATGCCGGGTTCGTTGTATTCTGATTTGGCAAAGATCTACGAAAAAGCAGTACAGTTCCCTGCCGGCGGTTCTATCACCATTATTGCGGTAACAACTCTGTCGGGTGGCGATATCACGCACGCTGTGCCTGATAATACCGGTTACATCACCGAAGGTCAGTTATACCTGCGCCGCGATAGTGATGTCGGTAAGGTTATCGTCGACCCGTTCCGAAGCTTGTCACGTCTGAAACAGCTGGTAACAGGAAAGAAGACACGCGAAGATCACCCGCAGGTGATGAACGCCGCCGTCCGTCTGTATGCTGATGCTGCCAACGCAAAGACAAAGATGGAGAACGGTTTCGACTTGACAGACTACGACAACCGTACGCTTTCTTTTGCAAAGGATTATTCAGAAAAACTGTTGGCTATCGATGTAAACCTCGACACAACCGAAATGCTCGACGTGGCATGGGGCTTGTTCAGCGAATACTTCAAGCCGGCTGAAGTGAATATCAAGCAAGAGTTGGTAGACAAATACTGGAAGAAATAATTATGGCAATAAAGTTTCAATATAATAAAACCTCTCTTCAGCAACTGGAAAAGCAACTGAAGATGCGCGAGCGTTCCCTGCCTACGATCAAGAGCAAGGAAAGTGCGTTGCGTATCGAAGTGAAGCGTACCAAGGATGAAGTGACGAAATTGGAACTTCAGCTGGAACAGGAGATACAAAGCTACGAGAACATGGTGGCTTTATGGAACGAGTTTTCTCCCGAACTGATCGCAGTGAAGGATGTAACGCTTTCCACAAAGAAGATTGCCGGTGTAATCGTTCCCGTCCTCGATGATATTGTCTTCGAGATCGGACATTACAGTCTCTTTAATTCCCCCGCCTGGTTTACCGATGGTGTCGAGCTGCTGAAGAAGTTGGCACGTACCGGGATAGAAGCCGAGTTTTCGGGAATGAAGCTGGAGTTGTTGGAGCATGCCAGGAAAAAGACTACTCAGAAAGTGAACCTTTTTGAGAAGGTACAGATCCCTGGCTATAAGGATGCGATCCGGAAAGTGAAACGATTTATGGAAGACGAAGAGAGTCTGTCCAAGTCGTCACAGAAGATCATGCGGGCTAATCAGGAAAAGCGTAAAGCGAAAGAACAAAAAGAGGAGGCTGGCGTATGATAGTAAAGATGAGTAAATATGCCTTTATGGTATATCATAAGGAATATGATACGTTCCTGGCACAACTGCGCGAATTGGGTGTTGTGCATGTGAAGGAAAACAAGTCTATTCTCGATAATGCGGAACTTCAGGATATTCTTGCCTTGCGTAAACGTATCAATCTGTTGATGCGCTATTTCAAGGGATTGAATGCAGCAACTAAAGATGTTCAATTGGCACCGGCTCGTGAGCTGGATAAGAAAGCCGGCTTGAAATTGTTGCAGAAGATAGAAGAATTGCAGGACAAGAAAGTGCAGCTTCAGTCTGTAAAGGCATCTCTTGAAAAAGATATTGCCTATATGGAGATCTGGGGTGATTTCAGTTGGGCTAACTTCAATCGTTTGAAGAAGGCCGGATATGATATTACGTTCTGGACTTGTCCGACCGCTAAGTATGAACCGAAATGGGGAGACGAGTATAATGCTGTGTTGATCAATAACTTCCAGTCGGTTACTTATTTCCTTACTATAACGAAAGTCGGAACTCCGATTGATATAGATGCGGAACGCCCGAAGATGCCGGACAGAGGTTTGCAGAAACTGAATGCGCGTCTCGATCTGTTGCAGCAGGAAATGAAAGCATTGGATGCCGAAATAAAAAAACTGGCTGCATCCGATTATAATACGCTTGACCTGTTCGATAAGAACCTGCAAAACGAGTTCAATCTGTCGAATGTATTGGTGCAGACAGACCGTCAGGCAGGAGAGAAGCTGATGTTGCTGGAAGGTTGGGTTCCGACCGAGAAAGCGCAGGCAATGGAAGAAGCGCTGGAAAAGGATAATTATTTCTACCAGGCGCAGGAGATAGAAGAAGGCGACAAGGTGCCTATCCTGTTGAAGAACGGAAAGTTTGCCAAACTATACGAGCCGATCACGAGAATGTTCTCTTTGCCTAACTATGGCGAGTTCGACCCGACACCGTTCTTTGCCCCGTTCTTTATGCTGTTCTTCGGACTTTGTTTCGGTGACGGCGGATACGGGTTACTGGTAATGCTTGTCTGTACGATCCTGAAACGGAAAGTCAATCCGGACTTCAAGCCGTTCCTGAGCCTGTTCCAGTATCTCGGATTGGCGGCACTGATCGTCGGTACGTGTACAGGTTCGTTCTTCGGTATTGCTTTGGTCGACATACCTGCTTTTGCTTCGGTAAAAGACTACTTTGTATCGAGCGATAATCTGATGACGTTCTCTATCATTATCGGATTGGTGCAGATTCTGTTCGGAAAGACAATTGCTGCGTTGAAGATCATGTCTCAGAAAGGGAAGAAATATGGTATTGCACCGCTGGCATGGGTGTTCATTATCTTGGCATTGTGTCTGGTATTCGGCTTGCCGATGCTGAATGTACAGTTGCCGGAAATGGTGAAGAATGTATTTCTGGTAATAGCCGGACTTGGACTGCTGGTTGCTTTCCTTTACAATACACCGGGCAAGAATATCTTCCTGAATTTCGGTACAGGCCTTTGGAATACCTACAATATGGCTTCCGGGCTGTTGGGTGATACTTTGTCTTATATCCGTCTGTTCGCGATCGGTCTGACTGGTGCGATTCTGGGTGGCGTATTCAATTCGCTGGCTGTGGATATGACAGAAGGCCTGAACGTAGTATTACGTGTGATTTGTATGCTGCTGATCCTTTTGGTCGGCCATGCGATCAACATCGGTCTGTGTACCATCAGTTCGCTGGTTCACCCGCTTCGTTTGATCTTCGTGGAGTATTATAAGAATGCAGAGTTCGAAGGCGGTGGTAAGGCGTACGAACCTTTTAAGAAAGCATAAACAAAACGTGATTTAAATAATAACAAAAGAATAATTAAACAAACAAATTTCATTATGGAACCAATTTTATTAGCTTATCTGGGTATTGCGTTGATGACAGGTTTAACCTTTATCGGCAGTAGTTATGGTGTAACAATCTGCGGTAACGCAGTAGTAGGAGCAATGAAGAAGAACCCGGATGCACTGGGTACTTATATCGCATTGAGTGCGTTGCCTTCTTCACAGGGTTTGTACGGATTCGTAGGTTATTTCATGATGCAGAAATTCCTGGTTGAGAGCATTACAATGTTGAATGCAACAGCTATCTTCGGTGCAGGTCTGGTATTAGGTTTTGCAGGTTTGTTCTCTTCTATCCGTCAGGCAGAAGTTTGTGCAAACGGTATCGCCGGTGTAGGTGCAGGTCACAACGTATTCGGTGCAACAATGGTTATGGCCGTATTCCCTGAGTTGTATGCAATCTTGGCTTTGCTGGTTGTTATCCTGATCGGCGGAACTCTTCCGGTATAATCATTAGTAAATAACAATATTATTATCCCCTGCTTTATCGACCGATAGAGCAGGGGATTTTTTTATTCTTTCATTTGAAAAACAAAATATTTATATACTTTTGCATGAAAGCAAGCAAACAGTATAACACAATTATGCGTAACCTTGGCTGATTGAAGTTTTTAAGTTATTATGGAAAACAGAATATGGAACGAAAACTTTTAGGAGGAGTATTTCTCTTTTTGGGCCTTTTAGCCTCTTGCAGTGGCCGTCAGACGGAAACCGGAGAACTCGAAACGATCCGACTGGCAACAGCTTTTGAAAACCAAACGGAGTTGAAGGCTTCAGATTGTTTCTCCCAAGTACATTATGTGACTTTGGAAACTTCGGACAGTTGTCTGATCGGTAACGATCCTTTGATACAAATTGCTTCCGACCGGATTATAGTGATGACTTCGCACCAACAGTGTTTTGCCTTTGATAAACAGACGGGGAAATTTCTTCATTCGATCGGTCATGTAGGTGATGATCCTGAAGCTTGCAGGGAAATGTATGGTTGGTTGAACGGTTCGGCAGAACAACTTTATTTCCTGTCGATCGACTACGGGAAGATGACGGTTTACGATCTGGACAATCGTTTTATCCGGAAACAGCCTGAGGTCTTGCCCCTTCCGGAAGGCTCCATTTGCCCATTGGAATATGATTATTGGGATAAGGAGACGTTGTTGGTTCATTCATACGCCACAGAAACAACGCCGGACTGCATTACTTTTATACGAGACACTTCGGTTTTATCTGTTTTCCCGACTAATAGTGAACCGGCAAACGAACATACTCCTCGCTTGGGTATTGATGTCGACAAGTTCTCTATTGCAACAGAGGGAACAGGAGGGCATAAGTTATATATTATCCTGGATGACGGGAAAAGTAGTCTCGTAGCGAGTGAGAATAAGAGTCCTTTTTGGCATTTCGGCAAAGATGTTTTCTTTAAGGGAAACTTTAATGACACGATTTACCGGGTGATGCCGGACGGCCTGCATCCGGAACGCCTGTTGGATTTGGGATCATACCATTGGGATGTAGCCGATCGGTATTATGCGCATAAAGACAAAGGTTTCTACCTGCTTGACTTTTTCGAGAACGGACAGATCATCTTATTCCGTTTTTGCAGGAATCTTTATCATGAAAAGGAACGGGTGGCTTATAATGCGGTCTACAACAAAAGATCCGGAAAGGTGATGGTGGCCCCTTATGATAGTGGGCTGATAAACGATCTGGGTAGTTTTTTGCCTCTTCAACCTGTGACATCCAATAACGAAGGTGAGTTCGCACAACTTATTCAGCCGGGTGAAATCGTTTCTTGGTTTGAGGAGCATCCGGAAGCTCGAAACCTGCCGGACGATGTGGAACAACTTCGTAAAGTGGGGGAGGAAGACAATCCGGTTGTCGTTATCATGAAATGAACAGTTAGCTGCTTTATGGCATCTTCCTTATGTAATAACAATATAACACAATTTGTAAAATATGAAAAAACATCTACTTTTAGTCGCGTCAGGACTTCTTCTTTCTTTTGGCGCAAGTGCGCAAACAACTTCGGCAGACGATCCGCTACCGGGTTATACGCAGGCTGAACGTTTTGCGGGTAATAAATTATCGACTATGCTGTTTTCCACTTCGGTGGACCCGCATTGGTTTAAGGCGGGGAACTGCTTCTGGTATGAATATAAAACAGGAAATGGCAATGTCTGGTATGTGGTTGATCCTTCCGCAAAGACGAAACGTCCTTTGTTCGATCAGGATAAGCTCGCGGCCGAATTAACGGAGATCGTTAAGGATCCGTATACAGCTCAACAATTGCCTATCCAGAAGTTGGAGACGGGAGAGGACGGACGTACTTTTACTTTCCAGATAACCTCTTCACAAGACGCCAAAAAGGACAGCACGGATAAAGACAAAAAGACGAAAAAGGAGGTATTCTATTTCTCTTATGACTATCCGACACGTAAACTGACTTATCTGGCAGACAAAAAGAAGGATACGGAATATCCAAACTGGGCCTCTATCTCACCGGACGGTAAAACCGTTGTCTATGCCAAAGACTTGAACCTGTATCGTATGTCGCGTGAAGACTATGAGAAACTGAAGAAAGATGATAAAGACAGTACGGTCACAGAGATACAACTGACGACAACCGGTGTAAAAGACTTCGGTTTTGGTCAGCCATACAGTCTTCTGAATACAGATACCTTATGTAACGGTAAAAGGAAGAACCCGGGTTATCTGTTATGGTCGCCCGACTCCCGTCATTTTGCAATTTCTATTTCAGATAGCCGCGAGGTGAAAGACCTGTGGGTGATCAATGCTATGGCCACTCCGCGACCGACATTAGAGACTTATAAATACCAGATGCCGGGCGAAAAGGAAGCTCCTGTCAGTCATCTGTATCTGTTTGATATGAGTAACGACTCTTACAAGGAGATCAATACGCAAGCATTCAAAGACCAGACAATACGTATGGCCTACCAGCCCCGCCTGCATAAACAGCGTGATATGAAAGAACTGCCCAGTATTTGGTTGGGTGACAATAACCGCTTCTTCGTTACCCGTTCCAGCCGTGATCTGCATCGCATTGACGTCTGTACTTATACGATCGGTGAAGATTCTATCCGTCCGATTATCGAAGAACGTATGAATACTTATATCGAACTCCGCCCGCTGGCCGCCGTTAATAACGGAAAAGAACTGATCCATTGGAGCGAACGCGACGGTTGGGCGCATCTGTATCTTTATGACGACAAAGGTAATCTGAAGAACCGCATCACATCAGGCCCCTGGCATGTAGACCAGATCGTGAAGGTCGACGAAGCCAAACGCGTTGTCTATTTCCTTGCCAACGGAAGAGAAAAAGGGGAGAATCCGTACTACGAACATCTCTATCGGGCTAACCTTGACGGAAGCGGTTTACAGATGGTTTCTGCCGGCGATTATTTCCATGATGTCCGTGTAGATGATAACGCCCAATTCATCGTCCATAATTATTCCCGTATCAACACTGTTCCGAAATCGGATCTGTTGGATAACACCGGTCGTAAAGTGATGGAACTGGAAGAAAGCGACTTCTCGCAACTGTTTGCTGCCGGTTACCAGTTCCCGGAACCGTTCAAAGTAAAAGCTGCCGATGGTGTGACGGATCTTTACGGTGTCATGTATAAGCCTTTCAATTTCGATTCGACAGCAGTATATCCTATTATCGACTACGTTTATCCAGGTCCGCAGGTTGAAGCAACACGCTATCCGTTTACCCGTATGAGCGTTCGTACCGACCGTTTGGCACAGGCTGGCTTTATTGTCGTATCAGTCGGTAACCGTGGCGGCCATCCGAGCCGTTCGAAATGGTATCATAACTTCGGATACGGAAATCTGCGTGATTATGGACTGGCTGATCAGAAAGCTGCTATTATCCAGTTGGCGGATAAATATAAGTACATTGATATCCATCGTGTCGGTATTCACGGACACTCGGGTGGTGGTTTTATGTCGACCGCAGCTATCCTGCAATATCCTGATTTCTTCAAGGTGGCCGTATCTTGTGCCGGTAATCATGATAATAAGATTTATAACCGTTGGTGGAGTGAAACGCATCATGGCGTAAAAGAAGTGGTATCTGAAAAAGGCGATACGACATTTACATACAGTATCAAGAGCAATCCCGAACTGGCCAAACAGTTAAAAGGACATCTGCTGCTGGTTCACGGAGATATCGACAACAACGTCCACCCTGGCAATACGATGCGTGTGGTAGACGGACTGATCCGTGCCAACAAACGTTTCGACTTGCTGCTGCTACCGCAACAGCGTCACGGTTTTGGCGATATGGACGAATATTTTTACTGGCGTATGGTCGATTACTTCTCAGAGCATTTGCTGGGAGATTCGGATAAGTCGGTGGATATTCCGAAACGATAAAAAGCCAAGAGGCTCCTGCATTCGATGCAGGAGCCTCTTTTTACATAAATAGACATTGTTATTTGGTTCCTCGCGGATGA
This sequence comes from Parabacteroides caecihominis, assembly GCF_023656785.1. Lineage (NCBI taxonomy): Bacteria > Pseudomonadati > Bacteroidota > Bacteroidia > Bacteroidales > Tannerellaceae > Parabacteroides > Parabacteroides caecihominis. The sequence goes on from NZ_JAMOKS010000017.1 coordinate 28,683, forward strand.
AATAACAGAAGGGGTTAAGGTCTCCGACCATAAAAATGGAACATAGATGGAGAAAAATAATCCATAAAAAAGGAAGAAGAGGAAGAAAAACGACCTCTTTTAGTTTATTAACTAAGTAATTTAGTTTCCAAACTAAAACATTTAGTTACTTTGCCCGAAACAACAGGAATTATGAAACGACTGACTGCAAAAGAAGAAGAGATCATGGGTTATTTCTGGGAGAAAGGCCCTCTTTTTGTAAAACAACTGCTGGAATATTATGAGGAACCTAAACCTCATTTCAATACATTATCGACGATTGTCCGGGGATTGGAGGATAAAGGATTCCTTTCACATAACACTTTCGGCAATACTTATCAGTATTATGCCGCCGTTAGTGAGACAGAGTACAGCAAAGGTACATTGAAGAATGTTATTGCCAAATATTTCAATAACTCTTATCTGGGCGTTGTTTCTTCCCTGATTAAGGAGGAAGATATCTCTGTGGATGAACTTCGGAAGTTGTTGGACGAAGTGGAACAAGGAAATAAAAACTGACAATTATGGGAGACTTCTTTGTTTATATCCTTAAATCGTCTGTCTGTCTGGCAGTTTTTTATCTGTTCTACAGACTGTTGTTAAGTCGTGAAACATTTCACCGCTTTAACAGGATTGCCTTGTTAGGGGTAATCATTCTTTCCGTTGCCATTCCATTTATCCGTATAATGACCGATGAACCGGTTGCCATACAGCGTCCCTTGCAGAATCTGGAATATCTTTTACAGATGGCGCAAATGCAGACAGAGATACAGGTACAGACCTCCCAGTCATTCTGGCTTCCGTTACTGTTTGTAGTTTATCTGGTTGGCTGTGTTTTCTTCTTTGCCCGCTTCCTTTATTCGACAATCCGCATATGCCGGATGATCGGGATGGGAGAGAAGCAGGTGCTTCCCGACGGTAGTAAACTGGTGGTTACGGATGATACTGTATGTCCGTTCAGCTGGATGGGGTACATTGTCATTTCGCAAAAAGATATGGAAGAAAGCGGCGAAGAGATACTGACGCATGAGATGGCGCATATCCGTGCCCGTCATTCTGTCGATATGCTGATCTGTAGCTTTTGCGTCATTCTTCAATGGTTCAATCCTGCTGTCTGGTTACTAAAACAGGAATTGGAGAATATTCATGAATACGAGGCCGATGAAAGTGTGATCAATCACGGCGTCGATGCGAAGCAATATCAATTATTATTAATAAAAAAAGCTGTTGGTTCACAGCGCTTCACTTCTATGGCCAACAGCTTTAATCACAGTAAACTAAAAAAACGAATTACTATGATGTTAAAACGAAAATCGAATCCGTGGGCGAGATTAAAGTATCTCTATGTACTTCCGCTGACAGCTGTAGCGGTTGTAGCTTTTGCCCGTCCCGAAATCTCTCGTGAACTGGGAAAGATTTCAAGTGCCAAAATTAGCGAAATTGTTCCGGTAAAGGAAGTTATCGAGCCTAAAAAAGCTGAACCGGTAGTCGAGGCTGTCCCTGCCCCTGTAGAGAAACCTGCCGTAAAAGAGGTTGTGGCATCTGCCCCTCAAGTGGTAAAAGTAATAAAGACGGAAACGAGGGTAAATAAGGACTCTGTTATACAGGAAAAAGAGAAAACGGAAAATCCGCTGGAGGCTATGCAACAACAACTGGATAATTTCTCGAAAGACGCCGAAGATAGGATGAGAAATATCAAACAGAGAGTAGAGATGTCTCGTAACCTGATCCTGATTGATAATGAAGTGGCTACTTATGAGGAGCTGGATAAAGTGAGTCCAGAGAACATTCATAGTTTCAGTATGAGTCCAAAAGATAAGAGTGAAGAAATCCTGGCTAAATATAATGCTTCGGACAAGCAAGGTGTGATCTCGGTCGTTACTAAGGGTGCTATTGCTTCCGGTAAAATAAAAGAGGACGATGTAAAGGTGGTCGGTTATGGTCGGTTGTCTGATCGTCTGCCTGGGGACGTAAAAATCCGTATTAGGAACGGACAGATCGGAAAAGAGAAGCCTCTCATAATTATTGACGGAGTAGAACAAATAAAGGATGATGCTATAGATAAGTTGAATCCCAATATTATTGAATCTATATCTGTGTTGAAGGATGAATCTTCAGTAAAATTATATGGAGAGAGAGGAAAAGACGGTGTGATTCTGATAACAACGAAAAATGCATCCACAAAGAAGAAGTGAAATGATGAAGACCTATTTATATCAGGCGGCTTTTGCCGCCTGTCTTTTTCTTGCCGCCTGCAATGAAAGTAAGACAACGGATGGAGAAATAACCGTAATCCCTGTAGGAGCCGCTCTTGACGCTCCTTCCGGATTGAAGGCTTCCGACTGTTTCAAACAAGTATCTTATGTGGCGTTGGAGACGAATGACAGTTGTCTGGTAGGAACAGCTCCCCGTGTACAACTCATTAAGGATAAGATATTGATTTCTACTAATCAGGAGCAATGCTTGATGTTCGATAAGACCGGTAAGTTTATAAAGCAAGTCGGACATATAGGGAATGATCCTGAAGGGTACAGCAGTGTATATTGTTGGGGAAATAATGAGACGGGAGATATCTATTTTTGGGGGTGGAACAATGAATTAGTCTGTTATGACCAGGAAGGATTATTTAAAGAGAAAATTAAAATTCCATTTGAAGCAGAGGGGTATGCGGCTGCATCCTACAACTATTTGACCAATGAAATATTTGTTGGTCATAAAGAAGGAATCCTGGGAGCGAACGGAAGCGCACTTCTCTTTTTTAAGAATAATGAACCAATAACATCGTTTCAGACAATTGCTGCCGATGATAAACCGTTTGATCCGTCCAATATTGCTTCTATATCGGTTGTTAAAAATGAGGAAGGAGTTAAACTGTTCGGTCCGACAGCGTATTCTGGGGTAGTTATCGTTAATTATAAAGAACCGGAAACCGGAAGTATTTCCTTCCCTGATAATACGAGTCTATGGCGTCAGAATGAGAATCTCTACTTCAAGGAAGCCTACAATGATACGATCTATCAGGTGAAAGATACTACCATTGTTCCTTCAAGCATCATTGATTTAGGAAAGTACCATTGGGAATACTCCGACCGTTATATGAAGAATAAGGACAATGCTGCACTGATAACACAGATACTGGATAGCAAAGACCGGATGATCATTCGTTTTATTACGAAGCTGTTTCATGGAGTTGTTTTGCATGATGCTGTTGTTACCAAATCGACCGGAGAAGTTAAGGTCGGTTTATATGCTGACGGGATGAAAGATGACCTAACGAACTTTCTGCCATTGCAGCCTATGACAGTTTCTCCTGTCGGAGAATATGCAGGTTTAATCCCAGCTGCCGACGTGGTTGAATGGTTCGACGAACATAAAGACAGCAAAGAACTCCCGCAGCAGGTAAAAGATCTGAAACAGATAGGAGAAGAGGATAACCCGATTGTGGTGATAATGAAATAAAAAAGAATGTTCTCAAATAAAACAGGTGACGCCGATTCCTATATCAGCGTCACCTGTAATGTGTTAATATGTTGTCGGTTAAATGAAGGAATAACGAAGCGACGCTATTTCCGGAAGAAATTTATGATTTACTCCCTGACAATCTGGTGAATTTGTACCGGAGTTTTACCTGCCGGAGTGATTATCAGCGTTTGCATATCATCAAATGAAATTTTGTTCAGCTTCACATAGCCAACATAGCCACAATACAGCATGTTATCTTCGCCGTCACTGTTGACACCGGAGATGGAAACCATACTATCGTTATTGCCGGACAAGAAGAATTCGATATACTTGTCTACACCGTTACATTTCACTTCAACCTTTTCACCCGGTTTCAGCGTTTTATAAGTACTCAGATTGAGATCGTACATCATCAATTCTTCGTTGATTTCTGGAACTTCCTTTGTCTTTACGGAAAAAGCGGTAACCTTCACTTCCATCTGTTTGCCGGAATTGTTGCGCATCCGGACAAAATGAGCGTTCAGAGGAATTGTATTAATGGTGAACTTTGTCCGGTCGGCAGGAATATCAGAAAGGATAGTCCATGTCTTACCGTCTTCCGACCATTCGAATACACGTCCGTCCACATTACTTTGAGGTAAGTTGAACGTGAAAGATTCGGCGTCCTTTTGTATTTCCCAACCGAGGCCGAGATACTGGTTAGGTTCGACTTTTACCACTTCAAGCATGGGGACATAGGCTATCAGATTCTCGTCTTCCGACCAGGGTTGGTTCTTCAACTGATCTATATTAGTAATGGTAGAAGCTGTGCTAACTCTGATTTCGTTGGAAGGTGTATCGGCTGTCGAAAGCAGGTTACGGCTGGTCTGTCTGTATAAACCTTCAATAAGCGGCATCAGGACTCTTGAACCTACTTTTACACCTTTCTGATACGGATTCTGGTTGAAAGTACGGTTAACCAGTTTCATACTGTCCATAACGGCAGATACTTCAAGGAAACGTTGCCAGGTGTTTTGGCGGTCTTTTTCATACCAGGCGTGAGCCATACGCAGAGCATTGGAACCGCATCTTCCGAGTAACTCGAACTGCATAAGCCAGGGATTGATTTCTTTAATCAGTGCCTTATTGTCTCCCTGATTGTATATCAACTCGGGAGCAGCCTGTATCTGTGCGAATAAGGCACCCAGTTGGTTTGCATCTCTTTCTCTGAACTGTCCGTTGCGGTAACCGGTAAGGAATTTGTCGGCCTGTGCCTGGTAGCGGGTAGATTCCTCACGGCGATATAAATGACCGTTAGGTCCCGGGTCGCTATTATTCTCACAGAATGTCTTGAAGGCGATGGCTGCTTTGGGAACTAAATATTCGCAAGCCTTTTCCCAAGCCAGTTGCGGGTCGTAACTGTGTATATTCCAGCTATACATGGCAACACCGAACAAGGCGACTTTGGAGGCTTCAGCGCGTTCCATCGGGTTAGCAACGAAACCGGACATCGCATTGGATGCCTGAGTGTCCAGACCATAAGCGGGTCCCATCAAAAGGTGGTCACGGCAGTAATCGCTTACCGGGAAGTTCCACCAGATATAGGCAGGACGGCGGATACGCTTGTTGACCCATTCAAGACCTTCCAGGGTAATATCGTCTACAACACGATTCCCGGTCCACATGATATGGACAGCCGGGTGAAGTTGTTCGCCCAGGATATCGAGATAATCGGTCCGTGCCCATGAACGGTTGTATTCGGTCGGACACATGATTAATGGCTGTATGTCGCTTTTCTTTTCAATAAATTCTTTCTGGATGAAGTTCATCAGGCCAGCTTGTTTGGCTGCGTTTGTTCCTTCACCGGAAATGTCGTCAAAGAAGACAGCGAAAGCACGTACACCGAGGTCGTACATTTGTTCGAACTTGGTGATCACGTTGTTACTGTCGGTTGCATTCCATTTGATATCCTGTCCCGGATGGATTGCCCAGACGAAGTCTACCTTGTTGCGGGCAGCTTCGGTTGTCAGTTCTTTAATCTGCTTTGCCTGGTCGGCAGGATAGGGTTCACGCCAGCTGGCACTGTGGAAAGGATCGTCTTTCGGACCATAGATGTAAGTATTCATCTTAAACTGGCCGTAGAAACGAAGCTGGCTGATACGGTCGTCATGGCTCCAGGGAGTACCGTAGAAACCTTCGACAGTTCCCCGATGGAGTACGTCAGGATAGTCGGTAATCGTACATAACGGAAGTGTGCGTTTGCCTGCTTCATTGTAGCCGACCAGTTGTTTGAGTGTTTGGGCGGCATAGAATAATGAACGATCGTCCACAATCTCGATAGTGATTTTCTTCTTTGAAATATCCAGGATGTAAGCACCGGAGCGTTCCATTTCGGGGGTTCTGACTTTCAGTTTTTTGACTTCCAGCGGCAATGACTTGCCCGATTGGACGAAAGGCAATGCTTCTTTCAGTATTTTCACTGCGTCGGCGTCCGGATTGCTGATACCCTGTAATGTATATCCATGAGACGGCACATATTGCTGGTTGGATATAACAATTTGTTGTGGTTGGGGATATAACTCGAGAGATAAGCTTTGCGCGTAAGTAAATCCCGGAATACAACATAATAATAGTGTCAGGAGTAGATTTGATAGTATTTGCATAGATCAATGGTTTAAGATATTAATATTTGACTGTAAAGTTATTATTATTCAACAAAAAAACAAGGATGGAACAGTAGAATTATCTCGTTCCATCCTTGTTTAAATTACTGATTGTATTCGCTTAGTTAATTGACAATAACAATGTTTTGCCGGACTGATTTCCCCATTCGGTCAACAGGGTACGCAAGTTGCCGAATTCAGCGGGAGTATAGAGCTGTTTGTTCAGTAGCAAAGAGCGTTCTACCTCTGCGTTGTTTCCGTTTTGCTTAACAGAGATGACTACCTTACCGGCAGCGTTTTCAATCGTTTTAACTGCTTCCGGAGTAGCTAGTTTCATCCCTTCCGGTACTTGAACGGTATAGGAATACTGTTCGTTTGCTTTGCAGGGCAACAGCAGGTTTTCCTTACGGCTACTGTTCATATTGCAGTAGTAACTATGTGCCAGGCTGACTGGGGCATCGGGCAGTGAAACCATAACATATCCGTTGTTCGCTTTTAAAGGTTGGGATGCAGTGTAGGAGATTGTCGTTCCGTTGCCGGTCTTCGATTCTTTAGCTTCCTTGTCGGCACCGGCATAGGTCGACAGATAAGCTCCGTAATAGGGCAGGTAAGCGTTGCCGATAGTTGCATCGACTTTTGCATCTGCTTTTTCCGGAGAGACGGAAAGGGTAACCTTATAAGTGAGGTCGGTAGCCGGTGTGCTGATTGTTACAGGCGTACCTGCTTTGGTCAGGCTGATGACCGGTGTCAGATTATTCGAACCCGCAGCTGCCATTTTATTGGATGATGGAGACATGATATACTGTTTACCGTCTGCGTTGGCAATAACGACCAGTTCTTTTATTGCACTCAGCCCGTAACTGGCCGGTTCGGCATTCACACTGTAGGATGCTGCCGTTTCGGCTTTGATGCCTGCTGCATTTAACAGGCCGTTCAGCAGATTTGTCTTTTCAGCTTCGGTTCCGTAGGCGGAATAGATTACATCGCTTGCCGAACGGATTTTATATCCTGCATCCGGCAACGAAAGGCGACTGTAACCCAGGTTTTCCGTTACATGCTTCAGGATGGCCTGTAGTTTTTCCGTATCGTTCTTTTTACCTTCTGTCAGGTTTTCGGCAATGGCAGTCAACTGGACGTCGTTGGCGGGAGTGAACTGCGCATACAATGCTTTCAATGCGTCTCCGTTCGATGCATAAGTGGTTGCAGTCAGGAAAGGAACGTCGCCGTTGGCAGCCGAAACGAACGGGTCGCGGGAAGATGCCGGCAGGTTCTGTAATTTCCAGGTAACGGTTTTCATGCCGTTGGCTGTTGTGACGGCCGGCTTGGCATTGTTATACTGCAAAGTGTAGGATAACGGTTTGCTTTCCGGCGCAGACAGGCTGATGGTATATTCTTTTACCGGAGAGGTCTGTAATAGCTCGTTATAAATATCCAGCTCCGGCAGATACCCCGGTTTGGAAGTCAGCGTATAATCCAGATAGATGGTTGCTCCCAGTTCCAGACCGGTATGGACAACGACCATTTCTTTCAGATGGTTGTAAGCCGGAGCATCGGCTGCTGTCCGGGGAAGTACTTCCACAAAGGCATTGTCGGGCGTTTTGACAATGTTGCCGTCTTTCTGTCTGGTATAAGAGGAGTTGATTTTCAGTTCCTGGTATTGCGGATTGTAAACGATGAAACTTTCTCCGTAAGTACCGTTCATGGCCGTATGTGTGAAAAGTGTAAGTTCCATGCTGTAACGGAACTCCTGGCTTCCGTCTGCATTCAATGTATATGCTTTCGACAGCTTCTTATATTCAGCTTCCGGGCCGGCAAATGCGGATGCTGTAATAGCCAGCAGGCAGAGAAGCAGTGCCAGTTTATGTAGTATATTAGTCATTGTCTTTTATTTTTTAATAATTAAATAATCACCGAAACCTTTGTGTGCATTAACGGCAGAACGGAAGCCGTCCCAGTCGGCTGCTTCATATACACGTTTCTTTAGAGCCAGCTTCTGGTGAAGCGTTATTTTATCGCCGTCCTGGCTCAATGAGCCTTCGAAGTCGGCGGCATCGCTTTGCTTGCTTTCGTTTTTGGCCTCATTCAACAAGGTGTATCCTTTCGGAAGCTGGATGGTTTCGTCCAGTTCCACCAGACGTGAACAGCCATCTTTGAAACCATACTGGCGTTCGGGCAGGTCGGTATTGATGCGCAGATAACTCTTTACCTGGTTGTACAGGTTGTTCATTACCATCGGTTTAAAGACCAGTTCCTCTTTACCCGGAATAGCATATTCCGGTATTTCATAGCGGAAAGTGATTTTGATGGGAGCTGCCTGATAGTCTTTCGGGTCTTTTCCATAATCCACGCTAATCAGACGGGCTTTCGGGGATACGTTCAGCAACTGGCTTTCAAGCATGTTCTTCCATTGTGACTGCCAGCCACGGGTAAACATGCCGCGGATATTACTGTCCGATTGTCCTTCGGCCGTGATGGTGAATTGTCCGGTCAGTGTGCCTTTGGCATCCAGTTTATTGTTTGCTTTGATACGTACATAATGGTTTTCCGGAGCGGAAACGGGAGTCAGGCAAAGGTCGGAACCTTCGGGAACTCCCGGCAGGTAGTTCTGTTGTTGTTCGGCGCTGCTCCATAGCTCGCGGCAGAAAGGAACCCAGGTAGGATCGAGCGGCATATATGTACCGCTGGATAACTTAACGACAGCTACACAGTGGTTGAAATGGTCGGCCGGAATACTTTCCACACGACTGCCTGCCATTGTCATAGCGGGATAGGCTTCGAAACCTGCCATACGGAGGAAGGATATCAGCGTTCCGGCAATATCTTTACAGACGCCGCAACGATCGGTATAATTCATCTTGGTATTGTGAAGGGTATAACCTTCGCCTTTGCCCATCGAGATGCCGGAGTAACGGATATTGTCGGCAACCCAGTGGGTGAGGACGGCTATCTTTTCCATTTCTGTTTTCTTCCCTTTGATAAGCTCGTCTACCTTTTTCTGTGCTTCCGGCAGTGGAGCAAAACTTCCGTAATCTTCGTTAACCTTATTGAACCATAATGATTTATCCTGCCATTTAGGAGTGGATGACATCATCAGTTTCGGAGCGGCATCGAACAGGTCGACCATGTTAGGTTCACGTTTGGCCGGCATCACATCGTTGGTGGAGAAGGTATAGGCTTTCCTGCCATCTTCATAGCGCATGGAAGAGGTGCAGTCGCCCTGATAGAACTGGAACTGCATTTCTTTCTCCATCGGAATGGATACTTTATATACTTTACGCACGGTTGGTTCCGTCACCCAGAAAGGAACGATGTCATAGAATTGTCCGCGCATGGGAGGGATGAAGCGGGATTCGTCATCGCCGCCGTCGGCCAGCAGGGCATAGGTGAAACCTTTCTTGTCGATTTCATATTCGATGATATCTCCCGGATTCAGCTGGCCTACTTCAAGCATAATCTGACGGGCACCCCAATAGATGGCGCGAGCCGGAGCCGCATAGTCGCAGGCTTGTGTAACGTCCAGGTTGATTACATCGCCGTTGGCACGATAGACGGTCGCTCTCTTGAATTGTGCGAAAGCTGTCAGTGGGTCGTAATCATATTTGATGATACGGTTACTCACTGCTCCCCGGGGAGTCTGAATCTTGATCGTCTTGCAGACAGAAAATGAACCGGAACCGGTCGGTTGTACGGTTACGGACGTGCTGTCCAGCAGATTGACGCAATCATATCCGGCATAGACTTCCGGCTTCTGAAGCGTCGGGTCCGGTGCGAACCGGCAACTTTCCCCACTCTGTCCGTAGGCGGACGAAAGGGTTAGGAATGATAATACGGTAAGTGCAAAATACCTCATAAGTATAGTGTTTTTAAATGATAATCAGATTAGCTTTGCCGCCAATAAACGACAGGCTTTCCGGTCTGTTTTACCACTGCCGGTGAGTGGGATGGCATCGACCTGCCGGATATATTTAGGCTGTTGGTATTTAGGCAGGAGAGAGGCTATTCTACCAGAAAGGCCTTCAATGTCTGCCGTCTTTTCCACTAGTAGCACAATGGCTTCTCCTAATCCGGGATGTGGAATAGCCGTTATCGCAAAGGTAGCAGAAATTATTGAACGTAGTGTTTCTTCCACTGATTCGATTTGTACTTTTATACCTCCGGTATTAATGATGTTGTCTTTCCTTCCCAGAATGGAGAAAGTACCGTCCGGATGTAACTGTGCGATGTCGTTTGTCACTAATGTTTCGTCGCAAACCAGCGGTGCGTTGATAATGAGTGTATCCTCAGACGATAAAGACAATAGTACGGAAGGGAAAGGGGTGTAGGCAGAAGAAGCCTCGGGGCCGTTCAGTCTGCGCAATGCGATATGAGAAAGTGTTTCCGTCATGCCATAGGTCGAATAGACGATATTGGGTAATGTCCTGACCTCTGCTTCCAGTTCTTTATTTATAGCGCCTCCCCCTATGATTAGTATATCTGTCCGGCATAGGCGTTCTTTTTCCTCCGGTACTTGAAGCGTGTTATATACCTGTAACGGTATCATGGCAGCAAAGCGAAGCGGAGTATCTACATCTGCCAACGGATGACTGGAAGGCGTGCGCAGAATGAGAGTCAATCCGGCAACTAAGGCCCGTACGACCACCATCTTGCCGGCAATATATTGCAATGGCATACACAACAATGCATTATCTCCTTTTTGCAGATGAAGGAAAGAGCAGGTAAGGATAGCACTTTGCATCATCTGTTCTTTGCGGACAGTGAACTCTTTAGGAGTTCCGGTAGAGCCGGAAGTATGAACGGTGATGTAGGGGGAGTCGTTGAACCAGTCGGCCAGGAATTTGTATAAATCCCGACGTATCTCTGGTGCATCGGGGGATAATTCCGTTATTAATTGCTGTATATTTTCTGCTGTACAAACCGTTCCGTCCTCTAACTGTAACTGTTGTTTATTACAATCTGTAAGTAACTGTTTCCCCTCTCGAGAGGGGAATGAGTTACTCTTCGGATCATACCAGAGACAATCCTGGCGGATGGAGAGCGGCATCTCCACATTGTCCGTAAATAAAGCCCCTGTTCCCAGTCCTTGCGGTAAAGGATTATTGAATGTTGCACACCATTGTGCAATGGCATTCAATCCGATATTCGATTCCAACGCAGAAGTAATCCACCAGCCTATCTTTTGTTGTTCAGCTTCGTCAATCCATTCCTGTCCGCCACTTATTCCGCCGTGTAAAGACGGTTTCAGTATGATATACTGCGGACGGATAACTGATAAGAGTTCCTTTTTCCTTTCTATTGTATTGATGCCGATTAGTTCTTCATCCAAAGCAATAGGCAAAGGTGTTTCGGAAGTGAGTCGTGCCATTTCCTCCCATTGCCCGGCGCAGATAGGCTGTTCGATGGAATGCAGGTCCAGTACGGCAAGCCGTTGTAACTTGTTCAGGGCATCGTCAGGGGAGAAGGCTCCGTTTGCATCTACCCGTAATTCTATTTCTTTAGCAGAAAAATGCGCACGGATATGTTTTAATAAAGCCAGTTCCTCTTCAAAATTAATTGCCCCAATCTTCAACTTAATACAGCGGAAGCCTGATTGCATTTTGACCTCGATTTGTTCCAGCATCTTTTTATAGTCGCCCATCCAGATCAGGCCATTGATTGGGATGCCTGCTTTACCTCGTGAAAAGTCTGTATCCCAAAGTGCAAAATTACCCGTTTGGAAATGGCGGAAAGCCGTTTCCAGTCCGAATAAGATGGAGGGATAGGCACGAAGAGCTTCGGTATCGGGCATTCCGTTCTGTTCCGTTTGGTGACAAATGGTTGCCAGTTTTTTTTCGTAGTCCGGCAGATCGTCACAACTCAGTTTAGGGAGTGGAGCACATTCACCTATCCCGAATCGTCCGGGCATTTCATCGGCGGTAAGAACCAAATACCAGCTCTTACGAATCGTATAAGTCCCCCGTGAAGTCCCTGCCGGTTGCTTGAAGTGTAAAACTTTAGGAATTATCCGGATTCTATAATGCGTTGTTCTCATTATTCTGATTACGGAAATTTGGGATAATCTTCAAAACGCGGGCGGCGTTTTTCGAGGAATGCTTTGCCGCCTTCCTGGGCTTCGTCGGTCATGTAGTAAAGCATGGTGGCGTCGCCTGCCAGCTCCTGGATACCGGCCTGGCCGTCCAGTTCAGCATTCAGTCCCGCTTTGATCATACGCAGGGCAAGCGGACTGTGCATCATCATGGTTTCAGACCATTCCACATATTCGTCTTCCAACTTATCCAAGGGAACGACTTTGTTTACCAGTCCCATGTCGAGCGCTTCCTGTGCATTGTATTTCCTGCAAAGGAACCATATTTCGCGTGCTTTCTTTTGACCGACAATTCGGGCCAGATACGACGAACCGAAACCAGCGTCGAAACTACCCACACGAGGACCCGTCTGTCCGAAGATGGCATTTTCAGAAGCGATGGTAAGGTCGCAAACGACATGCAAAACGTGACCTCCGCCGATAGCAAAACCGTTGACGGCTGCAATGACAGGCTTTGGCATGGAGCGAATCTGTTTTTGTACGTCGAGTACATTCAAACGGGCAACGCCGTCCTTACCGATATACCCGCCATGACCTTTCACATTCATATCTCCACCGGCACAGAAAGCGGTGTCGCCGGCTCCGGTCAAGACGATGACACAAATATCCGGACGCTCCCGACAAATGTAAAGCGCATCGCTCATTTCGGTTGTCGTGGTGGGAGTGAAGGCATTACGGTAACGTTCGCGGTTAATAGTGATACGGGCAATCCCATTGTAGAAATCAAACAAGATTTCTTCATATTCTTTTATCTGTTTCCATTCTCTTTGTGTTGACATAGGATCTTTATTTAGAGTATTGTTTATTATAACGTCTTTAAACTATGGTAGTATTCTTTCAGCAGGCGGACGTCTTCATCCTTGTCGGTGAATACCTCCATCAATACGGGTTGATTGATCGGATTCGGATCGGTGAACACTTTCATGGCTTCTTCCAATTCAGCCGTGTCGTGTACACCCTGGTATAGGAATCCCCGTTCGGTAGCCCAGCCCTGGGCCGAAGTCTTATGTGTAGCCGTTACAAAGCGGTGTGTCTTTCCTGACATCGACAAACCGGGCAGTGCCTGGAAGATTTCGCCGCCACCGTTATTCAGTAACAGGATGCGCAGGTTACAGCCGAAGTTGCTGTTCCAAAGCGCGTTCATATCATAAAAGAAGCTCAGATCGCCTATCACCACAAAATTCAATTTGTCGGATGCTACCGCATAGCCGATAGCCGTGGACAATGAACCTTCTATACCGCTTGTTCCCCGGTTGCAGCAAACTTCAACTTCTTCAGGCAATGTAAACAATTGAGCGTATCGCACCGTCGAACTATTGCCTAAATGCAAGGCTGACGGGGTTGGTAACGATTTGATTAAACAACCGATTGCAGCCATTTCCGAATAAGCAAACTGCGGTTCCGGCAGACTCTTTGTATTGTTTTCCCAGACACGTGGAAATTCTGTCGGCTTATTTTCCAGCAGATAAGCGATCTTTTCAAGAAACTCGAACGGGTCCATTTCTATTACGGTAGTCATTGCACCGTATAAGTCAGCCACTTCACCATCGGCCGATACGTGCCAATGTTCTTTCGGCGGGTTATTACGTAGGAATTTCTTTAAACGTTTGGATACGATGTGTCCGCCGTAGGTAATAACCAGTTCGGGAACCATCTTTTCCTGCGTTTCTTCAGGCAGGGCGTAGATGGCTGCATCGAAGTTTTTGACCGGGATGCCCGGAATGGTCTTGTTGCTTGTATGTTCGGTCAGCCAGGTGAAATGTTTATAAAGCAGCTTGGATATCTTCTTTTCAAAAAGATAAATCAGGCTCATCTGGCCGACAATGATCATTCGTTTATTATAGCTGTTCAACCGTTCGATCAGGGTATTGTATTCCCTGTCGTACACATTCAATCCCTGATAACGGGTGATAACGCGCACTTCCGGCAATTCGGGAGTAGTGAACTGGAACAAAGGCTCGGAGATCGGCACATTGATATGAACCGGCCCTTTCCCATGATGATTCAACTCCAGCAGTGCCTCGTTGACAAGGCGGTTGCAATACCATTCATCTTCATCCGTATGAATTTCCGGCAGATTGACCGATTTCTTAACCAAGGAACCGAATACGCCCGGTTGTGGTAAAGTCTGTCCGTCCATTTGGCCTATCCAGGCTCCCGGACGGTCTGCCGATATGACGATAAGAGGAACATGCTGGTAGTAGGCTTCCGCCACAGCCGGATGGATATTCAGCAAAGCCGTCCCCGAAGTACAGCAAACGGCTGCCGGTTTTCCTCCGTGCAATGCCAGGCCCATGGCAAAGAATCCGGCACTTCGTTCGTCGGTGACGGAATAGCAGGTGAAGAACGGATGATTCGCCAACGTATGTACGATAGGCGAATTACGGCTTCCCGGACATAATACGATTTTACTTATACTATGCTCCTTGAGCAAGGCCACTAACTGAAGAATGTTTTTCTTATCGGTATACATATGTTATATTTATCTTATTCTGCTTACAAAAATACATATAATATCTAACGCAAAACACCTGTCTATCATAATAAGGCCCGCATCGTTTGCAGTTTGTCTTCCGTTTCCTGCCATTCGTCGCTTAACTCCGAAGAGGAGAGCAATCCTCCTCCGGCATAGAGTATCTGTGTCTTCTTATTGATATTCATGCAGCGCAGATTTACATACAGGTCGGTTTTGCCTTTTGGGTTTAGCCAGCCTATAAAACCGGAATAGTAACGGCGGTCGTAACCCTCATTTTCCAGGATAAAACGGTAGGCGTCATCTTTGGGCAGTCCGCAAACGGCAGGAGTAGGGTGCAGCAGGTTCAACAGGCTGCCCAGCTTATCGTTACTGTCCAGCCGGAACCTGAAATCACTTTTCAGATGACATAAAGCCCCGGCACGTGCCGAATAGGGACCTTCCATCGTCGATTCGATACCCAGTGAACTTAGCTGGTCGTGGATATAATTGGAGACTAGTTGCTGTTCCCTTTTGTTTTTCTCATCCCAATAGGTCGGCAGTTCGCCGTTCTGTAAAGGCTGTGTTCCTGCCAGCGCAACCGTATGCCATTCGCCCTTTTCTCCCGAAAGGATAATTTCAGGGGTTCCTCCCAGCCAGATGCCCGTTTCCGGTGTATGGCAGAGGTAAACATAAGAACGGATATACTGTTTGCAGGCCTTATAAAAAGCCTTTGCAGGCGAAAAGCCGGATTCCCTGTAGAGTGTCAGACTGCGCGAAAGTACCAGTTTGTCCAGCTGTCTTTCCTGCAAAGGCTTGATAAAGGAATCGAAACAATGTGTATAGTTGTCTTTTGTCTTCCGTTCGGATGGAGATTCTGTTTCATTCGGATGAAACTCCAAATCCATTCGGATGTAATCCAGTTGACTGCTATCCGGCAATTCGCTATAATCGCGCCGAATCAGCACGATCGGACATTCCCGGCTGACCCGGAACGGAGCGATGACGAAGCCCTGTTGTTCATTCAGGTCCTCGATATTATATAAAAGACGGGCAGAACCGGAGGCTTGCATCACGAACCGGGGAGTCTCTTCCCCCGGTATACGATAGATAGCAAAACTCCGGCCCTGCCTGATCAATAAGTCAATTGTCTTGTATTTACTTGTTTCTTCTGAAATCATTTCTTTTTTAATATACTATTCACGACACGTATGGATGAAACCAACTTATCGGTGGAGGTAAACACATCTACATTCCATACATGTGAAGAACGTCCCTTATGAATAATTGTCCCGACGGCGCGTACCGTATCGCCTTCGTGGGCCGACGACATGTGACTGCCGCTCACCTGCATTCCGACTACAATCTCGTCCGGCTTAGCCAGTATCATGGAGCCTAATCCCGCTACTGTCTCAGCTAACGCCAGAGTCGCTCCGCCATGCAGTATGCCGAAAGGCTGGCGTGTACGTTCGTCGACCGGCATTGTCGCTTCCACACGGTCTTCGGATGCATAAGTATATTGAATACCCAGGTTACCCATCAGTGCATGTTTAGCCCGTATATTCAACTGGTCTAAAGGTACTTCCGTTGGTTTGATGGCAGCCAGGATAGCGGTTTCTACGGCTATTGCCACACCATCCTGATCGTTGGTCAGTGTGGTGAAATCCGTACAGACCTTAACCGAATCACGGGCGTTGCCCATCGCTACGCTGGTCCCGGCAAGCTGTAACATGGGGACATCAGCAATTCCATCGCCAATCGCTACGACTTCTTCGGTCGTAATTTTCAGCTTTTCCATCAATACGCCTAATGTGTTTCCTTTGTTGATGAATTGGGGAACCACTTCCAGGTAAAAATCTTCCGAACGGAATACGTCCAATACACCGTCCAGCCGTTTCTTCCAGTGATTTTCCAGTCCGACCAGTTCTTCTTCATTGTCGCTTGCCAGCACACACTTGCAAGGACTGAAGTCGACAGCCTCCGGAAAATTGTCAACACCAATCACACGCATATTGTTTAGCGCAGCTTCTTCCTGCACATGTTTGTTGTCGGGTTTATCTGTCAGGATATAGTCTTTATGATACGTAAAAATGGCAAAATCGTTCTTCTTCGCTTTCTTATCCAAGTAAGGCAGCATCTCCGGGTTGATACGTTTCTCGAAGAGCAGTTCACCCGTTTGTACATTGATGATTTGGCCACCGTTATATGAGAGAATGAAACCACCGTAATGATCCAGTTCCAGAGCCTTTGCGAGCGGCATAACCCCGTTGGTGGGTCTGCCGGATGCCAATACAATGTGTATTCCCATTTGCTGAACTTTCAGTAAAGCAGCCTGGGTGCGGGCAGTAATCTCTTTTTCACTATTGAGCAATGTCCCGTCTACGTCTAAAACCAATAATTTGAACTTCATGGCTTGCTGTTTTATTGTTTAGATTACAAATCTACATAAAAATCCTGGTTTATAAACGCATCCAATAAAAATAAAGACCATCTCGTTAGTATCTTTTTAACCTATTTCATGTATATTTTGGTGGGTATTACTATTGAGTAAATCATGAATGAAATGTGCAACGCCGTCCTCATCGTTTGTAAATGCAGTGATCTGATCCGCATTTGATTTTACGGGAGGCTGTGCATTTGCCATAGCAACGCCGAGGCCGGCAAATTTAATCATGGAGAGGTCGTTGTAGCCGTCACCGATGGCGATAACGTCCTCTCTTTTTATCTGCACACGTTCCAATAGGCGTTCAAGCGAAGCGGCTTTGTCGATCCCTTTGGGTACGACTTCCAGGTAAAACGGTTCCGAACGATAGACATTGAGGCGGAGGCCTAGTTCCTGACGCAGTTTTTCTTCCAGCGGAACCAGGTCTTCCGGTTCACCGACTATCAGGCATTTGTCGGCCGGGAGCCGTAGGTTGTGCAGGAAGTCGTCGGTTTCCTTTATCTTCATTTTGGTCAGGAATGATTCGTATTGAACATATTTGTCTGCTGCGTTTTCGGTCAGGATGTATTTGCCGTTGTAAGACAGGATTGTCAGTCCGGCTTCATACGAACGTTGATAGATCAGGGGCATGACGTCCGGTGGCAGGGCTTGTTCGTAAAAGACCTTTCCGGTTTTCACTTCGATCACTTTTCCTCCGTTAAAAGAGAGGATGAAACCTCCGTACTCTTTCATTTCCAGCGTTTCTACCAGTGGAACGATACCGTAAGTAGGGCGTCCGGAGGCCAGAACCAGATGGAGACCTTGTTGCTGGGCTTTTATTAATACCTCCCGGGTGAAAGGCGTGATTTCTTTTTTGCTGTTTGTCAGTGTTCCGTCCAGGTCGAGGACCAGTAGTTTATAGTTCATCTTTATTTTATTTCCGGTGAATAGAATTGTCTGTTTCTGTTGCGGGTTTTAATGGGATCACATGGCCGTTGGCTGTGATGTATTTGTATAATTCCCGATAAAAAGTATGTTTTGTCAATGTGGAGGCATCGCCCAGTATGATCAGTTTCATTCGGGCACGGGTGATGGCAACATTCATGCGGCGCAGGTCGTTCAGGAAACCTATATTTCCCTGGTCATTGGCTCGTACCAGGCTGATCATGATCACATCGCGCTCCTGGCCCTGGAAACCGTCTACGGTATGAACGGTAATCAGTTTGCGGAAGGGTTTGAAAAAAGAGTTCCGTTTAATCAAGCCGCGGATATATTGCACCTGTGATTTGTAGGGAGAGATCAGTCCGAAGTTGATGCTTTCGTCCAGTACGCGTTCTTTACTGATCTTCTCGATATAGGCTTGCAGTTGCTCCACCAGCAGTTCCGCCTCTTTTTTATTGATCCGGCTCTGGCTTTCGGATAATTGATCTTCCTCAAAATCACAATCTGCCGTATCGAACCACACGACAGGTGTGTCGTAGGCGAGGATGCCGCGGTACTTTACTTCCGGCGCAGCCTGCAACTCGTCCTGGTAAAACCAGCGGGACGAGAAACGCATGATATCTTCATGCATCCGGTATTGTACTTTAAGCAGGGAGACAGTCTCAGGTTTGCCGGCTGCCACTTTCTGCATCAAAGTACGGTCCAGTCCGCCGCGGGCAGCTTCTATACATTTAATAGTGGGAGGAAGCTGGTGATGGTCACCAGCCAGAATCACCCTGTCCGCTTTGCTGATGGCAATCCAACAGGCAGCTTCCAGTGCCTGTGCCGCCTCATCGATAAAGAGGGTGGTAAAATTATGGTTGGTCAGCACCCGGTTGGCAGATCCCACCAGCGTACATGCTATGACGCGGGCTTCGCTGAACAGGTCGGCGTCTATCTGCACCTCCAGTTCGGTGGCACGGAAGCGCAGGCGGGAAAGACGGTTACGGGCCGTGTCCTTTTCGCTGTGACTTTTCTTACGGAAAGAAGATTGTATCTCCCGGATTGCTTTGCGGATTCCCCAAAGTTCGGAATAGTCGGGATGTGACTCGAAGCGCCGTTCATACGTAAATGAAAGCATTTTGTCGTTCACCCGCGTCGGGTTGCCGATACGGAGCACGTTGATACCCCGGTCTACCAGTTTTTCCGATATCCAGTCGACTGCCGTATTGCTTTGGGCGCAGACCATTACCTGATTTTCCCTATGCAGCGTTTCGTAGATAGCTTCGACCAGTGTCGTTGTTTTCCCGGTTCCGGGAGGACCATGCACGATGGATACTTCTTTGGCCGACAGCACATGGTTGACCGCCTCCTCCTGGGTTGTGTTTAACCACGGGAAACGTACCGGGAACAGGTTTCTCCGGCTGGCCGGTGTCTTCCCCAGCAACACATCACGCAGATGGGCAAGCTGGTTATTTTTTGCTTTCATTACACCTGACAGTGCATTGAACATCGTTTTATAGCTAGTCTCGTCGAAGTAGAGTTGAACGCCCAGTTCACTGTTAACGTTTTGCAGGTCGAATAAAGCGGAAGGTGTCGGAAGGACGACGACCATCCGGTCGTCCTGTACATAGCTGATGATGCCGGAGAAATTCAGATAACGCGGACTGCCGGTTCCGTTTGTCGTAAAGAAACAAACCGGACGTCCGTATTCAAAATTATGTTCGATCTCCTTATCGTCCCTGCGTTCTATTTCAATGACGAGCTGATTGAGCGAATTATAATAACTTTTTCCCGGAATCACAGGATACCAGCAAAGTCCCTGTTGTATTTTCCTGTGAATACCCACCCGTTCGGCTTGTTGCCTGTACGTCTCTTTCTCGTATTCATACTCCATTTGGAGAAGATCATATTGGCGTTGCAGATCTGCGGATGGTGTCTGGAATTGATTGATCATTATTCTTTGTTTAACTGGCCGCAAACTTACATAAAAAAATGGAATTGAATGGGGGTTTTTGCTCTTTCCGATGTCATAAAGTCAAACTGAAGAATTTTTATATGAGAAATGTGATTCTATCTATAATGCTCTCTTTATTGCTTCTGCCGGGTTGCGGCTCCATGAGGAATATGAGTAGTGAAGACCGGGTCGGTTTTGGAGCACAGGTCGGCTCTTTTATCGGGTGGCTTTTCGGAGGATTGATAGGAGAGGCGATCAATGATGAGAATGGTGGTGAAATAGGTGCGTTTATAGGAACGGCTGTGGGTGGCGTTGCCGGTGCTTCGATTGCAGCCAGTACGGAAGAGGAAACGCATATTGTAAGGAGAAGTCCGAAATATACACCGTCGTCTCACGTCCTTCTTCCGGACTTGCAGATAGAGGATATTCTTCTGGATGAAGATAGCATCACCTATAATCAAAAAATCGATGCGGGAGAAACCTGTCGTATCTCTTTTGTAATCGTGAATAACAGTTTTCAGGATGCATTGAATGTTCTTCCGGTAGTCAAACTGGAAGAAGGAGAAAACCTGGAACTATCCGAACCTGTCCGGATTGCCCGGGTTACCCATGATACTCCTATCACTTACGAAGTCACAGTACGTGCTTCTCCCGAATTACAAACAGGCACAGTCGTTTTCAGTGTACGCCTGGAAGAGGGACGCGGCAATGGCACGGGGGCGGAAACATTTACTGTTGAAACGTTGGGGAAAGAGTGAAATTTATCATACACCGGTCATCCTGTTCAGTATCTTCGGAAATTGTATAAAGAAAATGATCGTACAGCAGATAGCCGCCGTTGCATCGGAAATACCTTCTGCCGCATAGACGCCTATCATTCCCATAAAATGTGGTAAGATCAAGGCTAGCGGAACAAGCAGGATAACCTTGCGGAGTAATGCGATAAAGATGGAAATCTTAGCCTGGCCCAGGGCAACGAACATATTCTGGCAGGCACGCTGCAAGCCGAAAATGGTCATACCAGCCAGGAATACAGGCATAACCTGCTTCACAGTCTGTATTAGTTCTTCATCCGAAGTGAAAGCCGAAGCAATAACGGAAGGAAAGAGAATCATCAGCAACATCAGGACAAAATTAAACAGGAACATGAATGTCACTACGATCCTGAAACATTCTTTTACCCTTTCTTTGTTCCCATGCCCGTAATTATAGCTGACAATAGGCACGAACCCCAGGGCGAAACCAGTCAGCGGAACACTGACAAAGAGCATCGAACTTTGCATAACGGTCAACGCGCTCACGTAAATATCGCCGAATGTCTTTAGCATACCGTTCAGCACAAAACCTACCAGGCTTTCCGTACTGGCCATGATAAAAGGTGATATGCCTAAAGCCAGAGTCGCCCCGATCACTTTCCTGTCCGGTTTCATATACTGCTTTTCGAGCCGAAGGGAGGCGCGGGAAGAAGTCAGAAAAGACAACACCCAGATGGCACTGCCGGCCTGTGAAATAATTGTGGCTAATGCCGCTCCTTTTACCCCCATGTTGAAACCAAAAATGAAAAGCGGGTCGAGCAGGATATTGAGGAAGGCACCTATCATTACCGACCACATGGCAATACCCGGACGTCCTTGCGTATTGATGAAAGTATTTAAGCCTACCGATATTTCGACAAATAACGTACCGATCAGATAGATAGAAAGATAATCAGTGGCATATCCGAGTGTTTGTTCCGAGGCACCGGTGAACAGCAGGATCGGCTTCATGAAAATATAGGCGAGGGTAGAAGTCAGCACGGTAAAGATCAGCAATAGTATAAAGCCGTTCCCAAGTATCTTTCCGGCCTGTTGCCGGTTTCCCTGTCCGAGGGCAATTGCTGCAAGCGGAGCACCTCCGCCTGCAACAATGGATGAAAATGCGGAAATCAGGATAATAATCGAACCGGCTACCCCGATGCCGGCAAGCGCCGGTGTGCCTATTCCCGGAATATGCCCGATATAAATACGGTCTACAATATTGTAGAGCAGGTTTACCATTTGGGCAACTATCGCAGGCAATGCCATCCGGAAGACAAGAGGTAGCATACGGTCTGTACCCAGCCGTTCTTCGTATATCTGATTCATTCTTTGTGTTATGATTAGAAAACGAAGCCAAAATTACTTATAATTCAATACGTGGCAAAATCTGATATCTTTTTCCTCAGTTTCGTGTTCGAATTATAGTGGTAATAAGTCGGGGCAGAGGACGGGAAATAATAAAGATCCTGCGTTTTGTTGTCTACCTCCACTTTGTATACCGGCAAGGGTAATGTTTTCGATTCGGACTCAGGCCGGTAATATTCATCATACTCTTTCAGCTTCGATATGCGTAACAACGGTATTTTCGGCCCATATAATTTTTGCAGCGAATGCACGATATCGGGGCGTGTGACAATAAAACGTTGCGGAACGTTATTCGCGGCATAAATATATTCAGACTGCACGGCATTATTCCCCTTTTGACGTATAATCTCTACCAGCGGCTTATTCAGATAGGAGCGCAACTTTAGCATACAAATCTTTTCCCCGTCATTAGCGGATGTCCCGTAAGCATCCGGTTGCAAAAGCAGGTAAGGTTCCATACTGAAATTATCTAGTAGGAGAGGCGGATGCAGCCGGTCCTGTTCTGCTGCCGTATGAGTATCGCCCAGCCATTTCGGGATAGGCGACATGGAGAGCAATCCGGTTATGATAAACGAACTCATACATAGGCCGACTGCCGTATCCGTCGCCTGTTTCCATTTGCCGTTTCCCCACCGGACCGGGAGCGGTTGCGGCTTGTCGGTATCCCGGCCTGTCCATTTCTGCCGGAGCTTGCCGGTGACCACGTACAAGACTCGTCCGGTGAACAGACAAAGCAGGCAGGTGAAGCAAAGAACCAATGGAATCCATAATTCCGGATATTCTATGCTAAAGAAGCCTTTTTGTTTTTCCGGTATGGTGGCCAGGAATGTCTGGTATTGATGATCCGGATGATCTGTTTGTGTTGGAGAAATAGTAGGAGCGATCAATCGGGTGATCAGTGTGTCGGGATAACAATAGTCGAGTTTCAGCGAGTCGTTGCGGGAATAAAGCGAAACGGTGTGTAAGCCGGGGATATTTTCCGGTTGAAGGGTTTTGATATATTCAAGCGAGGGGAGCGAACGGTTCAGAAGGTCATCATTTCCGAACAATAGTTTTTCCGGCGGTGAAATAGCCGGTGGTGATGCGGGAATCAGTACTTTTACTGTTAATGCCAATGCGACGAGCATGGCTAACCCATAGAAAACAATCTTTTTCCTTTCCATAAACAATCTTTTTTATCATTATTCATTTAGTAGCCTTTATCACCCTGTGAGTTAGGCGGTGCGAAGATATTATTTTCATTCTTAATTTAGCAAAACATATAACATAAATTAGAAATCATTACCTTTGCCGGAAACATGAATAATCTAACGCATAAAACATCGCTGTCATGGATAATATAACAAAATCACAAATCATATCACTGATCCATCAGGAGGTAATCCCCGCTATTGGCTGTACGGAACCGGTTGCTGTGGCTTTGGCTGCCGCGAAAGCTGCCGAGGTATTGGGCGAACGTCCGGAAAAGATAGACGTATTACTCAGTGCCAATATCCTGAAGAATGCAATGGGAGTGGGGATACCCGGAACAGGAATGGTGGGATTGCCTATCGCGATCGCTCTCGGAACACTGATCGGTAAATCTTCGTACGAATTGGAAGTGCTGCGTGACATCACGCCGGAAGCATTACAGGCCGGAAAAGCCATGATAGACGAAAAGATCATCCATATTGCTCTGAAGGAAAATGTCGACAAGTTATATATCGAAGTGATCTGCACGGCAGGCGACCAGACTTCCCGGGTTATTATCTGCCATGAACATACGCATATTATATATGTAGAGAAAAACGGGGAAGTTTTGACCGATCTGCGTCAGTCGGATGCAACGGACGATAAGCCATGCGGCGGAGATGAATTGAAACTCTCTTTCTCTACCGTATATGAGTTTGCGATGGAAATGCCTCTGGATGATATCCGTTTTATCCTTGAAACGGCAGATCTGAATAAGAAAGCCGCCCAGGCTTCCATACAGGGACATTATGGGCATACCGTCAGCAAAACTGTTTCCGGCGAATACGGCAAGAAATATATGGGTGACTCTGCCTATACCCACATGCTGGTTATGACAGCTGCCGCCTGCGATGCCCGTATGGACGGGGCGATGATTCCGGTTATGAGTAACTCCGGCAGCGGCAACCAGGGAATTGCGGCGACGTTGCCGGTCCTTTCGTTTGCGGAAGATATCAAATGTACGGAAGAGCAGTTGATACGTGCCCTGATGCTCAGCCACCTGATGGTTATTTATATCAAGCAGAGCCTGGGGCGTCTCTCTGCATTATGCGGATGCGTTGTGGCTGCCACGGGTTCCAGTTGCGGCATCACTTACTTGATGGGAGGAAGCAAGATGCAAATATCGTATGCAATCAAGAATATGATCGGAAATATTACCGGAATGATCTGCGACGGGGCAAAACCGAGTTGCGCATTGAAGGTGTCGAGCGGTGTCTCTACTGCCATGATCTCAGCCTTGATGGCAATGGAGAATAAGGTGGTGACTCCGGTAGAAGGTATTATCGACGAAGATGTGGACAAGTCGATCTCGAACCTGACGGCGATAGGTTCCCGCGGAATGGAAGAAACAGATAAATTGGTATTAGATATTATGACAGGTAAATCCTGTTAGAAAGATTGTTGTTTTTACTTTATTTCAGACCTCCCAATGGCATACAGGGTGCCGTTGGGAGGTTTTTTTATGCATTAAAAGCAGCTTGGATAAATTTCATCAATACTTTCATTGATAAATTCGATCAGTTTCCGTAACTGTTTCGTAGTTTCAAATGTTTACATTGTAAGGGAATTAAGACACGGAGTGTTTTCACGGTGTAATTTATCACACAGTTTAAGCCGTCTGTTCATCTTATTTTTGCAAAAGACAGATTAACAAGTGAATTAAAGTTCATCAATCAATAAAAACCGACATCGCCATGAAAGAGAAAATTGAACAATTGGCGGCTCTGAACCATCAGGCAGAGCTGGGAGGCGGCGAAGACCGTATCGCGAAACAACATGCAGCAGGCAAGTTAACAGCCCGCGAGCGAATCGAATTACTCCTTGAGAAAGGTAGCTTTGTAGAAGTCGACAAGTTTGTAACTCATCGGTGTACAGAGTTTGGTCTCGAAAAACAACGCCCGTTAGGAGATGGGGTTGTAACGGGATATGGTTTAATCGGTAAACGTACCGTATTTGTATTTGCCCAAGATTTTACCGTTTTCGGAGGTGCCCTTTCAGAGACGTATGCCCGGAAGATTTGTAAAATCATGGATATGGCGATGCAACTCGGTGCGCCTGTTATCGGACTGAATGATTCCGGAGGAGCCCGTATCCAGGAAGGTGTCCGTTCGTTGGCGGGATATGCCGAAATCTTTTTACGCAATTCAATGGCTTCGGGGGTAATCCCGCAGATCAGTGCCATTATGGGGCCGTGTGCCGGAGGAGCAGTCTATTCACCGGCGTTGACCGATTTTATTTTTATGGTGAAAGATTCCAGTTATATGTTTATTACCGGGCCGGAAGTGGTAAAGAGTGTAACCCAGGAAGAAGTGTCCATGCAGGACCTGGGAGGTTCGGAAGTACATAGCACCCGTTCAGGCGTGGCTCATTTCACCGGCGATAATGATATGGATTGTATCCTGAAGATACGTGAACTCATGTCATTCCTCCCCAGCAATAATATGGAGGAACCGCCTTTCATTCCTACGACGGATAGTGCCAACCGCATTGACGAACAACTCAATAATCTGATCCCGACCAATTCGAATCAGCCCTATGATATGAAGGAACTGATCGAATCGGTGGCCGACGATCATAACTTCTTTGAAGTGCAGGAAGAATATGCCAAAAATATTGTGATCGGATATATCCGGTTGAATGGAAAAACGATCGGTGTGGTAGCCAACCAGCCGGCAGTTCTGGCAGGAACGCTGGATATTAATGCTTCGGTAAAAGCCGCCCGTTTCGTCCGTTTCTGTGATGCGTTCAATATACCGCTGCTGACCTTTGTGGATGTTCCGGGATTCCTTCCGGGCGTCAATCAGGAATATGAAGGTATTATCCGTCATGGGGCCAAATTGCTCTATGCTTATTGTGAAGCGACAGTGCCGAAGGTAACGGTCATTACCCGTAAAGCCTATGGCGGTGCCTATGATGTGATGAGTTCCAAACATATCCGCGGCGATATCAATTTCGCTTACCCGACCGCCGAGATTGCCGTCATGGGACCGGATGGTGCTGTAAATATCCTTTTCCGTAAAGAACTGAAAAAGGCGGAAGATGTGGAAAAGAAACGTAAGGAACTACAGGACGATTATCGTGAAAAGTTCGCCAACCCATACCGGGCAGCCGAATTGGGGTATGTAGACGAAATCATCGAACCATCAGGAACCCGTGCCCGCTTGATCCGCAGCTTCGAGTTGCTTGCCAACAAACGGCAGTCTAACCCGCCGAAGAAACATTCCAATTTACCACTTTAATACGCGAACGATTATGATTAAGAAAGTACTAGTAGCCAACCGCGGCGAAATTGCGATGCGAATCTTTCGTACCTGCCGCGTAATGAATATACCCACCGTTGCGATTTACACCCATGTAGACCGGGGAGCCTTGCATGTTCGGTATGCCGAAGAAGCCTATTGTATCTCTGAAGATGAATCAGATACTTCTTACCTTAAACCCGATGCGATCCTGGCGATTGCCAGGAAAACGGGTGCAGCCATCCATCCGGGTTACGGTTTCCTTTCGGAGAATGCCGATTTTGCCCGTCGCTGCGAAGAAGAAGGTGTCATCTTTATCGGTCCGAGTGCCGATGTGATAGCCAGGATGGGAATCAAGACGGAAGCCCGTAAGATCATGAAAGCAGCCGGTGTGCCGGTTGTTCCCGGGACGGAAGAGCCGGTTAACAATATCGACGAAGTGCGTAAGGTCGCCAAAGAAGTCGGCTACCCGATTATGCTGAAGGCGTTAGCCGGAGGAGGCGGTAAGGGAATGCGTCTGGTTCGTGATGAAGAAGGGCTGGAAGAAGCCTTCCGCCTGTCACGTTCCGAAGCTGGCAATTCGTTTGGAAACGATGCCATTTATATCGAGAAATATATTGAGAATCCGCACCATATCGAAGTACAGGTTTTAGGCGATAAGTATGGAAATGTGATTCATTTATATGAACGCGAATGTTCCATCCAACGCCGAAACCAGAAAGTGATCGAAGAATCTCCGTCGCCTTTTGTCAAGGAAGAAACCCGCAGAAAGATGCTTGCCGTGGCAGTCGAAGCCTGTAAAAAGATCGGTTATTACAGTGCCGGAACATTGGAGTTTATGATGGATAAAGATCAGAACTTCTATTTTCTGGAAATGAATACCCGCCTACAAGTGGAGCATCCGGTGACGGAAGAGGTTACGGGTGTCGACCTGGTACGCGATATGATACTGGTTGCCGCTGGAAATCCGTTGCCTTATAAACAGGAAGATGTAGAGTTTCGCGGTGCTGCCATCGAGTGCCGTATCTATGCGGAAGACCCGGAAAACAATTTCATGCCTTCCCCCGGCATCATCAAAGTGCGCGAAGCTCCCGAAGGACGTAATGTCCGCCTGGACAGTGCCGCCTATGCCGGATTTGAAGTCTCCCTGCATTACGACCCGATGATCGCCAAGCTGTGCACCTGGGGACGTAATCGCGAATCGGCCATCTCCAATATGGCCCGTGCCCTTCGTGAATACAAGATACTGGGTATTAAAACGACTATCCCGTTCCACCAGCGTGTGTTGCACAACGAAACGTTCCTGAAAGGGAATTACGATACGACCTTTATCGACACCAAGTTCGATAAGGAAGATTTGAAACGTCGTCAGAACAATGACCCGCTGGTTGCCGTTATCGCCGCAGCGATCAAACATTTTGAACAGGAGAAAGAGGCTGCCGCCCGTATGACAACAGTTCCGCTGGTCGGTGAATCCTTATGGAAATATTACGGTAAATTGCAGATGACTGCCAATAACTATTAAAAAGGGGAGGACAAGATTATGCCGAAAGCATTAGCAACTTATTTTGCAACAGTAAATGATATGCCGGACACCGAATTTAAAGTGGAGATACTGGAAGACGGCCCGGTAAAGAAAGTTTCCGTAAACGGAAAGATATATGATGTCGATTATAATGTAGGTGGCGACAGTATCCACTCCATTATCCTAAATCATAAATCGCATGGCGTACAGATCACCAATATCCGCGACGACATGTACGAAGTAAAGAATAAAGGCGACTACTTCCAGGTACAGGTGATCGACGAGCTGAAGAAGATGCGCCTGTCGCGTATCCAGTCGGTAGCTGTCGGCCGCCAGGTCATCACGGCCCAGATGCCGGGAGTAATCCTGAAAGTAAATGTAAAACCCGGCGACGAAGTAAAAGCCGGAACCCCTCTCTGCGTCCTGGTTGCCATGAAGATGGAAAACGAGATACGCAGCCCGATAGACGGGGTGGTGAAAGAGGTTTATATAGAGAATGGCGACAAGATGGCCGTCAATGATAAGATGTTGGTGGTAGAGTAATTAGTATATAGATTAAGTTTTCGGAAAGCGTTGGCAATATTTATTGCCGGCGCTTTTTGGGTTTTAAGAAGGTTTATTAAACGAGGCTCGCCTCGTGCCGCAGGCTCTCTTTTGCCGTTGGTTTCAACCAACGGTTCTAAATACAGGAGGCAAAGCCTCTTCCTCTGTGGGATTTATCCCCTTTCATTATAATAACACTCAGGAAAGGGAAAAGGGGTTAAAACCCACAGAGGAATCCGGTAAAACCGGAAGATTTATCTATCCGTCAGTTGAAACTGACGGCAAAATAGAGCCTGCGGCATGGGATACCCCATTAAAAAAAATAGTTCAACTCTGACAATATTTGAGTCTTCTGCATTTCTTTTTTAGAACAAATGAAAGGAAGCAAACTGTTATTTGCCGAGGTAAGTTCTCCTTTAGAAATTCCCCACCTTTTTTATTTATGTGGGGAATTTTCCCCCTAATAGAGGGGAATAATCCCCATTGCAATGGGGAAAAACACCCACTCTTATGGGGAGAATGTTATAGTTCAGCTATTTCTATTGGCATAGATGATTGATAATTTTAAATCAAACACACTTCTTCTAACAAGCAAATCATTTATCTTTGTGCAACTTATTATAAAGAAAAGAGAGTTATGAAGAAAAGTTTTTTGTATTTGTTTACCGTGCTTTGTACGTTAAATATGTTTACCGCTTGTAGCGATGATGATGATTCGAAAGATCCGAATGGCTTGGAAGTAAATGCCACTTACTCCGGTGAAAATCTAGATTTGAAGTATAGCAATGTCGCTTTGTTGGGCAAGGAAATTTCTTTTGAGACAAAAGACGGTAAGACGGCTACACTCACGATGAAAGGTACTTTTGACATGAGTGTCATTAACGGACTTATCAATGGCGGATCGAAATCCGCATTAATTCCTAATCTGGTTCCCGGCGTAATTCCGGGAGAAATTACTACGACGATATCGAATGTACCCCTGACTTTATCCGGAGAAAAATATACGTTTGAAGGAACAGATTCAGGCAACGGACGTGAAGTAAAATACACCGGCAGTGTGGAAAAAGACAAGCTGGTCCTCTCCCTGAACGTAACCATGCCGAAGAATGACCTGACTGGTAACTGGAAACTGGCGGCACAGCCGTTGAACCTTGTCTGGTCGGCAGGTGACGCAACGATCGACCTGAGTGGTTTAGGTATCTCCGGAATCTCCGGCCCGATTCCTGTATCGATGGCCGCTCCTATGATTGGACAATTTGTAGGCCCTATGCTGCCTCAAGTACTTGAAAGCATTTCATACGGAGAAGACGGAAACATTACTGCCCGTTATATGAAAAAAGGAGCATCCGACTGGCAGTCTTCCCCGCTTAACCTGGCACAGTATTACATCAAAAATAATAAATTATATGTGCAATTAAATATTGCCCAGATCCTGGCAACTGTAGAGGCTAACAAGTCTAAAGCGGATATAGGTAGCAGTGAAATCTTGAAATTCCTGGAAGCGATTAAGCTGATCGCTCCTTACCTTTCGGACGGTGTTCCTTTGAGTTACAGCGTTTCCAACGGAACGGCGCAAGTCACTCTCGGATATGACGTATTGGGAAAACTGTTTGCTTTGCTGACCGATGAAGATTTGTCCGGTTTGATTTTGGGTAAATTACCTGATAATATCAAGGCTGTTATGGCACAAATTCCGGGTATCCTCGAAAAGACGGATGATGTACATGTCACTTTGATCCTGCAAAAGTAATGATAGCATCACGATTTTTTGAATGAAAAAAGGCAGTTGGTTTATTCCAGCTGCCTTTTCTTACTCAATCTCCGATCAATCGCAGCCACCTTCTTCAAGATATATGGCAGGTTTGTTGGTTAGTTTGACTTTCACTTTCTTGCCTACGCAGGGACATAGTGTTAAAAATCAATAGTGATTTCCTAAGTATGAATGGCATAATTATTATTACAGACCTTAACTTTGAAAAGGAATAATAACTATCTTTGCACCCAATTAATATTAAACTTAAAAAAATAATGAAGAAAAATTTATTGTACTTGTTTGCTCTGATCTGCTCTGTGAGCCTGTTTACGGCTTGTAGTGATGATGATGAAAAAACAGATGACAGTTGGAAAGCTGTTTCTGCTACATATTCTGCAGAGACACTTAAGTTAAGCTTGGATGGCACTGAAGTTTCAGATCAATCTGTAAAAGTAACTGCTAATTCTGCAGAGTCAGCAAGTGTCGTTTTAACAAAACTTATTCCAGGCGAAGCTGAAATTACAGTGGATGCTAAAATGCTTAAAACAGGAGAAAACTATGCTTTAGAAGGTGAAAATAAGACAGATTTACGTACTGTATCTGTGAAGGGGTCGGTAGAATCTGGAATTTTGACACTGGATGTTAAATTGAAAATAACAGCACCTATTGCTGGAACATGGAAATTAGCAGAAATAAAGAAAGACGAAAATGATAGTTTTGTTTCTGGGCCGCTATTCATGACTTGGGAAGCCGAGGATGGGACTTTGTTAGGAGGCTTTTTGCCGATAGAATCAATACCGGCTTTTGCTGGTCCTTTAGGAAGTTTAGTTTTAGGACAAGTACTTCAAAATGTTACATTTCAGGATAACGGACAAATTGTAGCATCTTATTCTAAAAGTGGAATTAGTCTGGATAAACCAGTGACTCCGTCTTGGGAGACTTCAGAAGAAGGTTACGCAGCTTATAATGTAACTGAGACTCAGATTCTCGTCTTTTTGAATTTGGAAAAGATCATAGCAGGATCAAAATCAGAACAATCATCATTTGATCCATTAATAGAATTAGTTAAGAATGGAATACCTGTAAATTATGAAATGGCTTCTGATGGAAATTCGGCAAGAGTATATATCGACAAAGAGCTTGTTGATAAAATCGTACCGTTGCTTCCAATGCTATCCGGTATGATTGAAGATAATGCTTTAGGTGGAATGGGAGCTTTTGTAAAAGGACTCTTGGATTCATTCCCCGAAGCAATGAATAAAACAACTAAATTAGAAATTGGTTTGAATTTAGTGAAATAAGTTTGAACTAAAATCCGATATAACTATAAGATCTCTATCAGGTTGTTGCAACTAGTTGCAGCAACCTGATATTTTTTTTAGCTATAAATAGCATTTTTGTGATTCTACACTACTTTATGGGAGATGTTATTAATAAAGAATGTTCTATTTTTAAGGACTTTTCAGGAGAGGTATGTTTACAAAAAAAATGTTCTTATCTTCGCACCCTATTAACATTAATAATAATATTAAACGTATTTACTATGAGTAAAAAATTAGTCTATTTATTTGCATTGATTTGTTCTATCGGCTTATTTACAGGATGTAGTGACGATGAGGAAGAAAAAGTTGACAACAGCTGGGAAGAGTTGGTAGGTGATTACAGTGGAGAAAATTTAGTGCTTTCATATGGTGATATGGCTCTGACCGGAAAGAAAGTTTCTTTCTCGGCTACCAGTGGTAACAATGGGAAACTTTTACTGAATAATATAATCCCGGGAGAAAATGAAACTACAATCTCTAATGTCGAGGTTAAAAACAGCGAATTTTCAGGAACAGCTACTACTACTTATGCTAATGTGGAGTATGCCGGTTCTGTAAAAGAGAAAGTAATGACATTGAAACTGACTGTCGTGATGAATGACCCGAACGGATGGGCGAAAACTTATAGTCTGGCAGATTATACAACCGGACCACTCGAATATAACGGATATGAGAATCCGAACGCTGTACTTGCGGGTGCTGGTTACGTCAACTATGTTTGTGTTACATCTTCTTCTGATTACGGTACATCTTACGGAGCCATATTCAGAGGTCTTTTCGGGATACTTCTTCCACAAGTATTAAATTCGGTAACTTTAGGTACAGATGGTACAATCACAGCTAGATATATAAAAGAGGGAAAAATTGAATTCGATACAAATTGGATTTTCCAGGCACCGGCAAAAGAGGTTGTAGAAGCACTTATCCCAACTTCCGATTGGTTAGATGCTCCTAAACACCTGGCCTATTGGTTCCATAAAGATGGTAAACTATATATGAAACTCGATTTAGGCAATATTATCGGGCAAGCGATGGGTAGCAATGCTGATGGAATGTCTGAGATCATAACAACAGTATTGACAAGTGAACCTGCCCAATTAAAACAGTTATTGGCTGGTCTACTCAAAGTAAGTGAAATTCCGGTTAGTGATGAAACGATTGCTTTATTACAGGATTGGGCTGTTAATGGAATACCCATGAGTACAAAAACAGAGAATGGACATACTTATATTTACCTTGACAAGAATGCATTCGACCCGATCATGAAAATGCGTGACGATTCTTCTGATTTCCTGAATCTATGGAATATGTTGAGTACAGCAGGTATTATTCCTCCAGATGCCGCCATGGCAGGTATGTTGTTACCAGCTATCAGTAATAATTGGGATGCTACAGAAGCGTTCGATTTAGGTTTAGATTTAAAAGCTAACTAATAAGCAAGAATAGTCATATTGTTTGAGAAAAGAGGATGCGTCAATGATGCATCCTCTTTTTGTCATATATTATTTCTTCTCTATCACAAACACCTCATGACTGGCGGTATTATTGGGGTTTGATATCTCCCAATCAATTTATCCGTCAATGCCTTTCCAGAACAAAACGTTTTATAAAAAATTATCCTTATCTTCGTACCGCTAAAAAACTTTATTTTACTAATTAAAAAGGTATTAGTTTACTAACAGATTTATGAAAACAAAATTAATGTATTTCTTCGGCCTGCTTTGCATGCTAGGCCTGTTTTCGGCTTGTAGTGATGACGATAAGGTAGAACCTATCGGAACAGAATTTGACGGTGTATACAAAGGAACACTGGACGTAGACCTGGACGGAACTAAAGTAGGTGCTGATCTTCCCCAAAAGGTGTATGTAACAAAGGTTGGCGACAACCAGATCAAGATGGAACTGAAGAACTTCAGCTTCGGTGCGATGGCGCTCGGAAACATTTCCGTAGACAAATGTAATGTAGAAAAACAGGGTGACAATGCTTGTAAGTTTGATGGCGAACAAAAACTGTCCTTGCCTGTAGTCGGCGATTGTGACGTGGTGATGAGCGGTACGATCACAGGTGAAAAGCTGGAAATGGTTATCAATGTAAAGGCAACTCAGGAAGGTGCTGCGATCAATGTGAAGGTAGACTTTACAGGAACGAAATTAGCAGCCGACCAGAGTTCGGAAGCTAAGATTACGGAGTTTACTTTTGATAGTAAAGAAGTGGTTTCACAGCCAGTTATTGATGGAACAAGCATTACTTTTATGGTAACAGATACGATCAAAGCGGAAGAATTGGCTGCTTTGGTTCCTACCATCAAGATTTCAGATAAAGCAACGATTACTCCGGCAAGCGGGGTAGCTCAAGATTTTTCTAAGCCGGTCACTTATACCGTCACTTCGGAAGATGGAATTGTAACAACGACTTATACGGTTGCTGTTGCTGGTAAGGTATTACAATATTCGTTAGACGAATGGCTGGATAAAGGTACCGGTAAAGCTGCATATAAGACTCCGTCTCCTGATGATAAATGGGCAACAAGTACTGCCGGAGCTAGCCTGTTGGCACTCTTAGGTTATACCGGTGAATTCCCGGTTGTTCCGACTGATGATGCAGTAAAAGGGACAGCTGCAAAACTGATAACAGTTTATACAGCTGATGTATCTATGGCACCAGCTCTTACTTCTGGTTCTTTATATACCGGACGTTTTGCAATTGATTTCTCAAATCAGTTAAACAGTACGAAGTTCGGAATCATGTGTGATAAAAAACCGTTATTTTTTAATGGATATTATAAATATACTCCAGGTGAATTGTTCTTGGATGGTTCTGTAAAAGATAAAATTGTAGAACATCCTGAGTTGACAGACGAATGTAGTATAAAAGGAGTTTTATATGAAGTTTCGAGCGAAAGTGAAACTTTGACAGGGGTGGATATCAGTGGTTCTAAAAAGATCGTTGCCATAGCACAATTGGCTGACGGATCAGCTAAATCGGAATATACTCCTTTTAGTCTTGAATTTAAGTATTTGGAAGGTAAAACATATGATGCTACAAAACTGTATAAGTTAGCTTTGATTTGTTCTTCCAGTGCAAAAGGAGATACATTTAATGGTGCTGCAGGAAGTACTTTATTTGTAGATGAACTCGAAGTCGTTTTTGAATAATAGAATATTCACAAGATTTATAGAAAGATGCTATCTGTTTTAGGTAGCATCTTTTGTTATATATTATATTTACTTTTCCGCCACCACAAACATCTCATGATTTGACGTGAAATTATTTGTATCCAGCATATTTTTATATACCGCGCAACTTTTAAATCCTACATTTTTCAATAATGTACAGATTTCCTCTTCATTATAATAACGGTCCCATACGATGAAATGCTTTATTTCATCATCTGTCAGCAGATTGTATTGGTACGTGAAGCACTTCTCTTTCGGATGATGGAATGTCTGGCTTAACAGAAGGTATTTGCTGTCATTCCAAAAGCCGCCGGATGGACTGCATTCCCAATTTCTTTCTTCCCGTTTGTCTTTGATAAGCTCTTCGGTAAAAACATCGAAGATAAGTTTCCCACCTTCGGTCAGTGAGTCGAAGATGTGGCGGAGCAACGTATCGCGTTCCTGGTCGGAATGGGTACCCATATCACAATAAATCATCATGACCGCATCATAATTACCCGCCGGATAATGGAGAATATAATCATCCTGGATATACCGGATATCTTTCCTTCGTTGGGAGGCGTAATCGATAGAGGCTTTGTTGAAGTCGATGCCTGTTATTTCGTGACCTTGGTAACGAAATAACTCAGCATATAATCCCGGTCCGCACCCGAGGTCAAGTATATGGGAGGTCGGCCGGATATGGCTATTTATGAAATCAACAATTTTCAGGATAGATGCCCAATTGCGGCTGGCACCGTCCGTTTCTGGATTCAGATGTTCCTGTAACATTTGCTTTTGTATGTAAGGATCAGTCCAAATGTTACAGGATGACCGCTGAAACGGCTTGGGTTTTGTATCTATTATTTTCATTTTAGTTTGAGATCCCGTATTACCTCGGTGCCTTCTGATATAGATAAATGGCGATAAACGTATAAAGGATATTGGGAATCCAGGCTGCCACCATCGGACTCACATATCCGTTGATTGCAAAGGTCGATGTCACCGTCGTAAACAGGATATAGGAGAAACTCAGCGCCAGTCCGATACCGATATTCAATCCCATTCCCCCTTTAATTTTGCGCGAAGAAAGAGACGCCCCGATGGAGGTCAGGATAAATGCCGCCATGATGGAGGCAAAGCGCTTATGATATTCTATCTGGAATGTCTGGATATTACCGATACCACGCGTTTTTTGACGTTCGATATAGGTTGCCAACTCCGGTGAAGTCATCGTTTCGCAGTCGGTGACGGAAATCAGGAAGTCGGAAGGAATAATCGTCAGCGTAGTGTCCTTGCGGGAACCTTCGGTGATATGTTCGCGCATTCCGTCGAAATCACGTATCATATAATCAATGACAGTCCATTTGTACAGAGAGTCGTATTTGATGGAGTTGGCAGTCAGTTTGGATACCAGCTTCTTGTTTTCGAAATGCTCCAGAGAGAAACGGTAACCCATATTCGGACGCGCATCGTAGCGGTCGAAATAGGCAATCACGCCCGGTTCCACTTCAATCTGGATATTGCGGGCATATTCTACCTTTTTATTTCGGATATACTTATTCTGGAAGTCAATACGTGTAATATTGGCGGGAGGGATAATGAACGCGCTCAATATAAAACTGGCTATCGCAATAATCCCCGCCGAAATAGCATACGGCAACATAAGCCGCCGGAAACTCATGCCGCTGGCAAGCATCGCAATAATCTCCGAATTGTCTGCCAGCTTGGAGGTGAAGAAGATAACCGCAATAAACGTGAACAGCGGACTGAACAGGTTGGCAAAGTACGGGATAAAGTTCATGTAATAATCCAGGATAATGGCCTGCAAGGGCACGTCCGGCTTCAGGAACTTGTCAATCTTCTCGTTTATATCGAAAACTACCGAGATAGAGATAATCAGTATAATCGCGAAAACATACGTCCCGAGAAATTGCTTGATGATATACCAGTCTATCCGTCTTAATTTGAATTTCATATAGATCGTTAATTAATTACGGCTGTTGTAAAAGACTGCGTGCCATCTACAGTCTTTTGTCAACAATCCCATTATAACCGATTATTTAGTTGTTGCACCATGCCGCTTTTCCAGGTAGAGAAATCGCCGGCAATGATGTGCCTGCGTGCTTCCTTCACCAGCCAAAGGTAAAAGGCGAGGTTATGGATGGAGGCGATTTGTAAGCCCAACAGTTCGTTTACTTTGACCAGATGATGCAGGTAGGCTTTGCTGTAAAGCGTATCCACATATGAGTTTCCGTCGGAGTCGATGGGAGAGAAGTCGTCTTCCCATTTCTTGTTACGGATATTGATGGTGCCGAAACGGGTGAAAAGCTGCCCGTTGCGTCCGTTGCGGGTCGGCATGATGCAGTCGAACATATCCACGCCGCGTTCGATAGCTTCCAGCAGGTTTATCGGCGTACCGACACCCATCAGGTAACGGGGCTTGTCTTTCGGCAATATTTCATTTACAACCTCGATCATTTCATACATCTTCTCGGTCGGTTCGCCGACAGCCAGTCCGCCGATGGCATTCCCGTCAGCTCCCTTCCTGGCAACGTTTTCAGCGGCGTGACGGCGCAGGTCCGGATATACGCAACCCTGTACAATCGGGAAAAGGCATTGCTGATATCCGTATTTCGGTTCCGTAGTGTTGAAACGGTCGAAACAACGGTCCAGCCAGCGTTCGGTCAGTCCCAGTGATTTCTTGGCATAGTCGTAATCGGCATCACCCGGACAGCATTCGTCGAAAGCCATAATGATATCGGCTCCGATGATACGTTGGATATCCATTACTTTCTCCGGTGTGAAGAGATGCTTCGAACCGTCGATATGCGAGCGGAATTCGGCACCTTCCTCATGTAGTTTACGGTTGTCGGAAAGCGAGAACACCTGGAATCCGCCGCTGTCGGTCAGGATAGGACGGTCCCATGTATTGAACTTATGAAGTCCGCCGGCCTTTTCCAGTATTTCAAGACCCGGCCGAAGATAAAGATGATAGGTGTTACCCAGGATAATCTGGGCGTCGATATCTTCTTTCAACTCGGTCATGTGGACTCCTTTCACTGTGCCTTGTGTTCCGACAGGCATAAAAATGGGCGTCTCGATTACCCCGTGGTCGGTTGTAATCAAGCCCGCCCTTGCATTTGTTTTAGTATCGTTGTGTTGTAATTCGAATTTCATTCTGCAAAATTTGCTTGCAAAGGTAGCATTTTTCCGTTAGAATCCGAAGTCATCGACTTCTACGTTTTTAACTTCTTCCTCTTCCGGCAAAACAATGGTCTGATGCACCGTATTTGCTTTTACAATAATGGCACGCATCGGACGTACCGGACAGATGGATTCGCAGCCGCCGCAACCGACACACAGGTCCGGATTTACTTCGGGAATAGTCAGCGTCCCTTCATAAGGAACCATATGTACCGCTTGTGTCGGACAGTGTTCGGAACAAGCACCGCAATCGGTCCCTTCCGTCTTCACTATACAACGGTTGATAAAGAAGGTGGCAATGCCGACTTGCAACGATTTCTTTTCTTCTACGGAAATCGGTTTGAGAGCCTCGGCCGGACAGACTTCCGAGCAAATGGTACATTCATAGTTACAATAACTGCTGATATAAGCCATGCGTGGTTTCAATAGATAGTCGAAACCATATTCAAGCCCTGCCGGACGTAATACCTGACTGGGACATTTCACGACACAGATATGGCATCCCGTACATTTGTCTTTAAACCGTTCCAGGTTCAGGGAACCGGGAGGGGTGATGGGCGGCCATTTCTTCCGGCCTTTTTTCTTTCCGTGACCGTTGCCTTGACCATGTCCTTTGGCTTGTCCGACGCCGTCTGCTATAGCCGAAACAACGGGCAATGTTGCAGCAACCGTTATTCCGGTTGCCAGGAAAGTACGGCGGCTGTTAGAAGCACTTACCTGTTCCCGTGTTTGATACGGGATCGCATTGGAACTGTCCGTATCGGCATTCTCTTTACGGAAAGCCGGTTTGAAACGGTATTGCAATCCGCCTTTGGAGCAGGAAGAAACGCAATTGAAGCAATCCACGCAACGCGAAGAGTCGACCGTCATCTCTTTTGCATTAATAGCTTCCGCCTTGCAGGTTCGTTCGCAGTTGCCGCAATGGTTGCAGGCTTCCTTGTCAAACGAGATACGCATTTGTGAATAACGTGATACCAGGCTGAGTAAAGCACCAACCGGACATAATGTATTGCAAAACAAACGCCCCCGGAAAATGACCATTACAATAAATACGACCAGTGCAACAATGGCAGATATTAATCCGGCAATACTAACCGTACTGATTGTAACATGGAATAAAGAATAGTTATCCATCTTCATCAGCCAGTCGGCTAATACATTATTTCCCCACATCACAGCAGGACGAAACAGATTTGCCGCTATACGACCGAAATTGCTATAAGGGTCGAGCAATAAGCATAACCCGGAAAATCCCAATGCGGTAGTCACCACTGTTAGGGCCAGTATTGAATACCGTAGCCAGTTCATTGGCTTATGATAACTGAAACGGCGAACACCTTTTTTCTTCTTTTTACCAATACAAAACAAACGGTTGATGATATCTTGCAGAATCCCGGCCGGACAAATGGCTGAACAGTATATACGTCCAAAAAGGTATGTCATAATAAGTAATATTGCAACAATACCAAACATACCGCCTAATACTGCGGGTAATAATTGGATATGCAGAAACTTATGTACATCCACCGGCATCTTGTTGGTGAAATCAAGAAAAAACAAGAGTATGGGTACAAAAAACAGGAGTGCGAGAAGTACTCTCACTCCTTTCTGATAATTTAATCGCTTCATTAAATCTTAATACGTTTGATATTGACTTTCTTCAAATCCGTTGTTCCCAGTTTCAATTCTTCGCCTTTGCTGATATGGCTTACGGCCTCCATATCCAGTTTCTTTACCTGGTTGAACAAAGCCAGGGCAGCCGTGTCGATAGCAATGATATTCGGGGAAACAATCATGGATTTCAATGTAGCTACGTCGGCAGCGCTTTTACCCTGCGGTCCGTTCTGATGCATCATACGGTAAGCATCCACAATGTTCAATACCGGTTTCTTCTGCCAGGTACAGATGTCGGCGATACATTGTTGCAGGTCGTTCTGATGGAAGAAACGGCGGTCCCACACGATACCCATATAGTTCTTCATGGCACACGACAGTTTCGCTCCGCCATGGTTCTTCAGGATAGGTACGTTAATCCACGCATCCGCTTCAATCAACGCTTCATGTATCTTTGCGGACTTTACTTTTACTCCGTTGGGGATGGATACTTCTTTGAAATACTTCTCATCGTTGGCAGGCATGATGATACCCCCGGCTTCTTTGACAGCAGCGGCGATGCCACTGCTTTCGTAACATTTCTGCCAGTTGTCGCAGGTATGGTCGAAAATAGTCACTTTTTCAGCTCCGGCTTCCAGACACTTCTTAACCAATGCCTTGATTAGTTCCGGATTGGTGTTTCCAGCCAGTTCCGGTGTACGGTCCCAGCCGATGTTCGGTTTGATAACGACTTTTTGCCCTTTCTTGATGTATTTACCGATTCCCCCCAGGGTCTCCAATGCTTTGTCAAGCATGACTTCGGGCTCGCCACCCATTACAGCGACCATTTCGGGAGCCTGTTCCACTGCCATCGTATTGCTGGATAACGCAGCTTGCAACCCGGTAAAGTCTATTGAGAGAGCGGCACCAGCTACTACACTGGTCTTTAAGAAATCACGACGTTTCATCTTCTTGTAATTGGTTATTAGAATTGTTTATAGTTGAAACAAAGGTAGTAATTCTCTGAATTATAGTGTATCTTTGCCCACAAAAAATATTAAATTAATGGAATTATCAGGCTATATATCATTGCAATCGTTCGTTGAAGGATGCACCGGACCGGCCGGTGAACCGGCACTTATTTTACAGGCTGAGAATTTATTATATACGGTTCCTGAAGAAGAATATCAATATGGATTATCACTGCTCCGGAAGGCTATCGGAGAATATGAGGTACAAAAAGGTATCCCTTTGGAAAGCAGTAAACAGGCTATTCCTTTTTTTCGTGAAAAGCGCCGGATGCTGATCGGGCCGGAGATGGAACTTTATAAGTTCTCCTTCTATGAGAATGAAACCGTTCTGCCTGAAAAGGTGTGGTCAACCCGACAGCCTTATCTGCGGTTATCCTTTGACTATGAGCAATTAGCCGAACATTGTCTTTTTGAAAACATATTCCTGGTACGTTGTAAATACGACGAAAAACAGATACTCGATAATTTCATTACTCAGATGGACCGCGAGTACGATAAATTCTTTTTCGATGAAGAACACAGCGGCTTTACTGCCGATTCGCGTTTCTTTTCCCTTTTATGCAATGCCTGCCTGGAAGTAGAGGAACCATTATCTGCTTCGGAAAAAGAATGGCGGCTGGCAGTCCTCCGCAGTCCGTCTGAAGCCGGTTACCGGTATGATAATGGACAATTGCTGCCTTCCGTTCCCATTTCTTTGCCGTTAAGTGTGATTCGCCGGGTTGCTTTGCTTAACAGTGAGAAAGAAGAATTGAATTTTAGTGCTCTTGCCGGATTCATGCAGCGCATCGGATTACCGCCCGAACGTTATCTGGAAGGTATGTTGGAACAATAAACAACAAACTATTGACGGAATTGATTTAGTTCAAAGGTTCTTATCTACAATATCTACAACTCCTGTTGTAATTTATTGTTTATTAGCGGACTATAATATGAATGTAGATATAAATGTATCTACAATAGTAGGGATATATCTACCATTATTGTTACTTTTCAAATACAACATGTAACCATCTTACACTTGTGGGGTATTACATTTATCTCTATGTCCATAATTGCTGTCAGGTATAGTTTATTTGTTTTTCTGCTGTCTAAACTTTTGTTTTGTGCTGAGAAAACAAAAGTTTCCACCGCACAAAACTTTTATTTCCTCCACAAGAAACTTTTATTCATCCCTCCTCCTTTCTCCATCGAAAAGCAAGATAGTGCATAAAGTGGTAGATAAAGGATGGTAGTTGTAGATATAAAATCATCTACAACTATTACATAAGATGTTTATTTATAAAAGATTTAAGATATAATTGTAGATGTTGTAGATGCTATTAACTATTTAAATTATCATC
Organism: Parabacteroides caecihominis; assembly: GCF_023656785.1. Classification (NCBI taxonomy): domain Bacteria; kingdom Pseudomonadati; phylum Bacteroidota; class Bacteroidia; order Bacteroidales; family Tannerellaceae; genus Parabacteroides; species Parabacteroides caecihominis. The sequence goes on from NZ_JAMOKS010000017.1 coordinate 70,740, forward strand.
TAAGAAACTGTTTTTATTTTATGATATGAGTCACTATTTATCAAACTTGAATGTAGCGTCGTTGGTAGGGGGCGGTTCGCGAACCGCCCTTACGGTGTCAATGTAAGCCTGTAAGGCTTTAACAAACCAGCCCAGGATTAGAACCCTGGGTTTATGAAAACTCGCTTCTGCCTTTCCACCCTGTAAGGGCGTGACAAGCTAAATATCAACCCTTTTCGTCTTGTCGCACCCCTACAGGGTGCCTCAGAAAGAGAAGGATTCAAGGGAACCCAGGGTTCTAACCCTGGGCTAGTTTGTTACAGGCTTACAGCCTGAAGGCACCGTCACTAATTGGTTCATCCCATAATTAGCAGATAACTCAATTATTTCTAAAGATTGAACGTCTCTGAATCCGGATAACAAGTTAAATCATACGATAATTGGCGTGTCAGGGAGGTATATATAATGTATCAGTTGGGATGCCTGTATTCGTTGGGTGAACATCCGGCTATTTTGGTAAATAACCGGGTAAAATACTGGACTGAAGAATAGCCTAGTTCGTCAGCAATCTGGTTGACGGTTTTGTCGGTTGTCTGAAGCCGTTGCCGGGCGATTTCGATACGTTTGAACTGTATGTGTTCCTTTATGTTTTTCCCCGTTTCATATTTCAGCAAATCCGTGAAGTAGGAAGGTGACAGCTGAAGTAAATCCGCACAATATTCAGCCGAAGGCAAACCATTGCGTTTCACCCGGTCTGCTTCGAAATATTCATTCAGTATCTTCTCAAATTTGGTGAGAAGTTTCTTGTTGGCTTCGCAACGGGTGATAAACTGGCGTTCGTTGAAACGTGTACAATAATCCAGCAGCAACTCGATATATTTTGTTATCAGCGTTTTGCTGTGGCAATCTATGGCATGCTGTAACTCTTCACGGATATTATCGAAACATTCCGATACTTTCTGTTTCTCACGTGCCGAGATATGGAGGGCTTCATTTTTGTGATAAGAAAAGAATGAGTAATCCTGTATATTCTGTCCCAACGAAGTGCAACCGATAAGGTCCGGATGAAATGCCAGCATCCTGCCTTTCTGCGGTAATAAGCAGTTATCCATTGCAATGGTCTCTCCCGGTGTGAGGAACAGGAGCGTACCGTCAGAATAGTCATAATATTGACGTCCGTACAGGAAATCCCCGCACCGGCATTCCCTTAACAGGACGGCATAAAAGCCTAACTTGATGTTTTGCTGCGTCAGGTTGCTGTCGGATAAGTCGATGACGCTGACCAGAGGATGCAATGTCTTGCTGCCCATGTAGCAGTTACATTGGTGAACCGTTCCTATTTTTATCGTTTTACTTTCCAAAGTCGTAAGTATTTGAACAGTAACAAAGATACAAAGAGATTTATATCTAAAAACAGGGACATGTAATTAGGGTAACAATATCCGTAATATTGGTACAACTTTCATTCTGACGGCAAGTTTAGCTTAGTTTCCTGTTAATGCATATAACTTGTTTATCTCATTTTCTTCCCATAAATTGAATGGTTCGAAATTGCCGTCGGGATATACTAATAGGGTATGTGGAATGTGAGGTACATAATATTTGCCACGTACTCCGGCTATATCCTGGTAGGCTAGCAGGCTTCTCCAGGGTAATTCCTCTTTCTTCACAAATTCCTGCCATTGTTTGATTGTTTTCTTTTCATCTATAGATATGGTTACGAAATCTACTTTATCTTTCAATTTCTGATAAATTTCTTTCTGGACAGGAAGTTGCTTATGGCAAGGTTGGCACCAGGAAGCAGAAAAGATGATGACCGTACATCGTGTAGAGTCTTTTATGATTGGAGTGCTTTCTTCCGTTAAAGCATCGGGCAGACTGATGTTTTCGAATTTTGCAGTCAGATATTTCTCAACGGCTTCTCCCCAGATTGTACCTTTATATTTATCTGAGAAATTAGTATAAATGGTCTGAACATCTTTCTTGTCCTTATATTGACTCAGATGGTTGGCGAATTGGGAGATCAGGTATTTTGAATCTGGATATTGTTTGGCCAATAGGGTGTATCTGTTTACATATTCTTCATAGGTTGTATCGTTCTGACTCATGAAAAGGCTGTAAAAAGGGTCAATCAATCTGATATATGTTTCGGAATCTTCAACAGGTTCCACCGTAAATATCGTCTGGTTGATTTTTCCTATAACTGTGCTGTCTGTTCCTTCCGGAGTTTTGGCATTTAAGAAAATATTCTCTATTGTCTTGCAATCCTTATATGCCAGGGTGAAAAGGGATGATTCTTCATCGAGTGTCAGTTGATGCGTATAAAGGTCTTTTCCATTTATGGTTGCTATAAATGATGCTTTAAAGGTGGTATTTGTATTCCAGTCAAAAGGCTTGGGGAGTATCTCAAAAGACGCTGTCGTTTTATACAGGCTGTCCGGTATCTGAAATGTCCATGTAATGCTATCCGCTTTTTCCCCTTTTATAAAGAAAGGCTGAATCTCCGTGTTTCGGATGAACAAAGAATCATACTCTATACCTTTTGTTTGTATAGTCAATGACCTGTGCTTGTTATCGATGGTTCTATTGCATGATGCGGCGAACATTGTTACAAACAAAATCCCTAATAAATACTTTGTCTTCATGGTTTTACGTTTTATGATTGATATTCGTGGTTTTCAGTCAAACTGTACCACCCAGTCTTTATCCCGGTAGGCGGCAAAGCACATTTCTATCTGTTCCTTATTATTCTTTTCTTCGGCTAGCGGGGGAATTTCATTGAGGCTGAAATAACCGCTTTCTATCGTTTCTATGTTGGGCTGAAAATCTCCGCCTTTGGCTTCACAGAGGACAAAAACTTTGCAGACATTATAAGCATAGGGAGGCAGATTATGCAGGTTCCGGTCCTGTACCGCTATAATCCGGGTTGCTTCGACGTCTAAGCCGGCTTCTTCTTTTACCTCTTTTATCGTGTTCGACTTTATGGTCTGGTTAACGTCCACCCAACCTCCGGGTAACGACCAGGTACCGTTTTTTTCTTTGACCAGCAATATCCTGTTGTCTTTAAAGATGGCGGCTCTTGTGTCCAGCTTAGGTGTTTGGAAACCTTCTTCGTTGCAAAACAAGTCCTTTACTTTCTCCAGAGGCAAACCGGTTTGCCGGCTGACTATTTCGGCCGATATTTCCCTGATGCGTTCAAACCGTTCGATATCAAAAGCATCTTTTGAATATGTTAACCCCGCTTGTGCGATAAATTGTAGTTCCTTGGCCCATTCAAGCCATTCCGGTTGCTGATTTTTGTTCATAATTATTCTTTTACGTGTAAAAGTTTCTCCGTGTTCAGGCAGTCTGGGTATAGGCCTCTGTTACCGGTTCTTTGATTTCCAGCTGGTAAGCCCGTCCGCGGTCTGTCGTTATTTTGAGGTTGCTGTTTTCTTCGATAAGCGGGCGGAGGCGGCGTATCAGGGTGTTCAGCGTTTCGTCGGCATTCTCCTTGCCGGGCCATAGGGCTTCACAAATATCAGTGCGTGCTAATATATGGGAAGAGGTAAGATAGAACATTTCCATTATTTTATATTGCTGCGGGGTTAACCGTAGTTTTTCTTGGTCTTCTTTATAGAAACAAGCCTTGTCGCATGAGAAAGTAAGATTTCCGAAAGCGATAAGTTTTTCTTTTTGTGCAGGAGCTTCAGCCTGCTTGCGCCGCATTAAAAACCACGAAAAACAACCTGCCAGGAGGGCAAGCAACAGGAGCAGGAGGGGAACCTTCTTGTCTGTCAGCGCCAGGACGTCGGAGGCTGAATAGTTTACATATCCCTGAAAAGAGATTCCCAAATCTTCCTGGGATGATTCGGGGAGGTTCAGATTTGCACTTAACCAGATAACGGTATCGCTTGCCAGGTAATTCTTAGTCTGGTCTTTTCCCGGCGTTGCGTCTGTTACCGGTTTATCTATGGCTTTCTTGTTTTTTACATGTACGATGATGCCGCTTTTATCTTTTAATTGCTCGAACTTCAATGCTTCGGCAAAATCTTTGTTATAACTTTCGATGGAAACGGGATTTCCGAAAACGGCGGACAGGCGTGAATAGGTTTTGAGCGTATCCTGATTCATCCATAGCTCGGAATTTTGCATAATGGTCTGCTGCAATGCCTGGTTCAGGTCCGAAACGATTGCTTTCTGTGCCTCCGAGTAGTTGTGAAAGCCGAAACTGAATGATAGTACAAGCATACAAGCTGTAAAGAGTACCGATAGATTTGCTGCTAACCGTGTGTTCATCGTTTTTCTTTTATTAACGCCCGAAGGTAATAATTTATTGTAATCCTTGCTAACACAATCGTATCAATTTGCCTGAATCCTTTTAAATAACAGGATGTCATGGAAATGTCAGATAAATGTCAGACAGATGTAGGCTAATTATTTACGATGTCGTTCCGCCTCGCGTCTACTTTTGTCTTCCGGATAATTCAAACAATATAGTTATATGAAAAGAATAGTAAGTTTGGGTATGTTGATTTTGCTGGTCGGCTGTTTCAGGATGTATGGACAGGAGCAAAAAGAGGAAGTAAAGAGCAGTGCGACTGATTCGTTGGCTTACCAGCGGGAAATAGAACTTTCGGAAATAAGCGTTGTGGCCGTCAAGCCGCTGATAAAGGCGGAGGTGGACAAGATTGTCTATAATATAGCGGACGATGCGGATTCGAAAACAAATACATTGCTTGAAATGCTTCGTAAAGTCCCTTTTGTGACGGTCGACAGCGATGATAACATCAAAGTGAATGGTAGCAGCAGTTTTCGTATTTATATGAATGGCAAGCCTTCCGGCATACTGTCCAATAATCCGAAGGAAACATTGCGGAGCATTCCTGCCCATACCATCAAAAAAATAGAGGTGATAACCGACCCGGGAGCCAGATATGATGCGGAAGGCGTAAGCGGAATACTGAATGTGATAACCAAAGGCGCGGAGTTTGAAGGATACAGTGCAAATCTGAATACGACCTTAATGAGCCGGTTTCAGCTGGTCGGCGGATATACGACAATCAAGTATGGGAAATTCTCCCTTTCGGCCAATTATTCTTTCAGCCATTATATAAGCAAAATCAAGTCGGATTCGTATCGTGAGCAATTCAATAATCCGGATGAAACGTATTTAACCCAGCATTTTGACCTGCGCTCGAAAACCCCGGCACATTATGGCGGACTGGAAGCCAGCTTCGAAATCGATTCGTTGAATCTGATTACGCTTTCCGGCTTTCTGAACGACGGGCGTAACAAGACAACCTATTTCAATAGGTATGGAATGGAGAGCTCCGCGTATAATCCGGTTTATTCTTACGGAAACGATATCGATAACCACGACAATTGGGGATATAGTTCGGTTAAGGCAGACTATCAGCGGTCGTTTAAGCGGAATAAAAAAGAGATGCTGACCTTATCTTATCAATATGGATATTCTCCCAATAATATGAATAGTTTTTCAAAGATTACCGGTAAGGAGGGTGACTCGCCTTCGTTACAATACCTGGATAACTATAATCATCAATGGAATAAGGCCCGGGGGACCGAACATACGTTGCAACTGGATTATGTAAACCCGTTCACTCAAAAACATAGTGTGGAAGGTGGAATGAAATATATCCGCCGGAGTAATAGCAGCCGTGCAATCTCTGAAATAAAAAGCGGGGAGGAAGAAGCATGGCGGCCTTCCGGTTACCAGCCGTTTCTAACCTATGAACATCTGCAAAATATTATGGCAGCTTATGCCGGTTATACATTTAATAATAAGAAATGGGGATTGAACAGCGGTATCCGGATGGAACATACCTGGCAGGATGTCGATTATAAAGAGGGGCAAGGTCTTGATTTTGATTATCAGGCAACAGATTGGGTTCCTTCGCTTTCCGGTTCCTTTAAGATAAGCGACCATCAGAATTTGCGCCTGTCCTATAATCTCCGTTTACGGAGGCCGGGTATCAATTATCTGAATCCTTATGTCAAAATATCCGGAAGCAGCATCAGTTATGGCAATCCGGACCTGGAATCGGAAAAACATCATCGCATTACTTTGGCTTATAGTTATTTTGCATCCAAGTTTAACTTCCAGGCTTCTTTGCTTTATTCGACATCAAGCGGAGGCATTGGAAACTATCAGTTCCTGGATGAAAAGAATGTACTTAACTCTACTTATGGCAATATCGAAATGTCTAAAGGAGGAGGAATCAGTACTTACATCGGATATAATCCTTCTGCAAAAACAACGTTATCGGTTAATGCTTCCCTCTATTATCTGGATATGAGTCTGGCAAAGGAATATAAAGACTTGTTGCAGGGTTTGAGCAATAACGGGATTAACGGAGGGATATATACCAATTTCTCTCAAAAGTTCAATTACGGATGGCGGCTGGCCTTATCCGGAGGATGTGGAAAACAGGAGATTACGTTGGGATATTATCCGGAAATCTTTTATTATTATGGCACTTCCGTTTCCAAATCGTTTGGGGGAGAGAAGCTGACAGTTTCGCTTCGTGCCCAGAATTTCCTGCAACCTTATACAAAAACAACCAGTAAACAGGTTTATCCGGATTTTCATCTTAAACAAAATGTCCGTTATTATGATAATGCATTCGGTATAACAGTCAGTTACCGTTTCGGCGAACTGAAAGAGAGTGTCAGGAAAGCCTCCCGTAGTATAGCGAATGATGATTTAATGAAATCCGAATGAATAAAATTAGTACCTTTGTGTTCCTAAAAGAAAAGGTACGTGGAAGAATATCTGAATAAACTGAATGAAAGTCAGCGCGAAGCTGTGGAATATAACGAAGGTCCGTCATTGGTGATTGCCGGTGCCGGTTCGGGTAAGACCAGGGTGCTTACTTATAAGATTGCTTATCTGGTACATCTGGGGTTGGCACCTCAAAGTATCCTGGCACTGACTTTTACTAATAAGGCAGCCCGTGAAATGAAGGAACGTATCGCCGCCATTACTGGTGACCAGACGGCCCGCCGTCTGTGGATGGGGACGTTTCACTCTATCTTCTCACGTATCTTGCGTTATGAAGCGGAGCATATCGGGTATCCTTCCAACTTTACCATTTACGACACGACAGATTCGAAGAGCCTGCTGAAAGCTATCATTAAAGAGATGCAGCTGGACGATAAGGTATATCGTCTCGGCATGGTGCAAAGCCGTATCTCTAATGCCAAGAATGCGCTGGTTACCTGGAAAGCCTACGAACAAAGCAAGGAACTGATGCAGCATGACATAGATTCGAAAGTTCCTTTACTGCGTGAAATCTATAAACGGTATCAGAACCGTTGCCAGCAGGCCGGTGCCATGGACTTCGATGATTTGTTACTTCAGACAAATATCCTGTTCCGTGACCATCCGCAGGTGCTGGAGAAATACCGCAGTTTCTTCCAGTTCGTGTTGGTTGATGAGTATCAGGACACGAACTTTGCGCAGCACTTGATAGTCCAAAGACTTTGTGAGCAGCATCGCCGCATCTGTGTGGTAGGGGATGATGCACAAAGTATCTATTCTTTCCGTGGTGCCAATATTGACAATATCCTGCAATTCAAAAATCAGTATCCCGGATGCCGTATCTTTAAACTGGAGCGTAATTACCGTTCTACACAAAATATTGTAAATGCGGCAAATAGCTTGATTCATAAGAACAAGGAGCAGATTCATAAAAATGTCTATTCGGAAAAGGAGGAGGGTAGCAAAGTGCGTATCTCTGCTTCTTATTCGGATTATGAGGAAGGATATGCTGTTGCTTCTGCAATCAATGAGTTGCGGTTGCGCAAGGATTATGATTATGCGGACTTTGCCATCCTGTACCGGACGAATGCACAGTCGCGTATTCTGGAAGAGGCGCTCCGTAAAAGAGGTATTCCTTATAAAATATATGGCGGTTTGTCATTTTATCAGCGGAAGGAAATAAAAGATATCATTTCTTATCTGCGCCTGATTGTGAATCCTCATGACGAAGAAGCATTCAAGCGTGTTATCAATTATCCGTCGCGAGGCATCGGAGATACGACCGTCAATAAAGTGATAAGTGCAGCCACGGAAAATAACGTGAGTCTTTGGACGGTACTGAATGCTCCTATCGACTACGCCTTGCCTATCAATAGCGGGACAGCGAAGAAACTGACTGATTTCCGTGAGATGATTGAACGCTTCATAGAGCAGAACACCCGCTTGTCCGCCGAAGAAATGGCTGCAATAGTGGTCAAGGAGAGCGGGATTGTCAGTTCTCTTTTTCAGGACCGTTCGGTGGAAGGGATTAGTAAACAAGAGAACTTGCAGGAGTTATTGAAAGGTATTGCTGAGTTTTGTGAGTTGAGACGTGAAGAAGGAGTCGAGCAGGTCTCTCTGGCAGATTTCCTTTCGGAAGTATCCCTGCTGACCGACCAGGATAATGACAAAGACGAGCAGGCTAATAAAGTAACGATGATGACCGTACATGCCGCTAAGGGACTGGAATTTAAAAATGTGTTTGTTGTCGGTTTGGAAGAGGAGTTATTCCCATCATCTATGTCCAAGGATAATCCGCGTGCGGTAGAAGAGGAGCGTCGTTTGTTCTATGTAGCAATCACTCGTGCCGAAGAAAACTGTGTGCTGACTTATGCCAAAAGTCGTTTCCGGAACGGACAAAGCGCCATGTGTTCTCCCAGCCGTTTTCTGAAAGATATCGATGTGCGCTTCCTGGATGTTCCGGCGGATTCGTCGGCAGACACTTTTGCTGCTGCCCGCGAACGGTTCCAGCGTCCGGCATTTACTTCGCCTTTCCAGCAGCCACGTGTAGTGGAGAAGGAAGAACCTTCTTTTATCTCTCCTGTGGCACAGGCACTGCAACGTCAGCGTTTGACAAAAGTAGAAACAGCAACATCCATTCCGGCGTCGTCTTCTGCTCCTGCATCCGACCTTTCCGGTTTACGTGTCGGAGCAAAAGTACGTCACGACCGTTTTGGAGAAGGAGAAGTCATTGCTATCGAAGGCGATGGCGGAAATGCAAAAGCAACGGTAGCATTCACCCATTTCGGACAAAAACAGTTACTATTGAAGTTTGCCCGGTTGACGATTATCGGATAAACATTTACAATAAACTGTTTATTTTCTGTTTGGTTCGCGGATCACTGGGACGTACCACTGTCCCGTAATCCACAATGATCCCTTCCCGATTGAGTAACAGATAATGAGGGTAACCTTTTAATTCCAGTCGGTTCAATATTTTATAAAAAGAGTTCTCATCCGAAATGTCTGTTTGATACAGGCAATCGATACCTGGCTGTTGCAGATCCAGCCGTTTCACTAAATCTTCCCATGTCTTTTTGGGACCGCCGGCACAAATACTTACTATAACGACATCTTCCTGAGAATATTCTTTACGAAGTTTTTTAAGTGGTTCCATTTCTTTCAGGCAAGGGGGGCATGATGTAGTCCAAAAATCCAGGTAGATTACTTTTCCCTTATATTTGTCCAGTATTTCATAAATGGGTTTCATAAAATCTGTGTCGATCTTTGAGTTTGGCATATCAGAATAGTTCCCATAAAGCATATAATTGGATACGGTACGGGGATTTTTCAGAAAATCTTTTTTGTTTTGATAAGCCAGATGAAGCTCACAGTTTAAAACAGGAATATGCACAATTGAATCAAGCTGTTTTTGCCGACTGGAAAAAAGTGTTGTATCGTTACTTATTAACGATTGTGAGATTGATGCAGCATAAAGATATTGCCTGATATTCTTTCCAGTAGGGTAGGCTGCTATGATATCATCGAGGGTAGTCTTCTCTTTCTTCATCTTATATATTGGGTAAGAGATAAAAGAGTTAATGATCTCTGTCAGTTTGAATATATTTGACGGAATGATTTCCCCTTCGAAAAGAGAATCGGTCTTAACAAATATTTCCTGTTTGTTGTATCTGGAGATATCTTTATTTTGCCAGTTCCGGTTATTCAGGTAGCTTATTAGTGTGCAATAATAATCGATTTTCAGGAGTTTGTTTGTGTATTGCTGTATTTCTTCATCCGGTTTGTATTTTTCGAGAAACTCCTGTCTGCGTTCTTGTCGTAGTTGATATTCTTGTTGCAGTTCTGCATCAAAAGCCTCCGGTTCCAGATCTCCTCTGATCGAATAGTGTTCTATATAATAGCGTCCGCTCTGTACGAAAGTATTTATTTCCTGATTTCTTTTTTCTGCATCTCCAAAAATCTTCGGATTAAGTATATTTTTAAAGTCTATCTCCACATGCAAACTATCGCCTGGGCTGACTAATATATGGTCTGCAAACTTATTGATCTGTATATTCCGGAGTTTAGCGTAAGGAGAAAAATGAAATGAAAAACTACCGTCCTCTGCAATAGGAACAACATATTTCGTTTCCTGATCCCGGAAAAAAGGAACGATAAGTGTTAAGTCTTTTTCCTGCGGGTAAAAATCTCTGTTCAAAACTTTCCCGGTGATAAGAACTTCTTTCGAGTAATCTTCATATTCTTTGTCGGATGAATTACAACACAGACATAAAAAAGGAAGTAGAAGTAATAATAGTCGTTTCATGATATTCAGAATTACAGGATACTTATACAAGTAACAAATATACTATTTTATATCAAGTAAGAAAGTTTGAATCGAATAAAAAATCTATACCTTTGTAAGTATGAACAACTAATAAAAAAATATTCCCCTTTTTGAGAGGGCGGGGCATGTTATCTTTATTATCGCCTGGCAGCATTTTGAAGATTTCATGCCTTTTTTGTGTCTACTCAAAAAAGGGAATAAAATGTTAACTGGATGATTATTTCATTCTGAATGTTACCGGAACTGTATATTTGACTCTTACAATTTCCCCTTTGCTTTTTGCCGGTGTCCATTTAGGCATAGCTTTAACTATTCGTATAGCTTCTGCATCTAAAGAGGGAGATACACTACGTATTACTTCAACATTCGATATACTTCCGTCTTTTTCAACAATATAACTCAGTGTTACTCGTCCTTCTTCTTTCTTTTCAATAGCTTCAGCCGGATATTTTATACTACTGGCTAAATATTGCAATAGTTTATCCTGCCCACCTGGAAATTCAGGCATTACATCACAAACCGTATACACTTTGTCATCATCCGGAGGCAGTGGTGCTTCTTCTATCACTGTCGGGACAATTTCGGGAGTAGTTACAACAGCTGCAGCCTTAGGCTTTTCTGTTGTCTGGTTATTTACAATCCGGGCCATCACATCAATGTTATTGAACAATAACATAGCTGCTGCCATCGGAACAAGTGCCAGATACTTTACTTTTCCGACACCATTCGTTCTTTTTTTGTTTAACATAGTAATTCTCTTTTTTAATGGTAAGACACTGAAATTATTATATAGATTTGCTATAGCCGTATTGGAATGTTCCATCCCGATAAGATGATACTGGTATTCTTTTTTATTATAGCCTGCATACATAACTTCTTGATCTGCTAGATATTCCAGGTTTAATCCGATCTCTTTTTTAAAGAACCAGGCAAATGGATTGATCCAGCAGATAATAGAAACAAACTCCCCAACCAACACGTCAAAGGAATGTATTTGCCGAGCATGGGCAGTTTCATGCTGTAGAATTTCTGCCAGCATAAGTTTACTTTGTTTTTTGGCAGGAATAAATATCCATCTGAAGAAAGAATAGGGTTCCTCTGTTTCCGGAATTAGACAAACTTTAACACCGTTTATCCTGCTTTTCCGACTCTGCCGGTATGTTATGAATAAATTTGTTATTTCAGCAATGCTTCGGATGGTTAAAAGTAATACTCCCATTAAATAGACTATTATTAGTCCGGTCATTCCTGCCTTTCCCCAGTCCATATTAACTTCATAGGCTATTTTATCCGGGTTTGTAATCGCTTCAGTCGTCATCTCTTTGGGTAAGATCGTTGAATAGTAGGAGACCACTTCCGATATGGTCGGACGTGTCGATAGCCAACTACTGATGTCCGGCAGTTGATACAGAAAAGCGATCAGCAACATACCCAATAATGTTATCCGCCGTAGTCCGAAAAATGTGTCATTACGGAACAACAGCCGGTAACTGATATAAAGTAAAGCCAACGCCAGGTTTACTTTGATAAAATAGATAAATAGCGGCGTCATAACGGATCGGTTTTAATTATTCTTCATTTTCAATTAGATTCATCAGATCCTGAAGATCGTTTTTGGATAACTTACGGTCTTTTACAAAGAATGATACCATTTCTTTATAAGAACCTGTAAAGTAATTTCTAACAACGTTCGACATAAAAGTCCGTTTATATTCTGCTTCCTTTACCAATGGCGAAAACTCCGTGATCGTTCCGTACTTTTTGGGCCGTACATATTTTTTACGTTCCAGGTTACGCACAACGGATGCAACACTGGTATAAGGAGGGTGGGGTTCAGGTATTTCATTCAGGATATCCCGGATGAAACAGGGACCTAACTTCCATATATACAACATGATCTCTTCTTCTTGTGCTGTCAATCGTTCCATCTGTTTTTAATTTTCTGATTAATAGTCTACTATTTTTTAGCAAATCTACTTAATTTTAGTAGCAATCCTATGATAAGCCTTGTAAATATTGTTAAAGGGGGAAGAAAAACTATGTTGTAAATCTTCTTCAGGTCTATAAGGTGGGATATTATGAATATAAGATTATCTTTGTAGCTTGTTTAATAGAATAAAGAAACTAAATGATCGATTTCAACGTAATACCCTCTCCTTGTTATGTAATGGAAGAGAAGCTGCTTCGTAATAACCTGGCACTGATCAAAAGTGTGAAGGAGCGGGCAGGAGTGAATATAATCCTTGCATTTAAAGCATTTGCTTTATGGAAATCTTTTCCGATCGTTCGTGAGTATATACCTTATTCAACGGCCAGTTCGAAGTTTGAGGCACAATTGGCTTTTGAAGAAATGGGAAGTCCGGCACATACCTATTCGCCGGCTTATACGGAAGCGGATTTTCCTGCCATATTAAAATACAGCAGTCATGTAACCTTTAATTCCTTGTCTCAGTTCGAGCGTTTTTATCCGATGGTAAAGGCAGACGGGAATCGGGTATCGTGCGGTTTACGCATTAATCCGGAATATTCGGATGTGGAAACGGATTTGTACAATCCTTGTGCGCCCGGTTCGCGGATGGGCATTATAGCCGACCTGCTGGGTGAAAAGTTACCGGAAGGAGTGGAAGGATTGCATTTCCATACATTATGTGAATCGACTTCGTTCGATCTGGAAAAAACATTGGGAGAAGTGGAGAAGCGTTTCGGACGTTTTCTTCCGCATATAAAATGGTTGAATATGGGCGGCGGACATCTGATGACTCGCAAAGGATATGATACGGAGCATCTGATATCATTACTTCAGAGTTTTAAGGTTAAGCATCCTAATTTAGAGATTATTATGGAGCCAGGAAGTGCTTTTGCATGGCAAACGGGATTTCTCCTGACAACCGTTGTGGATATCGTTGAAAACCACGGAATAAAGACGGCTATAATTGACGCTTCGTTTACCTGCCACATGCCTGATTGCCTGGAGATGCCATATAAACCGGTTATCCGTAATGCAACAGATCCGGTAGAGGGAAAGCCTACTTACCGAATCGGCGGAAACAGTTGTCTGAGTGGTGATTATATGGGAGACTGGTCATTCGATGAACCGCTGAAGATAGGGGACAAGATCGTCTTTGAAGATATGATTCACTATACGATTGTCAAAACATCCATGTTCAACGGCATACCGCATCCGTCATTGGCTCTCTGGAGTAAGGATGATGAATTGGTGGTCTACAGAACATTCGGCTACGAAGACTATAAAGGAAGAAACGGTTAAGTTGCAACAAGCAAGTGACAGGGTTGTTTTTACGGAAAACAAATAACTTTCCACGGTCAACTGTCATCTGTCAACTAAAAAAGTTGTAACTTAGCAGCCTCATTCTAAGCAGAAATAAATTAAGCGAATTAATATATGGGTATTTTTAGCTTTTTCAGTAAAGAAAAAAAGGAAACTTTAGACAAAGGGTTATCTAAGACAAAAGAAAATGTTTTTTCTAAACTCACCAGGGCTATTGCCGGTAAGAGCAAGGTCGATGATGAAGTATTGGATAATCTGGAAGAGGTGCTTATAACTTCCGACGTCGGTGTAGATACGACGTTGAAGATCATTGAGCGTATCGAAAAGCGCGTAGCCCGGGATAAATATGTAACAACCCAGGAACTGACAACATTGTTGCGCGATGAAATCGCAACTCTGCTTACCGAAAACAATACGGAAGATGCCGAAAGCTTTACTGTGCCGGAAGATAAAAAGCCCTATGTAATTATGGTAGTCGGTGTGAACGGTGTCGGTAAGACTACTACGATCGGAAAGTTGGCTTACCAGTTCAAGAAAGCCGGAAAGAATGTCTATTTGGGAGCTGCCGATACATTCCGTGCCGCAGCGGTGGAACAGCTTGTCATCTGGAGTGAACGGGTAGGCGTGCCTATCGTAAAGCAAAAGATGGGTTCTGATCCGGCTTCCGTAGCGTTTGATACGCTTAGTTCAGCCAAGGCAAATGGAGCGGATGTCGTTATCATCGATACGGCCGGCCGTTTGCATAACAAGATAAACCTGATGAATGAGTTGACCAAGATTAAGAATGTGATGAAGAAGGTTATCCCTGATGCTCCTCACGAAGTTTTGTTGGTCCTGGACGGTTCGACAGGTCAGAATGCTTTTGAACAGGCAAAACAATTTACTGCTGCAACCGAAGTGAATGCCTTGGCTGTAACGAAACTGGACGGAACGGCTAAAGGTGGTGTAGTGATCGGTATTTCAGACCATTTTCGTATCCCGGTGAAGTATATCGGCCTGGGTGAAGGAATGGAAGATCTGCAGGTCTTTAATAAAAAGGAATTTGTCAATTCGCTATTTGGAGAATAATAATACCAGATAAGAGTAACTTTTCCCCTCTTGAGAGGGGGCAGGGGGTGTGTTAAAGCCTGTTTTTGGACAGAATTATAACATACCCCTTATCCCCTCTCAAGAGGGGAACTAGTTATTTCAGTCCGTAAAATAATATGAGGAAAAATAAAGTAGATATCATAACGCTTGGGTGTTCGAAGAATCTGGTTGATTCTGAACAGCTGATGCGTCAGTTTGTAGCTAACGGTTATACGGTGGAGCATGATCCGCATAAAATAAACGGGGAGATCGTTGTCGTTAATACTTGCGGTTTTATCGGTGATGCGCAGGAAGAATCGATAAACATGATTCTGGAACTGGGTGAAGCCAAGAAAAAAGGAAAGATCGGCCAGTTGTATGTAATGGGATGTCTCACCGAACGTTTTCTGGAGGAAATGAAACAGGAATTGCCGGAGGTAGACCGCTTTTACGGTAAATTCAACTGGAAGCAACTTCTTACTGATATCGGTAAATCGTATCATCGTGAACTGGCTTCCGACCGTGTATTGACCACCCCGAAACATTATGCCTTTCTGAAAATAGCGGAGGGGTGTAACCGAACTTGTTCCTATTGTGCCATTCCTATCAGTACCGGACATTACCAGTCCCTTCCGATGGAGCAGATAGAAGAAGAGGTCCGTTTGCTTGTGGCACAGGGTGTAAAAGAATTTCAGGTGATCGCCCAGGATTTGACTTATTACGGAAAAGATATATATAAAAGGTACGCGTTGCCGGAACTGGTCGAACGTATTTCTGATATCCCCGGAGTGGAATGGATTCGTTTGCATTATGCTTATCCTACCCATTTCCCTTATGATTTGTTGCGGGTGATGCGTGAACGTGCAAATGTCTGCAAATATCTGGATATCGCTTTACAACATATCAGCGATCCGATGCTTACAAAAATGCGCCGCAATATCACGAAGGAAGAAACGTATGCTTTGCTGGAACGCATCCGTGAAGAAGTTCCGGGTATCCATATCCGTACAACCTTGATGGTGGGCCATCCGGGTGAAACGGAGCAGGATTTTGAAGAACTGGTCGAGTTTGTCAAAAAGGCACGTTTCGAACGTATGGGTGCTTTTGCCTATAGCCATGAAGAGGGTACCTATTCATTCAAAAATTATACGGATGATGTGGCCGACGAAGTCAAACAGGAACGTCTGGATTATCTCATGCGGATACAGGAAAGAATATCTGCCGGGGTGAATGAGTCGAAAGTGGGTCAAACTTTTAAAGTAATAATCGACCGGGAAGAGGAAGACGGCTATATCGGTCGTACCGAATTCGATTCTCCGGAGGTAGATCCTGAAGTGATTGTTTTTAAAGAGCACTCATTGAAACCGGGAGAGTTTTACAACGTAAATATCGAAGAATCACAGGCTTTCGACCTTTACGGAAAAGTGTTGCTTTGATATAAAAAGCATTAAGAAGTTTGTCTGTTTACAAAAAAATTACTAATATCGTGGCTGAATCTATAGATGAAGCAAGTATGAAAAACAAGGAACTGATTACAGAATTATCTGTAAAACTGGGATGGACGTCGAAAGAGGTAACAGAAATGTTGGCCGCTTTTGGGGCTGTGGTCGGTTCGAAACTGGCGGATAATGATGCTGTCTATTTACAGGGATTCGGGCTGTTTGAAGTCAAGAAGAAAGCGGAACGTATCTCTGTTAATCCTGCAAGTGGAAAACGTTATCTGGTCCCACCCAAACTGGTTCCTGTCTTTAAGCCGGGGGCGACCCTGAAATCCAAACTAAAAGAACTGAGCGACAATGAATAGTCGGCTGACAATACAAGATCTGGCCGGTTTACTGGCCGAGCGTACCGGAAAGGATAGGAATAGCGCCGAGCAATTCCTGAGAGAGTTTATTGCCATTGTATCACAGGGAGTTTTTACCGATAAAGTTGCTAAAATAAAGGGACTTGGTAGTTTTAAAATCGTTTTGGTAGAAAAACGGGAGAGTATCCATGTGAATACCGGTGAGCGTTTCCTGATACCTGCACATTATAAGTTTTCCTTCCTCCCTGATAAAGAATTACGTGAACTGGTAAATAAACCATTTTCTTTTTTTGAAACTACGGAATTGAACGAAGATGTTGACTTTACCGACCTGGACGTATCCAATACGGTGGAAGACAAAGAAGCGGAAGATGAATCTGTCGAAGAAATCCTTCAGGAAAGTGAAGAAGTGATCGTTGAAACACCGGAGCCATTGCAGCCGGCAGATGATGTCTGTGTTTCTGAAGAACTTCCGGAGGTTGAGCTGCCAGTCGAAGAACCCGCAGAAAATGAACCGGAAGAAGTAATCGAAGAATCGATAGTCCCGGACGAGTCCTCTCCTGCAGAAAATGATATTCCTGAGCAAACCAAACCAGAAAATATATCTTCAAACCAGTTAGAAGAAGAGACGAAGCAAGAACCTTCAGTTGCCAATTTTCCAAGCATGGACGGGTTTCAGATTGAAGACGAGAAGCCGACGGCTTCTCCCTGGATCAAAATACTGGTATCCGTCGGTGTTGTTGCCATCGTTGCAATAGTATGTATCATCCTGTATCTTAACCGGAGTTTATTCTTGGGATCTGATACGTCGAGATCGACTGTCCTGACAGGTATGTCGTTGCCGGGAACAGCTGTTGTTCCTGAGGATACGACCCGTATGGAAGAACCCGAAGTAACAGAAGCGGAACCTGAAACGGTGGAGGAGAAGGATACGGTTTCCGTCGAGTCCGTAGCACCGATAGTCGAGTCTGCGGCACAAACACCTAAAATACTGGCAAAAGTAAAAATAGAACCGGGAAGTCGTCTGACCTTGATCTCTCTTGAATATTATGGGAGTAAAATATTCTGGGTTTACCTGTATGAATATAATAAATCAGTCATTAAGGACCCGAACAATGTCCCCGTAGGTACTGAGATACAGGTGCCTGTACCGGAACTGTACGGAATAGACAAACATAGCCGTGCTTCCGTAGAGAAAGCTGCTGCACGTCAGACAGAAATATTGTCCGGAAAATTGTAACTAAAATCCACGATTTTAAGTAAAATAAAACAAAATAGTTCTCGCTCCGGTTAGTATTATTTAACTGCAAAAGTGAAGGATACGAATTTAACATTTCTAATTTTGTGCAACTATAAAAACAAGCAGAAACAATAACAATATAAATAAGAAAAAAATCTATGAGTCAGACAGTAGACATTCGTGAGTTGAACGAACGGATTGAGAGTAAAAGTTCGTTTGTAAACATGATTACGATGGGCATGGACCAGGTAATTGTTGGACAGAAGCATTTGGTTGAATCGTTAATGATCGGTCTGCTTTCAGATGGGCATATCCTGCTGGAAGGTGTTCCCGGGTTGGCTAAAACACTTGCCATTAAAACATTGGCCTCACTGATCGATGCTAAATACAGCCGTATACAGTTTACGCCGGACTTGCTGCCGGCCGACGTGATCGGTACAATGATTTATAGTCAGAAAAGCGAAGAGTTTCAGGTAAAACAAGGCCCGGTCTTCGCTAATTTTGTGTTGGCGGATGAAATTAACCGTGCACCGGCCAAAGTACAGAGTGCACTGTTGGAAGCCATGCAGGAACGTCAGGTGACAATCAGCGAAAACACGTATAAGTTGCCGGAACCCTTCCTGGTAATGGCAACCCAGAACCCGATCGAGCAGGAAGGTACTTATCCGCTGCCCGAAGCGCAGGTAGACCGTTTCATGCTGAAAGTGATCATCAACTATCCGAAGAAAGAGGAAGAAAAATTGATCATCCGTCAGAACATCTCCGGCATCAAACCGGATATCAAACCGATCCTGACAAAGAACGAGATACTGGAAGCACGTAAAGTAGTGCGTGAAGTATATCTGGATGAAAAGATCGAACGTTACATCGTCGACATCGTGTTTGCAACCCGTTTCCCGCAGGAACATGGTCTGGCAAACCTTTCCAATATGATTGCATTCGGTGCGTCTCCCCGTGCTTCCATCAATTTGGCGCTGGCTGCCCGTGCTTATGCATTTATCAAACGCAGAGGCTATGTAATTCCGGAAGATATCCGTGCCGTATGCCACGACGTGATGCGTCACCGTATCGGTTTGAGCTACGAAGCGGAAGCGAATAACCTGACATCTGAAGAGGTGATCAGCGAAATCCTTAATAAGGTAGAGGTGCCTTAACCTTCGGTTCTGGCAATGCTTTTTTACTGGTGAAAAATGCCTTCCCGGTTTGGGAAACGACTTTGCACCCTTGTAAAATGCTTTCCCGGCGTGGGAAACGACTTTACACCTTTGCAAAATGCTTTCCCGGTTTGGGAAACAGTTTTTCACCCTTGTAAAATGCTTTCCCGACTTGGGAAACGGTTTTTCACCCTTGTAAAATGCTTTCCCAACTTGGGAAACGGTTTTACATCAGTTTTGAAAGCACAAATTGAAGAAAAATGGAAACAAGTGAACTATTAAAGAAGGTTCGGCGAATTGAAATAAAGACCCGCGGCTTGTCCCGCAATATTTTTGCAGGACAATACCACTCTGCCTTTAAAGGTCGTGGTATGGCGTTCAGCGAAGTACGCGAGTATCAATACGGCGACGATATCCGCGATATCGACTGGAACGTGACCGCCCGCTATGTGCGCCCTTATGTAAAGGTGTTCGAAGAAGAGCGCGAACTGACCGTGATGTTGCTGATCGATGTATCGGGTAGTAGAGACTTTGGTTCCGTGAACGTAATGAAGAAAGAAGTTATTACGGAGATCGCTGCGACACTGGCTTTTTCGGCTATACAAAATAACGATAAGATCGGTGTGGTGTTCTTCTCTGATAAGATCGAGAAATTTATTCCACCTCAGAAGGGGAAAAAACATATTCTTTATATCATTCGCGAACTGATCGACTTCAAGCCACAGGATACGAAGACGGATATCGGCCAGGTTTTGAAATTCCTGACCAACGCCATAAAGAAACGCTGTACGACTTTCCTGATATCCGACTTTATCGATAAGGATGGTTTTAAGGATGCCCTGACGATTGCCAACCGTAAACATGACGTAGTGGCTATCCAGGTGTACGACCGTCGCGAAACCGAACTTCCGTCTGTCGGATTGATGAAGATAAAAGATGCTGAAACCGGCGCAGAACGCTGGATCGACAGTTCTTCCGCCCGCGTCCGCGAAGCCTATAAGGAATGGTGGAACCGCCGGCAGACTATTATGAGCGATTCGTTCAAGAAATGCCGGGTGGATTCGGTTTCTATTCGTACGGAAGATGATTATGTGAAGGCATTGATTGCTCTTTTTGATAAACGTAGTTAAGCATGCAAAAGAAAATAATAAATAAAAGCTTTCTGTTCCTTCTTCTGTTCCTGCTGGCAGGAGGGAAGATGATGGCACAGCGGACATTGATCGATGTAAAGATCGATTCGGCTGCCATCCTGATCGGAGAACAGACTGTTTTACATTTGACGGTTACGACAGACAAGGACAAACCGGTTCAGATAGTGATCCCCAACGACACATTGATGCGTGGGGTAGAAGTGCTGAGCCTTTCCAAAGCGGATTCGTCGGTTATCGAGAACGACCGCCTGCTGATCAAGCAGGACATTCTGGTTACCTCTTTCGATTCATCATTGTATCTGTTGCCGCCACTTAAAGTAATCGACGGAGTCGATACTGTTTATTCAAACCAGGTGGCCCTGAAAGTTTCGACCATTCCTGTGAATGTGGATAAACCGGAAGAGTTTTATGATATAAAGGATATATGGAAACCGCCTTTCGTGCTGGCAGACTACTATCCGCTTATCTATGGCATATTACTGGCTCTGTTCCTGATTTGCGTGATTGCCTATATTATTAAACGTATACGCAACAAGCAATCCCTTATCCCGTTCAAGAAACCGGAACCGAAGCTCCCGCCTCACGAGCAGGCTATCAAGGAACTGGATGAGATCAAGCAGCAGAAACTCTGGCAGCAGGGTCGCAGCAAGGAGTATTATACGTTAATCACCGAGACATTGCGTCGCTATATCGTGGACCGCTTCGATATCAATGCGATGGAAATGACTTCCGGCGAGATTCTGGACATTATCCGCAAGCAGCACGAAGCTGATTCGGTTTACGAAAATCTGAAACAGATACTTAATTTGTCTGATTTCGTGAAATTCGCAAAAATGAATCCGCTGCCTGATGAGAATGATCTGAGTATGGTGAATGCATACTTATTTATTAATCAGACGAAGATTGAAGAAGTTGCCGTTCCCGAAGCAGAGACGGAAGGGAAAGCAACTGAAACAAACGATTCTAATATAACAAAAGAATAAAATGGTATTTGCAAATCCTACATATCTGTATTTGTTATTGCTGCTTATCCCGATGATAGGATGGTATATCTGGAAGCTCTGCAAAAGTCAGGCTAGTTTGCAGGTATCATCTTCGGAAGCATTCGATGCACCGGGAGCAACTTCATGGAAAGTATACCTGAGACATGTTCCTTTTATATTAAGGATGGCAGCAGTGGCGGTACTTATTATCATACTGGCTCGTCCGCAGTCGACGAATAGCTGGCAAAACACCTCGACAGAAGGTATCGATATTGTGCTGGCAATGGATATTTCCAGTAGTATGCTAGCACAGGACCTGAAACCGAACCGCCTGGAGGCCTCCAAAGATGTGGCGGCTTCCTTCATCAACGGTCGTCCGAACGATAATATCGGGTTGGTCGTTTTTGCAGCTGAAAGTTTCACACAGTGCCCGCTGACGACTGATCATACGGTGTTGTTAAACCTGTTCAAGGACATTCAACCGGGAATCATCCAGGATGGAACTGCCATCGGCCTGGGATTGGCTAATGCGGTAAGCCGTATTAAAGACAGTCAGGCTAAATCAAAAGTGATCATCCTCTTGACCGATGGTGTGAATAATGCGGGTGAGATTGCTCCGGTAACGGCTGCAGAGATTGCCAAGACATTCGGTATCCGGGTTTATTCGATCGGGGTAGGGACACAAGGTAAAGCACCGTATCCTTTCCAGACAGCTTTCGGCGTGCAGTATCAAGATATTGATGTCGAGATCGATGAAGCGACTTTGAAGCAGGTTGCGGCAACGACCGGCGGACAGTATTTCCGTGCAACGGATAATGCCAGTCTGAAAGAAATCTATTCGGAGATCGACAAGATGGAAAAGACCAAGATCAGCGTTCAGCAGTACAGCAAGAAACAGGAAGAATATAAGAACTGGGCCTTGTTGTTATTCGCTCTGCTTTTGGTTGAGATTTTATTGAGAAATACATTGTTAAGAAATATACCGTAAATATAAAGGCTTATGTTTCGTTTTGCACATCCGGACTTTTTGTACTTGCTTTTCATCCTTCCGGTGTTGATTGCATTCTATGTATATGCAATCATCCTGAAGAAAAAAGCAATAAAGAAATATGGTAATCCCGAATTGTTGGCAGAGTTGATGCCGGAGGTATCTCCCAAACGCCAGCATCTGAAGTTTTGGCTATTGTTCGGAGCCATCACGATGGTTATCTTTGTTATTGCGGGACCGCAGTTTGGTTCTAAACTGGAAACCGTAAAACGCCAGGGCGTCGAAATAATGGTTTGCCTGGACGTATCCAACTCCATGTTGGCCGAAGACGTATCACCTAACCGTCTGGAAAAGGCTAAACAGATGCTGTCGAAACTGACGGATGGTTTTAAAGATGACAAGATGGGGCTGATCGTTTTTGCTGGTGATGCTTTCACCCAGTTGCCGATCACTTCCGATTATATTTCGGCAAAGATGTTCCTGTCATCCATCAATCCGTCGATGGTATCGACACAAGGTACGGCTATTGGTTCGGCTATCAATCTGGCTATGCGTTCATTCACTCCCAGTGAAACATCCGATAAGACAATTATCCTGATCACGGACGGTGAGAACCATGAAGACGATGCCGTAAAAGCCGCCGCAGCTGCTGCCGAAAAAGGCATCCATGTGAATATTGTCGGTATGGGTGATCCGAAAGGTTCTCCGATTCCTGTCGCAGGAGCCAACAATTATATGAAGGATAAAGATGGAAACGTCGTTATCACGAAGTTGAGCGAACAAATGTGCCAGGAGATCGCAGCTGCAGGACATGGCATGTATGTCCGTGCCGACAATACCAACTCTGCATTGAAAGCATTGCAGAAAGAGATAGAGAAGATGAATAAATCGGAACTCGACAGCAAAGTCTATTCCGAATACAACGAACAATTTCAGACACTGGCATGGATCGCATTGATCCTGTTGATCGTAGACTTCCTTACCTTAGACAGGAAGAACCGAATTTTCAGAAAAGTAAAATTGTTCTCTTAATTCAATGGATAAGATGAGACGTATACGAAAATCAATGATATGGATGGGAGCGCTCCTGTTTTGCTCGGGAGCGGTGTTTGCCCAAAAGGCTGAACGTAAGAACGTACGTGAAGGGAACAAGTTGTATGGCAACGAAAAGTTTACCGAATCGGAAATTGCTTACCGTAAAAGTCTGGAAGTAAATCCCCGTTCAGTTGAAGGAACTTACAATCTGGGGAACGCCTTATACAAACAGAAAAAGTTTCCTGAAGCAGCTGAGCAATACCAGTTGCTGACCGGTATTGCTGAAAAGATGGCTGAAACTGAAGAAGGAAAAGCCCGTCTTGCAAATATATTCCATAATCTGGGCGACATCAGCATGCAGAATAAAGAGTATGACAAGAGTGTAGAAGCATTCAAACAGTCTTTGCGTTTGAATCCGGCCGATGACGAGACCCGCTACAATCTGGCACTAGCCCAGAAGTTGCTGGAAAATCAGCAAAATGAGAATCAGGATCAAAACCAGGATCAGCAGAACCAGGACAAGAAAGAAGATCAGGAAAATAAGGATGATCAACAGCAACAAGATCAGCAGCAGCAACAGCAAGACGACAAGAAAGAAAATAAGACTCAGCAAGAGCAACAGCAAAATGAACAGATGAGTCAGGACAATGCGCAGCAGATGCTCGATGCCTTCCTGCAAGATGAAAAGGATACGCAGGAGAAAGTGAAGAAAGCACAGGCACAACAGCAACAACGTCGCAAGACAGATAAAGAATGGTAATTGATACAGAAAACAGAAAAAACAACAATATAATGAGAAGATTAGCTTTCTTATTCGTTCTATTTCTAACAGCCGGGGTGATGGCAAAGGCCGCTGATGTGACCTTTAAGGCAGTCGCTCCGAATGCTGTTGTGATGGGGCAACAATTCAGATTGGCGTATACCGTAAATGCTGAAGCGAAGGCAAGCGATTTGCGGATACCCGAACTTACGGATTTCGAAGTACTGATGGGGCCGTCTCTTGCCACAAGTTCGAGTACTCAGATTATTAATGGAAATGTTTCTTCGGAGGTAGCTTACACATTTACTTATATCCTGATGCCGAAGAAAGAGGGTACGTTTAATATTGGGGCAGCTTCTATCAAGGTAAAAGGAGCGAATTACACATCCAATTCGTTAAGTGTAAAAGTACTTCCTCCGGACAAGGCTGCCGAAGCAAATGGCGGACAAGCCGGAACTGGTATAGGAAAGGATGATTATTTTGTAAGAATGGAAGTTTCAAACCGGAATGTATATGAACAGGAAGGTTTTCTGGTCACTTTCAAATTATATGCAGCACGCATGTGCGGACTGGAAGGAGTAAAATTTCCGGAGTTTGAAGGATTTCTTGCTCAGGAAATAGAGTTGCCGCAGGAAAAGCAATGGTCGCAGGAGCATTATAACGGTCGTAACTATTTCACCGTTGTTTTGAAACAAACAGTCCTTTATCCGCAACGTTCAGGAAAACTGACAATAGAAAGCGGTAAGTTCGACGCTATTATCAGTATTCCGACCCAACGGAAAATAAACAGCATCTTTGATAGTTTCGATGACATGTACGACAGAGTACGGAAAGCATTGGTATCGAGTCCTGCTACAATAGATGTGAAGCCGTTGCCTTCCGGTAAACCGGCATCGTTCTCCGGTGCGGTAGGTAATTTCACCATGACATCGGATATTAATTCCAATAATGTAAAGACAAATGATGCTGTCACTATTAAAGTGAAGATTTCCGGTAACGGAAATATCAAACTGATCAAGAACCCGGAAGTTGTTTTCCCGAATGATTTCGATACTTTCGACCCAAAACAGGAAACAGATGTCAGAACGACAACTGCCGGAGTAAGCGGAAGCAAAACGATCGAATACATGGCTATTCCCCGTTATGCCGGAGATTTTGAGATACCGGCTATCTCTTTCTCTTATTTTGATCCTAAATCAGGTGCTTATAAGACATTGAAGTCCGATCCTTACAAACTCCATGTAGAACAAGGCGAGGGGGGAAGCAGTAATTCTCCGGTCGTGTCTAATTTCAGCAATAAGGAGAGTGTGAAGTATCTGGGTAAAGATATCCGTTTCTTGAAAGTGAAAGATTTCAATTTCATTGCTAACAACGATATTTTCTTTGGATCGTTTATGTATTACATGTGCTATCTGGTACCGGCCATCCTGTTTATTGTCTTTTTCTTTATTTATCGCAAGCAAGTAAAGGAAAATGCCAATATAGCATTAGTTCGTACTAAAAAGGCAAATAAAATCGCAGTCAGGAGATTGAAGAATGCCGGCAAGCTGATGAAGGAAAACAAGAAAGAGGAGTTTTATGATGAAGTTCTCCGGGCTTTGTGGGGATATTTGAGTGATAAATTGAATATTCCTCAGGCAAGTCTGACCAAAGATAATGTGGAAACCGAATTGGCTAGATTTGGTGTGGATGATACCTTGACCAATGAGTTTATGGATATTTTGAACACCTGCGAATTTGCCCGTTATGCGCCGGCTCAGGCTTCGGATGCTATGGATAAGTTATATGAGTTAACCGTAGATGCCATTGGTAAGATGGAGAATACAATTAAAAAGCAATAAGATGAAGACGAATATAAAGATTAGAAATATATTGTTTTTTCTATTGATTCAGTGTCTGGCATGGACTGCTTATGCACAGGATGCAGCGATAAAGGAAGCTGAGACTGCGTATACCAAAGAAGATTATGGAAAAGCAATCGAGTTATATGAAGGAATACTGAAAAGTAATGGTGATTCACCGGAGATTTATTATAATCTGGGGAACGCTTATTACAAAGCAGGAAAGATTGCCTCTGCAATATTGAATTATGAACGGGCGCTGGTTCTTGATCCGGGTGACGCCGATGTCCGTTTCAACTTACAGATGGCACGTCAGAAGACTGTTGACAAGATTGAACCGGTAGACGGATTTTTCCTGAGCAGATGGTTCGAATCCATTCAGAATATGGGAGCAGCTGACTCCTGGGCTAAAATGGGAATCGTTTGTTTCATCTTATTCATCGGATGCCTGATCCTGTTTTTCTTTTCAAGGCAGATTCGCCTGAAGAAAGTCGGTTTCTATATCGGTGTGTTACTTTTGCTTTGCGTGATTATGACAAATATCTTTGCCGCAAATCAGAAGAGCGAACTGGTAAACCGTACACATGCTATTGTTTTTGCTCCGACAGTAACGGTGAAAAGTTCCCCGGATGCAAGTGGTACGGATTTGTTCGTTCTGCATGAAGGAACAAAAGTGTCTGTCAGAAGTACATTAGGCGACTGGAGTGAAATAGCACTGGAAGATGGCAATGTTGGCTGGATGCCGACAAAAGATATAGAAACAATCTGATGGTAGAAAAAATATTAGTTTACGAACGGGATTTGTTCTTCATGCTTAACGGCAGCGATTCTCCTTTCCTTGACCGCTTTATGTGGTTGTATTCGGGTAAGGCAGTGTGGCTGCCGTTAGCCTTTTTTATATTGGTCGTACTGCTGTATAAGAAGAAATGGCGGGAATCTATCCTGATATTACTGGCGATAGTGCTGGTAATAACTTTTTGCGACCAGTTTGCCTCACATGTATGCAAACCCATTTTTACCCGTTTCCGGCCGACACATCATCCGGATTTTATGGATCAGGTAAAAACTGTCTTTGATTACCGGGGTGGCCGATACGGTTTTATTTCCAGCCATGCTGCTAATGCTTTCGGTTTTGCGACCTTTATGTCATTGTTGTTCCGTTACCGGCTGTTTACATGGACGATCTTCCTTTGGGCTGCTCTTACCGCTTATACCCGTGTATATCTGGGGGTCCATTTCATTTCGGATATTGTTCCCGGAGCGATCGCAGGAGTATTCTTTGGCTGGTTGGTATATTGGCTATATGTCAAAGTCCGTCCGGTAGTTACCGGTACAAGCAGTAATGCCTGTGAGTTATATTCGACCGGGCAGAAGCGTCTGATCGTATATGCGATTTTTATAGCTGTTTTAATAATAGCAGTATTTAATGTTCAATTAGTTGCCTGTTTAAGATAAAATAAGCAGTTACAGTTAAATATAACACATGTCGTAAAGCATGTTTGCCAAAAGGTTTATTTTAACGAAATAATTTGTCCCTCTGATTTATATTGCTTAAGTTAGTGCCATTAATTAATAAACGAAGTATTAACCTTCAAAATAAGGAAACCATGACAAAGACAATCACTTTTAATGAATTGCGCAGAATTAAAGACCGTCTGCCTGACGGTAGCACTCATCGTATTGCAGATGAGTTAGGTTTATCAGTTGAAACTGTTCGTAATTATTTTGGTGGATATAATTATAAGGATGGTAAAAGCTGTGGGATACATATCGAACCCGGACCAGACGGCGGTTTGGTAGTATTAGATGATACAACAATATTTGAACGTGCTTTACAGATACTGGCAGAAGCAGAGGATGTATCTGAAGCACAACAGGCGTAGAGAAATTTACAGTACATAAAAAATCCCATAGCTGACTAAACAAAAACGCTGTGGGATTTTTTTTATTAGTGATATTAGCATTTTCCGATTGTTTAATCTATAAAAACACACGAGTATGGAAGATAAATTAGTAACATTAGCTATTCACACGTTTGAGAAAGCTCAGATTCTCAAAACAATACTTGAAACGGAAGGAATTGAAGTTTATATACATAATGTAAATCAGATTCAACCGGTCGTTTCGGCAGGAGTGCGTGTGAGAATTAAGGAAAGCGATCTGCCTCATGCCTTGCGCATTATAGAGGACAGTAAGTGGCTCAGTGAGGATACGCAGGAAGAAGTTGCAGCCCCGCAGGTGAAAAAGATCCTGATCCCGGTTGATTTTTCTGATTATTCCATTAAAGCTTGTGAACTGGGTATTAATTATGCCTATCATGCAGGTGCGGAAGTAATGATCATGCATGCTTATTTCAGCCCATATTTTCCTTCGGCAATTCCGATGGGAGATACGTTGGCTTATCAGGTAAATGAAGAAGAGTCTGTACAGAACGTATTAAAACGTGTACAAATCGATATGGAGAACATCTGTACATTGATCAACCGTAAGATACAGGCTGGCGAATTACCTAAGGTAAAATATAATTATGTATTACGGGAAGGTCTGCCTGAAGAAGAGATTCTCGCATATTGTAAGGAATATCATCCTACGCTTATTGTCATGGGTACGCGTGGAAAGAGTCAGAAAGATATGGATCTGATCGGTAGTGTCACCGGTGAAGTGATAGAAGTGAATAAAGTTCCTGTTCTGGCAATTCCGGAAAATATACGTTTCAATGATTTTAGCGAAGCCAAAAATATTGCATTCGCTACTTCCTTCAACCAGCGCGACCTGGTGGCTTTCGATGAATTTATGGACCTGGTGAAAGGATATGATATTCATATTCATCTGTTCAATATATCAACGAGTAAAGACGAATGGAACGAAATACGTTTGACTGGTGTCCGTGAGTATTTCCTGAAACAATATCCGGATGCAAACATTACCCATACGGTACTGGCTGACGGCGATTTGTTGCTGGCTATCGAAAAGTTTGTCCGCGATAAACAAATCGACATGATTGCATTAAGCACATATCGTCGCAATATTCTGGCACGTATGTTCAACCCGTCGATTGCACGCAAGATGCTATTTCACACCGATACGCCGTTATTGGTGATGCATGCTTAATACTTAAAAATAAGAGAATCGTAGCCCCGGTAGTTGTTTGCCGGGGCTTTTTTATACAATTCCTAGCCGGAGTTGTACAGCGCAGTTTCCTAAACTTCTCCTTTCAGGTTTCAGCAATATATATACCCTGAAAAATAATGGATTCAACTGAAGGGTAGCGTATTTAGGATTTAGACTCAGACTGGTAGGCATCCGTTCTCCAATGGATAATTATCCGTTTGTCCACCGATAGTTATCCGCTGGTAAAGCATAGGTGTTTCGAAATGTTAAGACATGGCTTTTGATGACAAAGCATATATGCTTTGAAGACAAAAGTCCTATGTTTTGCCGGAAGTTATTTTACGTTGTATTTTTATATACATTTTTTTACAGTTTCATTCCTTCAGCTAGGAGCATTGAAAAATATGCTATCCGGGTGTAGCTGAAAGCTGAAAGTAATAGTATGAAATGATATGGGGAACCACCTCAGCTAACAAACAAATTCACACTATATTATATTAACTCAGAAAACAATTGTATTTGATCCCGGAAATAGTTGTTTTCCAAATTAGAAAAAATTGAACTATCCCGTTCCCGTGCTTGACACGGGATCGCGGAGGCACAGAGCGCATCCTGATGTATTTTTTGATACCACCTGCCCTTTTGCGGCCAGTTACGCAGCACCTTGCCGGGTGTTGCGCTGCTTTTTGTGTGTCTGAACGTAATAGTTAATGTGCGTAAAAAAAGGAAAGAGAGTGTATGAAAAATACAGTAAAAATAGAAAACGAAGAGTTTGATCGGCAGTTTGAATCTCAAAGGGAAGAGAAAAAAGCAAAAATCTCTTTCTTTTATAAGAAAGAGAGTGGTGTCAAATTGCTTGATAATCGAGCGATAACGGCGGCTAAAGTAGCAACTTTTAACGACCGGGGCAAGGTTTTGAGGTACTATTTTGCTACAATTTGATAATATTGAAATAACGCCATCCTTTAGGGCACAAAAGTTTATTGATTTACTTCGTGTGTAATGCGTTGAAAAACAGCGATTACACAGATAGCGTCAGTCCCAACTCTCTTTCTTATAAAAGAAAGAGATTCTGACAAACTGTTAAAACGGCGCTTTTGATGTAGTAAATTAATGATAAAAGGATGGCAGGTATAGGACATAAATTAGAAACGAAAGGAGTTATTATGGCACTCTTATCACTGGTATTAATAAGCACAGGTTGCGAAGACAAAATCGACCCTTCGGCGGTGAATCCGTCGGAAGGAGAGACGGTGGAAGTAACGCTCAATCTCGGTATTGCCAACGAAGAAGATGGGGTAGGAACAACCGCTTCGCCAACCAGCAAAGCAAACGGTAATAGCAACAAAGCTGCTTTCGAGGTACTGCCTGTTGCCAACGTACAAACCAAAGCAGAAAATGGTAAACCCGATCAACTTTACAACCTGGAAATCATACAATATAATTCCACAGGCAGTAAACTCCAAAGCCAGATGTTGAGTAGTGCTGTAACCACCGGAACAACTATTACTGTAAGTCTGACAGCTGCAAGCAATTGCAAACTGCTTCTGATCGCTCATGGCAACAGTAATTACTTTAGCGGTTTTTCCGGTAAAGCAACCCTTGACGCAGTACGGTCCGCTACTGATATACTAGTGGAAGCAAAAACCAGCAGTATAAACGGGATAGCTACCGATGCTACCGGTTCCGCTTTAGCTGACATGCCTTATTATCTTCTGCTGGAAGATGTCAATATTATTTATGAAGAAGGTCGATATAAAATCCAAAGCACCGAAGGTTCCGACGTCCGCCTGTTGCTTAAACGTTTGGCTGCAAAAGTGCAGTTAGACTGGCACTTCGATCAAGCCATGACTAATGCCGGTTATACCTTGAAAGAAGTCAAACTCTGCCAGGTCCCTGCCCATTACCGTCTTATTCCTGAAACAGAGACAACCGACAAATGGGGTGAAGTTTATCCGACTTCAGTCGCTGAATTTACGGATGCTTACCGCCTGACCGGAACAGAACTTGCCAAAGGCACGAAAACCGTTTGGATCCCGGCAAACGCCCGAGGTATATCTTCTTATGCCACTTCACCGATCTATCGTAATAAAGAGAATGCCAATGCTTCTGCTACTTATGCTGAATTTGTGGTAGACAATAAAAATAAAGAAGAACGTCTCTATTACCGAGCCTACCTGGGAGGTAACGAGACAAACGATTTCAATCTGCTGGAAAATAAGAATTATGAATGGACGGTCAATATCAACCATGCCAATTACACCAGTGACCCGCGCATTCAGTTGCTCGACCAGACACCGGTAAAAAGTACTAACGAGCAACCGACCTCCAACTGCTTCATGATGAAACCAGGTACAAATATCTGTTTCAACCCTTATGAACACGAAGCAGGGACAGACGGCTGGAATACGGAACTAACAACCGCAGGTGCCATCCTGACAAACAAAACAATCGACAAAGTAGAAGTACTTTGGCAAACCAAGGATGCCGGAACCAGCGGCGACCTGGTGATGGGGTATATAGTAGACAACACAAACCATCAGAACCTGGTAAACCTGACCGATGGCAGCGACATCAAAAAGGCACGTATCCATATAAAAGTACCCGTTACCAACGGTGGAAATGCAGTGGTCGCAGCCAAAAACAGTAGCGGTATAATTGTATGGAGCTGGCATCTCTGGATATCCGACTATGTACCGGTTGGGTTGTCCGGCGATATTACAACCGTGAGCCGTAATGCAGCTATTCAGGCAGCACAAAAAGCTACCCAAAGCGGAATGGTGCAAGTGTACGGCGGTATCTCGTGGACTGATCCGGACGGTGCTTTTTACAAGAAAGTGATTATGGACCGTAACCTCGGAGCTACCCGTGCCGGTATCCAGAACAATCTGTTGGATGGCGTCCGCACTTTCGGTCTGCTCTATCAGGGCGGTCGTAAAGACCCGTTCTTCTGCTCGGCAGACGGAACAGCCAAAGAAATGAAAACGATTTATGATGGAGACGGCAAGGAAGTATCCATTGATAAGATCCGTAACAGCGATGTAACAGCCTATGACAATACGATACAAAATCCGTTGACATTCTATCTTGTCCAATCTGGCTCTGAGGAATATACAGCTTTCAGTAAAAAGCCGGATGCCTGGGGTTCCAATAGTGGTAAAACGATTTATGATCCCTGCCCGAAAGGCTGGCGGGTTCCGTCAAATAAGGGTGGCGGAGCAGATGCGAAACAATGTATGATGGCTGGCTTTGGGTCAACCAATCTTAGTTGGGTTCCGGAAAATAATTCTCCGGCAAGTAACAATACACTGAGGTTTTATGATGGAACAGCACTAAAAACATTTAATACGAGCAGTGTGGCATCTTCCACATTTGTTGGCTCAGGATTTGTCTACACGGAAGGTTCCGGCGAAACAATGGCTTTAGATCAGATAAGCAATAAATCGGCATTCTTTCCGGGAGTATCACTCCGGGAACATAATACAGGAGCATATCGGGATAAAGAAGGAAGTGTCGCCATTAAAAATAATACGGTGTATATATGGGCATCTTCCATGGATAATAATTCTTTATATATCTATCAGTTTCAAAGCAGTAAACTTTATTTCAAACACACTATATCGAGAGCTTTCGGCTTCTCTGTTCGTTGTGTACAGGAGTAAACTTTAGAGAGGTATAATTTGTAACAGCGCATGGATAAACGAACATTGTTAATGTGCGTAAAAAAAGGAAAGAGAGTGTATGAAAAATACGGTAAAAATAGAAAACGAAGAGTTTGAACGACAGTTTGAATCTCAAAGGGAAGAGAAAAAAGCAAAAATCTCTTTCTTTTATAAGAAAGAGAGAGGTGTCAAATTGCTTGATAATCGAGCGATAACGGCGGCTAAAGTAGCAACTTTTAACGACCGGGGCAAGGTTTCGGGGTACTATTTTGCTACAATTTGATAATATTGAAATAACGCGATCCTGAAAGGCGTAAAAGTTCATTGATTTACTTCGTGTGTAACGTGTTGAAAAACAGCGATTACACAAAGAGCGTCAGTCCCAACTCTCTTTCTTATAAAAGAAAGAGATTCTGACAAACTGTTAAAACGGCGCTTTTGATGTAGTAAATTAATGATAAAAGGATGGCGGATATAGGACAAAAATTAGAAACGAAAGGAGTCATTATGACACTCTTATCACTGGTATTAATAAGTACAGGTTGCGAAGACAAAATTGACTCTCCGGCGGTGAATCCGTCGGTAGGAGAGACGGTGGAAGTAACGCTCAATATCGGTTTGGCAGATGAAGTAGACGGATATACTTTGTCTGCACCATCGACAACCAAATCGAATGTAGCTGCTTTCAGTTACGCTCTCCAACCGGCAATGGCAACGAAAGGAGCGGAGAGTTCCCTGAAACCGGACAAACTCTATAAATTGGAAATACAACAGTACGATCAGAACGGCAATCACATAGGAGGAATGAATACAAGTGATGTTACTGATCACGAAATCGGTTCCACTTTTAATCAGACTTTGACAGCAAACTCCGACTGCCAACTGGTGATCGTGGCATGGGGTGACGGAAATTCAACTACGCTGGGAACCGATAAACTGGCTTCCGCCCAGGAAAAAAGCGTTGACGCTTCCGCTATATCTAAACTAAATCCTTCCACTCAATCCGATATGAATAAGATGCCATATATCTTGCATCTGGAACATGTCTGTGTGGAAAGCAACACCATCAAAAGCATCGAGGGTGAGAATAAAGATGTCCGTCTGCTGCTGCGTCGACTGGCAAGCCGGCTAACGCTAGACTGGACTTATTCATACAGCGGTTATCAGTTAAAACAGATTCTTTTGCAAAGTATCCCTACTAATTATAAGGTAGTGGCAGCCCCCGATAAAACCGACAAAACTTATCCTTCCTTATTGGACCAGTTCACTACTATACAGTTGACAGCAGACGAAATAGATACCCGGAGATACTCTTGCTGGGTTCCGGCTAACGTCCGCGGCTCAAACTCTGCGGCCACTTCTCAGAGATACCGTATCAAATCGAATGCCCCGACGGGTAGTTCATATGTCGATTTTATTGCAGCCAATACTATTGAACCAAAGAAGAAACTGAGTTACCGTGTCTATCTGGGTGGCTCTGAATCTTCGGACTTCAACCTGTATGGCAATACGGATTATAATTATAAGGTAACGATCGACCATGCTGATTATCCTGTCAACGACCGTCGTGTAACAATCATCGACCCGATACCGGCTTCTGAGAATAACAGCAACTTTGTACCGACAGCCAACTGTTTCATGGTAGCTCCCGGTGGAGCATTTTGTTTTAACCCTTATAAATATAATGTGGGCGGGATGGCAAAAAACAATACGACATTGGCAGGTTCTGATTGGTGTAATATTAACGGCTCATCCATCGGTACCCCCATCAAATATGTAAAAGTCTTGTGGCAAACGAAAGAGTACGGCGATATTGGTGATCCGATACTCGGAGTTGTCAACTCATCAACCGACCATGCCAATATTGTTGATATGACAAATGGAGAAAGTGTCGAGAATGCTCGTATCTATTGCCGCATTGCACCGAATACGATAGGAGGTAGCGGAGCCATAGCAGCTTATAATGAAAGTGATGAAATCCTTTGGAGTTGGCATATTTGGGTAACAGATTATAATCCGGATGCGACAGGAAATCAAGATATACAAACTCCGGTACATAAACGGAAACTGAAATTTGAATATGGCAGTTATATCGGCAATTTGCCTATGATGGATCGTAATTTGGGTGCAGCGGCAGGATATATAACACTACCTCCTGATGAACTGGAGAAATCGAAGACGAATGGTTTTTATTATCAATGGGGCAGAAAAGATCCTTTCAGAGGGAGTTACTCCAATATTAATATTTCGCAAGTCTTAAATACAGAAATAAAAGCAAATGCCCCTACAAAAGGACTTTTGAGCCTGTTTGGAGCGGACGGACTTACTTTCTATCCGATGTCGGTTATACAACGGCGGGTTTCTTTTCGGGAAGCGTATAAAGATCCGGGGAATATGTATAAAATACCTACAGGTGCCAGTCAATGGATTGATTCTGCTACAGAAGAATACAAAAATGCCTGGGGAGCTGGTAACAGCAAAGGTCTTCATGATCCTTGCCCGGCAGGATGGCGCATTGCAAACACAGCTAATTATCGACAATTATTCAATTCTAATGGTACGGGAGTTCTGAGGATTAAAGAGAAGGGATCCGGCGGATACGTAATCTATTATGATAGAGATGGTGTAAACACAACTTACTTCTATTTGGCAGGTTATTGGTCTCAGAATGGCCTGACTGGTATTAATGGCAATATGTACATGTGGTGTGGAGATGCGTTAAGCGGAACAAGTGGTCGTGGCGGATTCCATTTAATTATGGGAGGGGATAATACCGGTAAATTTCTTAATAATGGTAATGAACGTGAATCTTTACTTGTCCGCTGCATCCAGGAACGGGAGTAACCGTTGATGTATAAAAAGGTCCCTTCCCCGGACCTGCCATCAACCGGGGAAAACGAGTTCTTTGACATGATGAGATTGATAGGAAATGAATAATAGTTGGATGTGCCTGTAATAATAATTCCTATATTTGTATGCATGATAAAAACAGTGACATATGGATAGGAAAAAGTTACCGATAGGCATCAGCGATTATAGAAAACTGATAGAAGAAGATTATTATTACGTGGATAAGACTGACTTTATTCGTCAGGTAATAGAAGAAGGGAGTCTGATCACCCTGCTTCCGCGTCCGCGCCGTTTCGGTAAGACGCTGAATCTGTCTACGCTTCGGTATTTCTTTGAGAAGACGGAAGGTAATATTTTCCGTCCGCTATTCAATGGGAAAAGTATTGAAGGATGGAAAGACTTCGAAAAGTATCAGGGAAAGTATCCTGTGATAATGGTTACGTTGAAAGACTGCAAAGGTGATACCTTCGAAGAGATGCTTCTTTTGCTGGCTCGCGAACTGCAGTCGGAATTTATCCGTCATGATTATTTACGAGAACATATTCAACAGGCAGATTATCTGGACCAGTTTGTCCGGTTACAAAACCGCAAAGCTACTCCGGATGAAATAACAGGTTCGCTCAGATTATTGTCCGAACTGCTCACTGTTTACTGGGGTACGCCACCACTTGTGTTGCTTGATGAATACGACACGCCTATCCGTGTGGCTTTCGACAAGGGTTATTACGACCGGATGATTGGTTTCATGCGTAACTTTATGAGTCTGGTGTTTAAGGACAATACGGATATTTTCCGTGGGGTCATTACCGGGATTCTTCGGGTGAGCAAGGAGTCGATCTTTAGCGGGCTGAATAATATAGATGTAGATACCATTCTGGAACAGTCTATGTGTTCTTCTTTCGGTTTTACACAGGAGGAAACCGATCGGATGCTTTCAGATTACTCGATGGGCAATCAGAAAGAGGAGGTAAAGCAATGGTATGATGGCTATTTGTTCGGAGGGCAAACAATCTATAACCCCTGGTCTGTGTTATCTTTTATAAGCAAAGGAGGTGTCTTGGCCCCTTACTGGGTAAATACCGGTTCGGACGTCTTGTTGCGCCACCTGCTAGCCGACGGTCCATCGCAAATCCGTTCGGGAGTGGAGTCGTTGATACAAGGCGAACCGATCCGTAGCGTGATCAACGACAAACTGGCTTTTCCGGATTTGTTGGCTAACCCCATTAACATCTGGTCGTTTATGTTATTCAGCGGTTACCTGAAAGCATCCGATTCGCAACTGACCCCTGAAGATTTAATCGAATACGAGTTACAGATACCCAATCGTGAAGTAAAGACTGTTTATCGCACCATTATACGGAGTTGGATAGACAACGGTCCTGTAAAGAATGAGCGTCTGGAATTGATGTTGCAGGCGTTAAAGGAAAACAATGTGCCGATCTTTCAGCGAGTACTTAATGATTTTGTAGTCAATACGCTTTCTTACTACGATACCAGTGGTCGTGACCCGGAAAAGGTTTATCAGGCATTTTTGTTGGGCATGTTGGTCAACAGTGGGGCCTACGAAGTAAGCAGTAATCGTGAATCCGGTCTTGGACGTTATGATATTCTGCTCCGTCCGCGTGATCTTAGCAAACAGGGAGTAATCATGGAGTTGAAGCTCTACGACCCTATGTTTGATAAATCCGTCGACAGTGTTTTAGAATCGGCTCTTCAACAGATTGAAGACAAGCAATATGCAGCCACTCTTCGATCTGCCGGAGTAAAAGATATCCTGAAAATGGCTATCACCTTCGACGGAAAACAAGTCTGGGTAAAAACAGTCGAATAAATCAACACATTTCTTATCAATCGCATCTGTAAAAAATAACAGATGCACCTAAAAGTTACGCAGCATCCTGCCGGGTGTTGCGCAACTTTTTGTGTGTCTGAACGTGATTGTTAATGTGCGTAAAAAAAGGAAAGAGAGAGTATGAAAAAAATGGTAAAAATAGAAAACGAAGAGTTTGAACGACAGTTTGAATCTCAAAGGGAAGAGAAAAAAGCAAAACTCTCTTTCTTTTATAAGAAAGAGAGTTTGTATCAAATTGCTTGATAATCTAGTGTTATTGGCGGCTAAAGTAGCAACTTTTAACGACCGGGGCAAGGTTTCGGGATACTATTTTGCTACAATTTGATAATATTGAAATAACGTCATCCTTTAAGGCGTAAAAGTTTATTGATTTACTTCGTACGTAATGCATTGAAAAACAGCGTACACTGGAAAGCGTCAGTCCCAACTCTCTTTCTTATAAAAGAAAGAGATTCTGACAAACTGTTAAAACAGCGCTTTTGATGTAGTAAATTAATGATAAAAGGATGGCAGGTATAGGACACAAATTAGAAACGAAAGGAGTAATTATGACACTCTTATCACTGGTATTAATAAGCACAGGTTGCGAAGACAAAATCGACAATCCGGCGGTGAATCCGTCGGTAGGAAAGACGGTGGAAGTAACGCTTGATATCGGTTTGGCAGATGAAGCAGACGGATATACCTTGTCTGCACCATCGACAACAAAATCGAATGCAGCCGCTTTCAATTACGCACTTCAACCGGCAGTAACCACGAAAGGAGCGGAGAGTTCCCTGAAACCGGATCAACTCTACAATTTGGAAATACAACAGTACGATCAGAACGGCAATCACATAGGAGGAATGAATGCAAGTGATGTTACTGATCACGAAATCGGTTCCGCTTTTAGTCAAACTTTGACAGCAAACTCCGACTGCCAACTGGTGATCGTTGCATGGGGAAAAGGTAACACCAGTACTACATTGGGTACTGGTAGTCTGGCATCCTCCCAAACTAAAAGTATTAAAGCCTCTGTTATATCTAAATTTAATCCGTCCAATCAGGATCATATGAATCAGATGCCTTATGTTTTGCATCTGGAACGTGTCTGTGTGGAGAGCAATACGATTAAAAGTATTGGAGGTGAAGATGTCCGCCTGTTACTTCGTCGGCTGGCAACCCGTCTGACGTTGGACTGGACCTATTCATATACAGATTATGCCTTAAAACAAATCCTTTTGCAAAGTATCCCTCTTGATTATAAAGTAGTGGCTGCGCCTGATAAAAATGATAAGACATACCCTTCTTTACTGGACCAATACACAACCATACAATTAACGAGTACCGAAATAGGTATCAGGAAGTATTCCTGCTGGATACCGGCCAATGTGCGTGGAACAAATTCATCAGCCACCTCCCAGACGTACCGTATCAAATCGAATGCCCCGACAGGCAGTTCATATGTAGATTTTATTGCAGTCAATACTATCGACCCCAAGAAGAAGTTGAGTTACCGTGTCTATCTGGGTGGTTCTGAATCGACAGACTTCAATTTGTATGGTAATACGGACTATAATTATACGGTAAAAATCAGTCATACTGACCTACCTGTCAATGACCGCCGTGTAACGATTATTGATCCGATAGCGGCATCTAAGAATAATAACAATTTGGTTCCGACCGCCAACTGTTTCATGGTGGCTCCTGGTGGAGCTTTCTGTTTTGATCCATTTAGTTTTTCTGTAAACGGCAATGATAATGAAGAAAATTCCAAATTGAAAAACTGGGCTAATGAATCTGACGGTGGTATCGTATCCGTTAAAATATTGTGGCAAACAAAGGAGAATGGAGATGTTGGCGATCCTGTAATGGGAATTGTCAATGCAGAAAATGATCATACCAATATTGTAGATATCAAAAGAAATGATAATCTGGACTTAATGACCAATCCTTTGACAGGAAAAGATCAAGGTCGTATTTTTTGCCGTGTAGCTCCGAATACAACGGGAGGAAGCGGAGTCATATCAGCTTGTGATGCCAAAGATAATATCCTCTGGAGTTGGCATATTTGGATAACAGACTATAACCCTGACCGGACTGGTAATCTCAATGTATTGGAACCTGCCAACAAGCGAAAACAAAAATATATAGGAAATAGTGCACCGGATCAGCTACCGATGATGGACAGAAACCTGGGAGCTATTACCGGGTATGATACAATTCCACCTACTCCTCTGGAAAAATCAAAGACAAATGGTTTCCACTATCAATGGGGAAGAAAAGATTTGTTTCCAAGTAGTTATAGTTCATTGGACCTAAATACGATTTTAGGTGTGAATTCTACTGATCCGGTGAAAAATATGCTGAATCGTTACGGACCGGATGGATTGAAATATATTCCTTGTGATACAAGAGCTGAATCTGCAACATTAAGGAAGGCTTATCAAAATCCGACTATCTATTATTATAAAGGGATCGCATGGTGTTCTGACAGTGATTTTAGTACCTTTTGGAAGCCCGACCTCAAAACGGTGAATGATCCTTGTCCGGCATTATAAGTGCTTTTCTGTATCATCTGATTGGTACACTTCAGATGCACATACACTCCGCTGCATTCAGGAACGGTAATAACCTATAAAAAGGTCCTTTCCCCGGACCTGCCAGCAACCGGGGAAAACGAGTTCTTTGACATGATGAGATTGATAAGAGTGATAGGAGGATAATGCACCAATTCGGAAATGCTATATTATAATGTATTCAAATTGGCATATTGATACATTATTCCTATATTTGCCATCAACATTATAAAAACTAAGTAAGTCATGAAATCAACAAAAGAATATATAGATCTTCTTCGTCAGTTCATGCAACAGAAAGGTCAAAAATATGGAATTTCCAAAATGGGGATTTTTGGCTCGG
This sequence comes from Parabacteroides caecihominis, assembly GCF_023656785.1. NCBI lineage: Bacteria > Pseudomonadati > Bacteroidota > Bacteroidia > Bacteroidales > Tannerellaceae > Parabacteroides > Parabacteroides caecihominis. The sequence goes on from NZ_JAMOKS010000017.1 coordinate 110,997, forward strand.
TTGCACGGGGAGAACAAAATGAGAATAGTGACGTAGATATTTTGTTTGAAGGAAAAGCAAATCTTTTGCTCCATGTTCGCATAAAAAATGAGTTGGAAGAATTGTTGGGGAGTCCCGTTGATTTGGTTCGTATGAGAAATCAATTGAATGGAACAACACTAAAGCAATCAATATTAAATGATGTGATCTTCGTATAATCATGACACTACGCATATTAGATTTGCTCATGCAGATAGAAGATTCCTGCCGTACCATTCAACAAAGAACATCAGGAATAAAGACTTATCAGGATTTTCTTTTAAGTCCTGATGGTATGTTTATTCTTGACGGAGTTTGCATGAAACTTATTTTTATTGGTGAAAGCGTTAAGAACATAGATAAACTAACTAATCATACCTTATTTGTAAATTATCCGGAAGTTCCCTGGAAAGATTTGATGGGGTTACGAGATATCATAGTTCATCAATATCATAGAATAGATGCCGAAGCGATATTTGATACGCTTCAAAATGATATACCTAATCTTCTGACAACTATAAATAAGATGAAATCTACTTTATCTTTTTAGTTCAAATAATAAACTTATAATTCTTATCAATCGCATCTGTAAAAAATAACAGATGCACCTAAAAGTTACGCAGCATCCTGCCGGGTGTTGCGCAACTTTTTGTGTGTCTGAACGTGATTGTTAATGTGCGTAAAAAAAGGAAAGAGAGAGTATGAAAAAAATGGTAAAAATAGAAAACGAAGAGTTTGAACGACAGTTTGAATCTCAAAGGGAAGAGAAAAAAGCAAAACTCTCTTTCTTTTATAAGAAAGAGAGTTTGTATCAAATTGCTTGATAATCTAGTGTTATTGGCGGCTAAAGTAGCAACTTTTAACGACCGGGGCAAGGTTTCGGGATACTATTTTGCTACAATTTGATAATATTGAAATAACGTCATCCTGAAAGGCGTAAAAGTTCATTGATTTACTTCGTGTGTAATGCGCTGAAAAACAGCGGTTATACAAAAAGCGTCAGTCCCAACTCTCTTTCTTATAAAAGAAAGAGATTCTGACAAACTGTTAAAACAGCGCTTTTGATGTAGTAAATTAATGATAAAAGGATGGCAAGTATAGGACATAAATTAGAAACGAAAGGAGTTATTATGACACTCTTATCACTGGTATTAATAAGCACAGGTTGCGAGGAAAAAATTGACAGTCCGGCGGTGAATCCGTCGGAAGGAAAGACGGTGGAAGTAACGCTCGATCTCGGCTTTGCCGACGAAGCAGACGGATATACCGTTACCACAAAATCCAGTGCATCAACTGACCAAGGTGCGTTCTGCTACGAGTTGCAACCTTCTGCTATAACCAAAGGAGATGCTTCCATGAAACCGGATAAACTCTATAATCTGGAAATACAACAGTACGATCGCTCCGGCAAACGTATTGGAGGAATGGATAATGTAGTTACACAGGCAACCGGCTCCGCTATTACCCTTACTATGGCCGAAAGTACCGACTGCCAACTGGTCATCGTAGCCTGGGGCGACGGCAATACAAGTTCTCGTCTGGGAACCAACACACTGGAAAACGTCCAAAAGCTATCCATAGATGCCTCTGTCATTAATACTATTCCTGTTAATGATATGAACAAAATGCCTTACGTCCTTCATCTCGAGCATGTCTGTGTGCAAGGCAATACCATTAAAAGCATCGAAGGTGAAGACGTTCGCCTGCTCCTCAAACGGTTGGCGGCACGGTTGACGTTGAACTGGTCATATTCATATACTGGTTATACATTAAATCAAATCCTGTTGGAAAGTATCCCTACTAATTATAATGTGATAGCCAAGCCCGATGAATCAGATAAAACATACCCGTCGCTGCTCGATCAGTTTACGACGATAAAGATCGATCCGACTATCACTTCCGGTAAATCCCCATATTCCTGTTGGATCCCGGCCAATGTGCGTGGAACCAATCCGGCAGCCACTTCGCAAACCTACCGTATCAAGTCGAATGCCCCCACAGGCAGTTCGTATGCCAGTTTTATTGCGGGCAACAGCACTGACCCCAAGAAGAAGCTCAACTACCGTGTCTATCTGGGTGGTTCCTCGACGTTCGATTATAATATTTATAGCAATACAAACTACAACTATACTGTTAAATTCATTCATACAGGTCTGCCCGTCAACGATCGTCGGGTAACGATCGTTGACCCTGTGCCGGCATCTGTCAATAATAATAACTTGGTGCCTACGGCCAACTGCTTTATGGTGGCTCCCGGCGGAGCATTCTGTTTCAATCCGTATAAATTCTATCAAAAGGGGGTATCGATTGATAACAGTACGTTACAAGGTAGTGACTGGTGTGATGTTGAAGGGGGAACGATTAACACTCCGATCAAATCCGTTAAAGTTCTTTGGCAAACTAAAGAGAATGGCGATATAGGCGACCCGGTATTAGGAGTTGTTACTTCCGATATCGATCATACGAATATTGTCGATCTTGAATATGGAGATAGCTGGGAAAATGCCCGCATCTACTGCCGCGTTGCCCCGAATACGACAGGTGGCAGCGGAGCCATAGCCGCTTATAATGCAAGCGGTGAAATTCTTTGGAGCTGGCATATTTGGGTAACAGATTATAATCCCGATGCAAGAGGCAATGAGGATGTACAAACTCCGGTAAACAAGCGAAAACTGAAGTTTGAATATGGCAGTTATACCAACATCCTTCCCATGATGGATCGCAATATGGGTGCGGTAGCCGGATATATAGATTTTCCCCCCAATGAACTTGAGAAATCAAAGACGAACGGTTTTTACTATCAATGGGGAAGGAAAGATCCTTTTATCGGTAGTTATTCGAATACAAAGATCGAAAGAATCCCGTATACTACCATAAAAAGTAATGCTCCTACAAAAGGACTTTTGAGTCTGTTTAAAGGAGATGGAATCACGTTTCATCCGACTGGACTTGTGAAATAATGCTTCTTATCGGGATGCTTACAAAGATCCCGGGAATATGTATAAAACAGGTCGCGAAGCTGACGTATCCTGGATCAATAGCCAAACGGATGAATACAAAAATGCCTGGGGAGCCGGAACCGTTAAAGGTCTTCATGACCCATGTCCGGCGGGCTGGCGTGTTGCAAACAAAGATTATTACAGGCCATTACTCACCGGTTCTATCAGTGGTGGATATTCTTATACAAGGCTTAAAAACGGGACTACGGCTAAAGATGGTGGTTACGTGGTCTACTATGATAAAGAAGGGAAAAACACGACTTACTTTTATATGGCAGGGTATTGGGATTTGACCGGGATGGTAGGTATCAATACTGCGATGCACTTTTGGGGAGGAGGTGCATTGGATGGTAATAATTCTAACAGGGGAGAATATATCTATACGAACTCGTCAGCAATGTGGCGATTTTCCGGAGGTAATCCTCGCGAATCCTTACTTGTCCGCTGCATCCAGGAACTGGAATAGCCGACAGTTGAAAAAGGTCCTTTCCTCTGACCTGCCAGCAACCGGGGAAAAACGAGTTCTTTGACATGATGAGATTGATAAGATAGAAAGGGGAGTGAGGCCCTTTTGTAGACTGAAAAAGGATCATATATAATGTATAGCAGTTCGTATGTTTTTAGTGCAGATATCTTGCATCTTATGAAAATAAATGCATATATTTGTCGCACGCTCACTATGGGCGCAACTAAAACATATAGCTATGAGCAAATTTATTAATCCTTTCTCGGATTACGGGTTTAAACTCATTTTCGGGAGTGAAGTCAGTAAAGACTTAATCATCAGTTTTCTAAATGGAGTCCTCCATGACGAAGTAATCATCAACATCACTTTTCGCAATGTCGAAATGCTGGGCATGAAGCAGGATCAGCGTCGTGCAGTATTTGATATTTTTTGTGAGAATGAGAAGGGTGAATTCTTTATTGTGGAGATGCAGAAGACCCGTCAGAAATACTTTTCCGACCGTATCCTGTATTATGCTTCGTTTGCTATCCAGCAACAGTCTATTGTAGGCCGTGAAAAACTGTCACATTTGACGGAAGAAGAGCGTAAGAAACATTGGGATTACAATATAAATAAGGTATATATTGTCTGTATCCTTAATTATGTGATGTCTCCCGGGTATCCGGATAAATACCGCTGGGATGTGGTGCGGATGGATCGTGAACTGAAGATACCTTTCAGCGAAACGCTGAACGAAGTGTATTTAGAAATACCGAAATTTGTATTACCTTTGTCGGAGTGCAAAACCATTTACTTAAAATGGTTGTATGTCTTAAATAATATCGAAATAATGGAACGTTTACCGGATGAACTCAACAACCAACTATTCCAGAAGCTCAAAAGCATAGTGGAAATAGAACGTATGTCTGCCAACGAACGTTTGGAGTACGAACTGAGTCTGGCTGTCGAACGTGATTTGCTCTCTGCCATTGATGCCAGTTTTGAAGATGGCGAAATCAAAGGCGAAGAGAAAGGTATAAAAAAAGGTATAAAGCAAGGGCGCGAAGAAGGTATAAAAGAAGGGCGTAAAGAAGAACGCCGAGAAATAGCTCAAAACTTAAAATCCTTAGGTCTGTCTTTAGAAGATATTTCAAAGGCAACCGGTCTTACTTCCGAAGAGATCGAGCAACTTTAACATTCCCCCTGAATCTTATCAATCGCATCTGTAAAAAATAACAGATGTACCTAATAGTTACGCAGCATCCTGCCGGGTGTTGCGCAACTTTTTGTGCGTCTGAATGAACATTGTTAATGTGCGTAAAAAAAGGAAAAAGAGTGTATGAAAAATACTGTAAAAATAGAAAACGGAGAGTTTGAACGACAGTTTGAATCTCAAAGGGAAGAGAAAAAAGTAAAACTCTCTTTCTTTTATAAGAAAGAGAGTTTGTATCAAATTGCTTGATAATCTAGTGTTATTGGCGGCTAAAGTAGCAACTTTTAACGACCGGGGCAAGGTTTCGGGATACTATTTTGCTACAATTTGATAATATTGAAATAACGTCATCCTTTAAGGCGTAAAAGTTTATTGATTTACTTCGTACGTAATGCATTGAAAAACAGCGTACACTGGAAAGCGTCAGTCCCAACTCTCTTTCTTATAAAAGAAAGAGATTCTGACAAACTGTTAAAACGGCGCTTTTGATGTAGTAAATTAATGATAAAAGGATGGCAAGTATAGGACAAAAATTAGAAACGAAAGGAGTAATTATGACACTCTTATCACTAGTATTAATAAGTACAGGTTGCGAGGACAAAATTGACAGTCCGGCGGTGAATCCGTCGGAAGGAAAGACAGTGGAAGTAACGCTCGATCTCGGCTTTGCCGACGAAACAGACGGATATACTTTGTCTGCACCATCGACAACAAAATCGAATGCAGCCGCTTTCAATTACGCTCTTCAACCGAGAGTGTCAACGAAAGGAGTTAGTTCCCTGAAACCGGATAAACTCTATAACCTGGAAATACAACAATACGATCGTTCCGGCAAACGCATCGGCGGTATGACTAATGCCATTGCTGTACAGGAAATAGGCTCTGCCTTAAACCTGACTCTGGTAGTAGACCCCGACTGTCAACTGGTGATCGTGGCTTGGGGAAGCGAAAATACGGCTACCCGCCTGGGAACAACCGACAATCTGGCAACCGTCCAGAGTAAAAAGAGCATTGACGCTTCCACCATATCCTCTCTTCAACCCGGTATCCAAGCGGATATGAACAAGATGCCTTATGTCCTGCATCTGGAACATGTCTGTGTGGAAAGCAACACGATCAAAAGTATCGATGGTGAGGATAAAGATGTCCGCCTGTTGCTTCGTCGGCTGGCAACCCGTCTGACATTGGACTGGACCTATTCGTATACAGATTATGCATTAAAACAAATCCTTTTGCAAAGTATCCCTACTAATTATAAAGTAGTTGCAGTCCCGGATAAGGACGATAATACGTATCCTTCCCTGTTGGATCAATTCACTACAATACAACTTACACCGACAGAAATAGGAGTCGGCAAATATTCCTGCTGGATACCCGCCAATGTACGCGGAACAAACCCGGCAGCCACTTCTCAAACATACCGTATCAAGTCGAATGCCCCGACAGGCAGTTCATATGTCGATTTCATCGCCTTCAATACGAAAGAAACAAAGAAGAAACTAAGCTACCGCGTTTATCTGGGCGGCTCCGGGTTCTCAGACTTTAACCTGTACAGCAATACTGATTACGACTACACAGTAACAATTAAGCATACCGGTTTGCCTGTCAACGACCGTCGTGTTACGATTATCGACCCGATACCGGCTTCGGAGAATAACAATAATCTTGTACCTACCGCCAACTGTTTCATGGTGGCCCCCGGTGGTGCATTTTGTTTTAATCCTTATAAATATTTTATAAACGGAGCAGTAACGGAGAATATCTTGTTGCAAAGCTGGTGCTCGACGGAAAAGATCCAATCGGTTAAAGTCTTGTGGCAAACCAAAGAAAACGGTGATGTGGGCGATCCTGTATTGGGCATTGTCAATTCATCGGAAGATCATATAAATATAGTTGATATTACGGATAATGAAGACATTGAAAAAGCTCGTATCTACTGCCGTACAGCCCCTAATACAACAGGAGGTAGTGGAGCAATAGCAGCCTATAATTCAAAAGGTGAAATACTTTGGAGTTGGCATATTTGGGTGACAGACTATGCTCCGGATGCTAAAGCAGATGTTTCAGTAGACGAACCAAACAAAAGAGTACAGAAATATACTTACGGAGGTAAAAATCAAAATCCTATGATGGATAGAAATTTAGGAGCGATGGCCGGCTATACTGATGTTCCGTCAAATGATCTGGAAAGATCGAAAGCAAATGGTTTCCATTATCAGTGGGGACGAAAAGACCCGTTCCCCAGTACCTATTCTAAAGCGGCAACAACCGCTAATGGCACATACAGTATAACCGTTTATGCTGATAAACTGACACCGGGCATGTTGAATTATTATCAGCCGGATGGTGTTTCTTATTATGTCAGAAATGGAGTAAAGAGTCAGGTGTCTATAAGAACATCTTATCAAAATCCGACGACAACCTATTCGTCTGGTGATACATGGTGCAATGAAGGTAATGCCAATCTTTGGATTGAAAATAGTAAAAAGACATTTCACGATCCATGCCCTGCAGGTTGGTGTATAGCAAGCAAGGTAAACTATCAATCGTTGTTCACCAACAGCGGATATACAGATAGTGGATCGTCAACGAATGCTAGTTCTACTATGAATATGAAAAATCCATCGACCATAATAGCAGATGGAGGAGTAGTTCTGTATTTTGAAAATTCAACATCCGGCCGTAGCACCTATATAAGGATGACCGGTTATCAAGATAATTTCAATTCGTTTATCAGGATTGCAGGAATGGGTAATTTCTGGTGTAGAGAATCCGGAAGAACGACTAATAATCATGGTTATGCTTTGGCGATAGGCGCTGATAATAAAGCATATAACATCTCTTCAGGTTGGTCTCGTCGGGATGCTCATCCTATTCGTTGCATCCAGGAACGGGAACAGCAATAACAAATAAAACAAACACCCGGCACAAGCTGGAGCAATTAATAACTAGTATCAATATTAAATTAAAACATCATGGAAGATTACAACAAAGAGTATTACTGGGAATTTTATCTGCGTGATAACCCATTGACAAAAGACAATACGAAAGACTGCATTGCCGAAGTGAAAACTGGTCCGAAGACTCTGACCAAAGAAGATACGGCCCGGGAAATCAAGCGCACCGGCTCTGAACTGAAGTTGCCGACCATCCTTTCGGTAACGTCGCAGGACAGTGATATTATCCTCGAAGCCTTGTTGAACGGCGATAGTGTGATAACGGACCTTTGCCAGTTCTCTCCGCGTATCCTGGGTGCTTTCGACAACCCGGATGCTCAGTTCGATCCGGCTATTCACAAACTGACATTCGACATCATCCCGACTAAAAAACTCCGCGACGCCTTGAAAAACGTGAAGGTGATCAACATGGGGGCAAAAGCCGACGTGGCCCGTATCAGGCTTGTCACCGATACTCTGACCGGCCTGTTCGACGGCTCGATCACGGCAAGCGAAGATATTATGATTACGGGCAATAACATCAAAATAGCCGGCGATGACGCTGTCGTAGGTATCTTCTTCGTTGCTGACGACGGTACAACGACCAAAGTGACTCGCCGCCTCACCCAAAACGACCCCAGCAAGGTGATCGCCCGTGTTCCGGCATTGGCCGACGGCAGCTATACATTGCGTATCGTCACACAGTTCAGCCAAAGCAGTATGACTTTGAAAGAAGCACGTACCCTGGAATATCCAACGAAGCTGGTGGTAGGCGACTCCGGCGGCGGAGATCGTCCTGAAATCGAATGATTTGCAGGGAGGGTCGATGTAGCGTAGCATCGACACCAAGTGCAGTGTTGCATCGACATCGAGTGTAACGTTGCACTTACACCCAGTGCAACACGGCATCGACTGTCGATGCAAAAACAAGCGTTCTTTGACATGATGAGATTGATAAAGAAAAGAAATAATGGGCCAATGTGCTAATGTGCCAATTTTGATAAATCTCAAACTATTTACTATATCCATTGGTATATGCTACATTAGCATATTATTCTTATCTTTGTGTTCGTGCTTAAAAACAACAGAGACATGGAAACAACACCGATCAGAAAACTCCCGGTAGGGATACAGGATTTTACCTCTTTGAGGGAAGACGGATATCTATATGTAGATAAGACTGCATTGGTTTACAAAATGGTAACGACCGGCAAACCTTATTTTCTGAGCCGCCCGCGCCGTTTCGGTAAAAGCCTGCTGCTTTCCACGCTCGAAGCTTATTTCCTCGGACGGAAAGACCTGTTCAAGGGACTGGCTATCGAACAACTGGAGAAAGAATGGAAAGTGTATCCGGTGCTTCATCTGAGTCTCAATGCGAAATTCTACGAAACGAAAGAGAGCCTGGAACAAATACTGGAAGGTCATTTTATTCAATGGGAAAAACTATTCGGTAAAACAGATGAAGAGTTAGGTTATGAAGAACGTTTCATGCAAATCATCCAACAAGCCTGTGAGAAAACAGGGGAGAAGGTAGTCGTTCTGATCGACGAATACGATAAACCTCTGCTACGTACATTATTTAATGATGACCTGCACAACGTTTACCGCGAAATGCTGACCGGCTTTTACACTGTCCTGAAAGATGCTGACCGCTACCTGCGTTTTGTATTTATTACCGGAGTGACAAAGTTCTCGCAGTTGGGTATTTTCAGTACTCTGAACCAGCTGATGGATATCAGTATGGCTCCTGCTTACGCAACGGTTTGCGGTATGACAAAGGTTGAAATCGAACGCGATTTCCAACCCGAACTGGCTGCTCTTGCCGCCAGGAACAAGCTGACATACGAACAAACAGTAAATGAAATGACGAAACGTTACGACGGATATCATTTCTCGGAATTCCTGGCGGATGGTATCTATAATCCTTTTAGCGTACTGAATGCACTGGTTCAAGAGCGTTTCAGCAGTTACTGGTTCGCAACAGGAACCCCTACGATGCTGGTGGATATGTTGAAAAAGACAGACTACGATCTGCGCCAGCTGGACGGCATGGAAGTGCCGGCAGCCGCACTGACCGACTACCGGGCAGACTTCCATAATCCGGTGCCGATCATTTATCAGAGCGGATACCTGACGATTAAGGGATATGATCCTATAAAGAATTTCTTCATACTCGATTATCCGAATGCCGAAGTGGAATATGGATGGTTGAATTTCATTACTCCATATTATACACCCTTATCGGAATCCATTGCACCGTTTTATATCGGTAAGTTTTGGGATGAGTTGCGTGCCGGTGATGTCGATGCGTTTATGGAACGGCTGCGTGCTTTCTTTGCAGACATTCCCTATGAACTGAACGACCGGACCGAGCGTCATTATCAGATAATCTTCTATTTGGTCTTCAAGCTGCTGGGCCAATACGTCGATGCCGAAGTTCGCAGTGCCCGTGGTCGTGCGGATGCAGTAGTAAAAACAACCGACTACATCTACGTATTCGAATTTAAACTAAGCGGTTCGGTAGACGAAGCCCTCCGTCAAATCGACGACAGAGGCTATCTGATCCCTTACACAGTCGATGGCCGCCAGTTAGTCAAAGTAGGCGCCGACTTCAACAAAGAGGACCGTAACATCGGCGAATGGAAAGCCGTTTTCTGTTGACAGGCGGGGTTCGCGGCAGGTGAAAATATAGAAATAATTGAACCATCTACGGTGTATTTTAAACGAGGCTCGCCTCGTGCCGCAGGCTCTCTTTTGCCGTTGGTTTCAACCAACGGTTCTGAATACAGGAGGCAAAGCCTCTTCCTCTGTGGGATTTATCCCCTTTCATATTCTTATAAATATCTGGAAAAGGGGTTGAAACCCACAGAGGAATCCGGTAAAACCGGAAGATTTATCTATCCGTCAGTTGAAACTGACGGCAAAAGAGAGCCTACGGCATGGGGCTTTGCCCCATTAAAGGAAATAGCTCAAACCTGATAAATTTTGAACCTATTGCTATTTCCATTGGCATATTGGCACATTAGCAAATTGGCCCATTATTCCTTTCCTCTTTATCAATCGCATCTGTTGTAAACGATAAATAAAACAGATGCACCGATCGTTACACGGCATCCCCGGAGGATGTCGTGCCGCTTTTCGTGTGTCTACGAATAATTTATAAACAAAAAATATGAGACTGAATAACTTAGTTGCTAAACCGTTCCTGCTGGCTGCCGCCTTCGTTTTGTTGGCCGCCTGCCATGATGACGACAAGCCCGAACCCGAACATGAAGGGGAGGGACAACTCATCGTCACGGTCGAAAACCCCGGCGCACAGGCACTGGCTCTCCGCATCTTTGGCGATGGACTGACGGAACCGCTCGAAAGCCGGTTCGATGCAGCAAATGCGACAGGCAAACTCGACAAATGGCTGCCTGCCGGACAGTATGACGCCCTGCTCACGACCGACGATCCGGAAGCGGTCACGATAGATGGTACCAACGGCTTTGCCACGGCTACCGCAACAGTTCGTGTCCCCGAAGGATCAACAATAATGCCTGCGCTGGATACACCTGTCTATGTCGCCAGCCGTTCGGGCATATCCCTTGCCGAAGGAAAGACGAATGAGCTGACCCTTAAACCCGAAGATATCCGCAAGATACTGCGTCTCACGGTGACGGCCCCCGGCAGACAGATCGCCGGCTCGCTGGATGCTACCTTGCAGGGCATTGCCAAGGCTGTAAATCTGGCAACAGAAGAAATAACAACTTCTGCGACTCTCGGCATGCTTCTCCCGACTCCCGATGCACAGAAGGTTTGTAGCACAACAGCCGGTATCCTCGGTGTCGCCTGGCCGGAGGACGTCGACCCCGGTACATCAAGCGACACCCATCTGCTGACATTATCCTGGCAGGGTACGGACGGAAAAAAGCAAACTTACAGTGAAGATGTCTCGTCACAGCTCTATCGGGCAACCGAAACAGGTGCCGACACCCTCGATCTGGCCATCGCTATCCCCGAAGAAATTACCCCGGTGCCTATACATTTATATACAGGTATCCGCACCCGTGCCATTGTCGATGTTTTTGACGGCACCCCCGTCAACATTGCAGCCGGAAACACAGCCGGTCAATATTCTGACAGTTGGGAGGGCGAAGCAACCGATAACGAAATTATCCTGTCCCCCGAACGCTATTATCCGGCCGACGGTTCGCCCGTTTATCTGCGTGGCTATTACCCGGCAGCCCCACTCAACAACGGCAAAGTAGAATATATCCTGACCGGGCAGGAGGACTTAATGCTTTCGGTAGAACAAAACGGCTCGATAGCCGAGCAGTTCGACGCCGTAAAGACACCGCTCACATACCGCCACCTGCTTTCGCAACTGAACTTTACACTGAAACTGAAAGGATCAACCGACAGTTACCGTATCCGCTCAGTCCATATCAACGGCCTCGCCTCGACAGCCATTGTTGACCTCGGCTCGGAAGCGATAGAACCTGTAGGAAACGCCGGACCGATCGTTGTATATACCGATCCCGGCACAGGCGGTTTCCCGATCACCAACGGAACCGTGACACTACCCGGCTACGTCCTGGTACAACCGGAAGCAACGCTAACGCTCGACTTGGTGCTGAATGTGGACGGCAACCCGGCCAACGACAAGACATTCAAAGACCTTCCCGTCAAGTTTGGAACTGGCGGCAGTGAAAGCGGCAGTGCCTACGAGGTAGAAATCTCGCTGGAAGTCCCCGACACGCCGGACGAACCAGATAACCCTGACACACCCGACGAGCCCGATAATCCGGATATTCCCGATGTGCCCGACACCCCTGACCCTGAACCTGAAAACAACATCAAGGTAACAGTCACCGTCAAAGTGACCGACTGGAATCCGGGTGACCAGGGAGGCGTAACGGTAGATCCTTACAAATAACGATAGAATTTATATTTCACACATTATTAATTTATACAAGTAAAACAAATGAAAAAGAGTTTATTAAGTATGGCAGCATTGGCCCTGATAATGGCAAGCTGCTCAAATGACGAAGAGAATGTGATTGACAATGGCGAGGCGGCAAATGCGGTGCCTGTCCAGATCAGTCAGACAGTGACAGGGGTAGAGTCGAAAGCGGCAATCATACCGGGTAACAAAATGGATGCCGTTATCATTATGGTTGATGGCAACAGTAGTAACGCATCTGCACCTGATTTTGATTCTTTTGCTCCGAAGAAGGATAATACGTTGAACAATCAGAACAAGTTTGCCAGCGATGCTGACCGTGCAAACTATGCCAACACTCAGTTTACAGCAAGTACAACGGCAAATGAGATCATATTGACACCGACGTTGTATTATCCGGTAGATGGTGATGCCAGTCCAAAGAAAACCTGGATATTAGGTGTTGTTCCCCAAGGTACTGTAAGCGGAACAACTGTTACGTTTACTCAAACAGACGGTTTGCAGGATGTGATGTTTGCCGGTCAGCAAGCTGCCGGTAGTGGGGCTACATCGGATCAAACTAAAGCCGCTCTTAATTTCCAACATAAAACAACCCAGCTTACTTTTGTGGCTAAACTTTCCAAATCATTGGATGGTACTGAATGGGCAAATAAAACTGTCAGTGTAAAAGACATCACGATCCAAAGTGCGCAAGTTCCGGCTTCTTTAGCATTTAATACAGGTACAGTTAACTGGAAAGATGCAGCCAATTTAATGGTTGCAGGCTGTAATACGGCACTTTCTACAACACCTTGTGCACCTAGTGTGCCTGTCATGGTTAAACCTGCAACAAACATATTGGTTAACATTGATTTATCAGTGGAAGGAGCTGTTAAATCATATACGAATTTGATTGTTAAGAAAGAGGATGGTACTGCAAACTTGTCTACATCAGAAGGATTCTCCCATCAGGTAACTTTCAATATCACTCCACCAACAGCAGCATCAGGTGCTATAATTATCACTGCATCGGCCAAGATTGAACCTTGGAAAAAAGGGGATGCTGGAAAGGTTGATATTGAATAATCCCGCCTAACACGAACAAAAAGCGAATGAAGCGACAACGTATATATCTGCTTTTATTCCCGGTATTATTGCTGGTATCAGGCTGTTCAGACTCGGAGCAATCCGAGCCTGAACAAGTCCCGATCGAACTGCATGCCCAGGGGGATGCGACAGTGGAAACGAAGGCCGATGCCGATCAAGCGATCACCAAGGCTTTCGGCACCACCGTCTTTGCCTCTATGCGCAGCGGCGATTACACCGGCCTCACTTCTCCGGCTAATGTGAAGGAATGGAAGATAGACACGGAGGTACAGACAAACGGTACGGTTCCATTGTCTGAAAACCCTACTTACCCGGAAAACGGAGACTGGCTTTACCTGATTGCCGTGGCTCCCAAAGCATCTTCGTATAGCGATAATGATGGTAAGGTTACGTACACCCTCGCCGGCCAGACCGACCTGATGTATGCCTCTCAAATCTCTGGTAATCGGTGGAACGGGAGTCGTTTCGTCAATACGGATGGAAGCGGAACTCCACTCACTTATAAGCATTTGCTTACGCAGTTGACATTTAAAGCAATGAAGAAAGTAACCGGTGGTTTAACCGTGAAAGTCAAGAAGATAACCGTTACGACAACGAACAGCGTCACGCTGGCTCTTACCGATGGTGAAACCTCTTTCTCTGGTAGCGGTGAGTTGTTTTTGGAACTCCCGGACGATGGAACAGAGATCAGCGGTACGACAGCAACCTCTCTTTCCAACTCCCTGCTTTTGCCGCCGCTTACCGGCACTTCCGATGTTTATAAGCTGACAGTCGAAACCTCTATCGGTACGTTCAAAGACCTTGAGATCACCCCTCAATCAGACGGAGAAAACCTGTCTTTTGCCGGTGGAACTTCTCACGAAATCACCCTGAATATAGGTGACAAGGAACTGGGTATCTCTTCTGTTACTGTATCCGGATGGGTTCCGGTGATACAAAACGACGATCTGAATCTGGTTGAATAACCTTAATAAATAAAAACAACAAGTATAAAAAACGAACGAAATGAAACAAACGAAATTACCTATTTACCTGATGCTTCTGGCTGCCCTGTCTGCCAGTAGTTGCAGCAACGAGGATACCCCCGACACCCCTTACAACCCCTCCAACGACCCGGACGCCGTTGAACTGGGCATCACTGCCGGGGTGGCGCTGACGAAGAGTGCGATAAACGAAGGTACCGATGATACCAATTTTAAAAGTATAGCCGTGTATGCGGTAGGAGCATCAACTTCATATGGAACGACTAACAATTATGCGCTATATACGAAAAGTGGAAGCTGGACAAATACCGGTACCGATAAAATTTATCTGACCAACGAGACTGCCACAATCTATGGGTATCATCCGGCATATAAGCCTGAAACTGATGGGGCGATGACGTCTGCTACTACTCCTCCGTTGAAATTGTCGTCTACTGTAACTGAAAGTTCAACAATACCGGTTACCGTGTTCCCGGGGACACCTGGCAGTAAGGATGCAAATAATACGATCCCGACAACGGATAACTCGTCGGGAACTACAATCTTGTCCGCTCCTGGAGAAGTCGATTATATGTGGGCGGAAGATGCAGAGAGTAACGGAAAACAGGCGACAGCCAGCAATGGAAAGGTGGCTAGTTCTCCGGATGCTTCTGTTGCACTAAAAATGAAACACGCCATGGCAATGGTCAGTTTCCGTATATATAATGATGGAACTTATGCCAATACAAGCAAACTGACCAAAATCGTTTTGAAGAATAAAAGTAATACGGCTTTAAGCCAGGGTACCGCTCCTGTAATGGCGATTAAAGATGGAGCAATAACACCCGGAGTTGAAAAAACTGTCACATTCACGCGTTTTATTGGTGATGGTTACACATTGAAAAAGCAAGGCGGATCCGGATTAACTGGTACGGATGCAGCTAAAGATGCTTCATCTAAATTCAGCATTCTTGTTTTACCTCATAACGGAGCAAAAAATACGATACAGGTAGAATTTACAATAGACAATACTGTTTATGCTGTCGACCTGGCTGCTACTTCTGATGCTGTAAATTGGGCAAAAGGCACAAATACCCTTTACACGGCCAAACTAAGTGGTAAGGATTTAACTCTATCCAGCGTAACAGTAGAAGGTTGGGGGAATGGTGCAACAACCGGAGAACTCCCTGTCAATTAGGAGCTGAAAGTAACTTTTCTCCTCTTGAGAGGGGGCAGGGGGTGTGTTATAGTCCAGCTATATAACAAGCTCTAACACATCCCTTAATCCCCTCTCGAGAGGGGAAACAGATACCCTCAGTCACCGTAAATAAAGAAAGAAACGAAACAATTTATTAAACGAATAAAAGATTATGAAACCGTATAATTACCTGTTATTACCCATCCTGACGATCTCCCTTCTGACCTCTTGTTCGAAGGAAGAAAATATCGACAGTCCGGTAAGCCTTACCCTGCGTGTAGCCGGTGTGTCCCTGACGCGTGCCGCTATCGACGACGCTTCCGCTCTGACCAGCGTCGGTATCTACGCCGTCAACGCTGAAACGACCGAACAGACCTACGGTATCCGTCCGGCAGGTATTTACGGAAAATATAAGCCTGCAACAGCGAATGGCATCACCTCACTCGTACCGGAAAATGTGCCGACCGACCAGACCATCTGGCTGAACAATGAGAAAGCAATCATCTTCTCCTGCCATCCCGCTCCGGCGAATGGGAACAATGATATTAAGAACGATCCGGTAACAGGTTCAACCAGTTCAACCGATCCGGTTCCAACCGTTCCCGTGCCGGTTGTAGCTATTGAATATACCAGTTCGAAAACTGCCACAACCAACCAAGTAGACCTTACCCAGCCGGAAAACGACTACATGTACGGTGTCGAATACAAAAACAACACTTATCAGGAAAACCAACCTTACGCCAACAACGGAAACAATATGCCGAGCGGAACCAAAGGCCCCGGCCAGTCAGTCAGCATCGGTCTGAAACATGTTTTTGCCAAACTTCGCCTTATTATAAAAAAAGAAGACAGTTACAAAGGAGCCGCCGCAGTCACCTCTGTAAAATACACATCCAAAATACCTGTGCCGGGCAGCAATACCCGCATGAAATTAACAAACGGTGAACTGCTCGATCTGGATAACACCGGCAGTTCCGCCACCGATAAATCATATGAGTACACGCTGACATCGGCAACCGCCACAACCGATGCTAATACAACGCTTACCATCACAAACTACGCTATTCCCTGTAGTGATGAATCATTATCAGGTACCATTTCATTGACTGTCGATGATAAACCGATGTCGGTGGCTTGTACCAACCAATGGGAGAGAGGCATAATCTACACCTACACGGTAACGATTAAACCGACCGGCCTTGAACTGTCGGGAATTAATGTCGTCGGCTGGCAGGATGCCGCCCAGATTCCCGATACAAACATTTGATACATCAATAATAACGATATAAATAAAAACAGAATCAATATGAAACAAAACAAACAATCCATTTGTCTGGCTGCACCACCTTTACGGCAGTGTGTCTTCCTGGGATACCTGTTGTTTCTCCTGTTGCCCGCTTGCACGGCCGGAGAGGACGGGGCAGACAATGGCCCTTCCGGTAACCGGGGAGAAGCAGTCTTGCTGCAACCCCGTTTCTATACCGGTCAACCGTCGACTCGTTCTGTCGTGAACGGCCTGGAATCGTCGGAAGCCGTAACTGATAAGGATAAAATATCCTCCGTCATGCTTTATGTAACGGAAAGCGCTGGTTATCCTTTTTACCAGGGGGTGAAAGATTCGGATAACAACTTGAAAGACGGACTTTCCCTCTTCAAAGCCAAAGGGTCGGGAACCTTGACCTGGGAGGGTACACCTGCCGTAAACCTTTACAACCTTCAGGCACGTGTTTTCGCTTTCAGTCCCTCAGATGCAACATTCAGTCCTTCTACGACCAGCGATGAGCATACGATTGAGGTTACGATACCGACCGATATGACTTTCAACGGCGAAAATAGCTGGCAATGCAGTACGGTCGATTACCTGTACGGTTCAGGTTCAAACGCTATCGGTAGCAACACGTCGATCACAGTCAGTAATGCCGAGGGTTCTTTTTCACCCACTATTCATTTGCAACATGCATTGGCGCAGATCGTGTTTAAGCTGCAAAGTGCTTCGGGACGTCTGGTCGATAACGATTACGACTATGTTAAGAAGATCACGCTCAACACTGCTTCAAACATATTTGCCGCTACGGCAACCACTGCAACGACGACGATGAAACTAAAAGACGGTACCCTGGGCGTAACGACTGGAACAGAAGAGTTAAGTTTCACTCCTGACCCAATGGCCACAGCCGTTAAATGTGGTGAGAACGGTACTCCGGCAATGGTCGGTTATGGCCTGGTCGCTCCGCTGGCTAGCAAACCAACAGATGTTTCATTTACCATCGTGCTCGGAAAAACGACAGATACGGCAAATGAACGTCATTTGGTTGTCAAAGCGGCTAATTTTCAACAGATACAATGGGAGAGGGGTTATCGCTATACCTACAATCTGATCTTATCCGATAGGGCCATTGTCGTTGAAGACATAACAATAGACGGATGGCAAAAGGTTACCGGGGACGGTACACTTCGCCCGGATGATTTTTAAATGATGAAAGGAGAACAAGATGAGAAAAAGAATAACAATAAATAAAAGCGTAGTACTGGCTGTTTGCTGGTTGGCTGTTACTGGTTTTGGCTGTTCAGACGAAATGGTCCTTACCTCCTCCGGCCATGAAGGTGAACCTGTGAACGTTCAGGCATCAATAGACGGTTTCGGCGGAGTACTGACTGAAAGCGGCAGTAAAACGGTTGCGGCAGATAATGGTTATGACAGAAGCACCTTCGTTGATAACGATAAAATCCGGATCACAAAAAAATATGGAGAAGTAGCGGACAATCCAATAGAATATACATTATCAGGAACTACCTGGACACCGCCGTCCGGAAAAGCGCTTACCCTACAGGCGGGAGCGATTTATCAGGCTGTATATCCGACAAATTACACCAGTATTCAAGCCTCTCAAAAAGATGCGCCCAATTATTTGAAAAGCAATTTGCTGCAAACGGATATGACTGCATCGACAGGCAACGAAGTCATTAATTTCACATTCAAACATGTAAATACGAAATTGACACTGATATTCAAACCGGCAGAGGGTGGCCCTGCCTTTTCGGGCGATTTTAGTATTCAGGTACAGGCGACGGGGTTACGGACAGGAAACAGTACACAGGAAATCGTAACACTTTATCGTCCGGATAACAGTGCGTATACCTGGCATGGGATTGTTTATCCCAAAGGAGCCGCCACGAATATTACCGTCAGTGTCACCTATAACGATGTAACTTATCGAACGACTTTGAACGACTGCGGGTTGGCTGTCAATACACAGTATGAATATACACTCACCATTCAGAATAATATCCTGGTGCCTGTCGGTAGCGAGATAAAACCCTGGACACCGGAGCAAGCCCATACCGGAACATTAACTGATCCGACATAAATAAAAAAGAACAGATATGAAAAGAATAAACACAACACAACGATCACCGGGCGTACAGATTGCCGTCTTGCTGTTTCTGTTGTCCTCCTGTACATCGGGAGAACAGGAGGAATGGAAAGGCCGTCCGCTTGAGATTACAGCAGAAATAGCCGCACCGGTAACACGGGCCGATGCCCATGATTCAGACTACGACAAACAGACCTTTGTTGCAGGCGACCAGATCAATATCTATTCAGGTGCATACGCAAATGGAAGTCCTACTGTTTACACTTACAGTAATTCAAAATGGCTGCCTGCCGGTGGAGGTGACGGAATCACTATGACAACTGACAATGGAACCTATACGGCTTCATATCCGACTACATTTAGTGGCATAAAAGCAGATCAGACGACCCCGACTGCATTTTGGGAAAGTAACCAGCTTACTTCTTCTGAAATTCCTGCAAAGGGAAACCGTGTTAATTTTGTCTTTGCCCCGGCAGCAGCCAAGATTACGGTCAACGTGGAGTATTCGGCAGCTACGACTGGTACCCGTATTACGTTAGAAGGAGATAAGCTACAGACTACTAGCGAAACAGGCGAAACAATAACTCTTTTACCGGTAATAGCTTCCGGCACAAATCATACATATATCGGTATTGTTCGTGCAAACACTTCGGCAACATATAAAATAACCGTATATACAACGGCTGATGCTTCCAAGGGTAAATATCATGAGGTAACGGAGTTCAGACTGGAAGCTGCCCACAACTACATTTACAATTTCACATCAACCAACAAGTTGATACTTAACAGTGTAAACGTGACTTCGTTTGGTGATGCGGTATCAGGGGGAGACTTAAATGCAACTTAATACATAAAAGAATATGAGAAAATTGAACTTATATACATTAACAGCGTTATTGGCAGCCTGTGCCGGATGCACAGACAGTCTGCCGGACAATGGCGAACCGTCTGCTTCCGCTCTCCAACTAATATCGGTTGGCTTGGCAGAAACGGCACAGACCCGTGGGGGAGTCGTGACTTCTATCAATCAAGTAAAATTATATGTGGCCAATACTGGTTTATTAACCGCCTATAACGCATCGACACCATCCTTGCTGTTTACGCAAAGCAGCGGGAGTTGGTCGAGCACAGCTTCGGTTGAGATAACAACGGGGAGTGCTGACGTATACGCCTGTTATCCGACCGGGGCGGACATAACAGCCGGCAGTAACCTGACTATCCCGGTATCCGTCAGGAAAGGAAGCGATTCGGATGAGACCCAGAAACTCGACTTTACCGGAAGCCAGCAAACGGATTATCTCTATGCCACAAAACAGACAGGGATTACCCAGGCTAAACGTGCAATTTCGTTGACGATGAATCATGCTTTAGCAAAGGTTAGTTTCAAAATCGACAAAGCGACTGACGTCAGTGAAGTGATTTATTTGAAGCAGATAAATATACTAAGTAATACGAATAAGTTGCAGACAGGCGAAGGCAGCATACAGTTAACAGATGGGGTATTGAACGGTTTGGTTTCTACCTCTGCCGTTACATTGAACGGTTCGGCATTACTGTCTTCCTCACAGTCCTCTCCGAATGTTTTTTGTCTGGTAGCTCCGATGAGCGCAACCGAATCGGTTCTCTCTTTCAGCCTGACAGTGGCTGTAAGCGGTGAGAGTAGTTCCGAATTGCGCACATTCAAAACGGCATCTGCTACCCCTGTCAAATGGGAGGCGGGCAAACATTATATGTATTCCATTACAGTCAACAAAATCGGCGGTGTATTGAAAAACTTTAAGGTCGAAGACTGGAAAAGTGATGCCAGCCAGGATACGAATATAGGTATTTAACAAATTGAAGAAATGATTATGAAGACAGGAATAAACATACTATTACCGGTTTGCCTGGCGTTGCTGATGTTGAGATGTACATCGGGGCTACCGGATAATGACAACGAGCAGGGGCCGCAGGGAAAGGAGGAGCCGGTTGAACTTTCATTTAAACTGTATGAAGCCTCTTTAACCAAGGCCTTGGGAGCTACCAAGCTCGTAGACCTTGATCCCGGTACAACATTCACTGTTCTGGCTTATAAAGCCGGAACAGCTGTGGATGCATCCACACAAAAATTACCTGAACCGCTTGGCAAAAGTTCTTGTACAATAAAAGATGACGGAACGGCTGACGGCAATATGTCTCTTTATCGCGGTGAATATGATCTTTATTTTATTTCGTATAACAGTAAGACTGCTCCAAATCCCAATACGGGTGAAATAAAAGTAAATAATGGATACGATTTCATGTACAACGAGATCAAAGGCCTGGTCGTGCAACCGCAAGATGACGGTGATAACAAGATGGAAGTCTCAATGACAGGCCCGTTTGTCCGCTTAGGTTCAAAAATAGAACTGTCGGTAAAAGCAAAAGCATCACCTGTTAAAGTAACTGATTTAATAGTTCAGAAAATAGAGATAAAAAACTTATCAGTTCCATTAACTTATTATTTAGGGCAAAAAGACTGGCGACCGGGGGCGGGCTATACCAGTTCATATACGGTATCGAATTTCTCTTATACGGTAAATGGCTGGGATAAACCTCATACGAACAATGATCCGGTAGTGTTATTGCCGGTCAATGGTAGCCAGCCTCTTGAGTTTGTAATTACATTGAAAGTTTTCTATACGGAAGATGGCGTTGCGGGCACTCAGGAGGGTATATTTGAGTATACTGCCACCACTTCGAAAGCATTGTTGAAGGGAATGCAATATAAATTTGAATTCACGCTAACTTTCTTCGGTATATTGAATCCGGGCGATATCACTATATCATTGCTTGATTATACAAAAGTAGACCAGTCAACAGACGAGGTCGGTGAATAATTTAAATAGAAGGGTATGAAAAAGAAAAGTATATACTATTTTTTATTATTGCTAACACTACTGTTTACGGGATGTGAAGCAACGGAAGACTCCGGAGGTATGGATAATGGCAAAATGTGCGATTTTCAGTTTTGCCTGAAATTGCCTGAATCGATCAGTGTGGAGACGAAAGTAACAATCGGAGATGAAAAGATAACAGTGAATAATGTCTGGATATTGCAATATAACGCTTCCGGAGAATTTATCAAAAGTCTCTATAAAGAAGATAAAGCGTCCGATGATAACGATTTTGTAAAGGAAAATGATTATATGGTCAGGATCAATACAGATGCAACATCAGATACTGAAAAGTTTTCTGATATCGTAAGTTGTTTTTATATAATCGTTAATGGGGGAGAAACCCTCTTAAAAGACTTTAAGGGTACTGAGACCGAATTAAAAGCGACAACAGTAGATTTTACAGCGCCAACAGGTTCAACGCCTACCTTATTGACCTCAGGTCCCTCTAAATATGATCCGAAAACAACTTCTTCCGGAAGTACGGAAGGAGACAAAAAGGTAGTCTTTGTATCCCGGTTATTCAGGGCTTATGCTAAAGTAACGGTTAGAGTTCAATTTAATGATGCCAGTGCATCATTATCTGATATGACTGCAACAATTACCAATATTCCCACGAAAATGGCTTTATATACGGCTGGAGGAGGCAGTAGCAACAGCAAGTACCCGGCAACAATTGACGGCACAACTATGAAGACAACTGAGACGGCTTTTAGCGGTTTAACTTCTACAGCTGGTTCTTCTGCTTATTTCTGTATGCCGGAAAACCTCCGGGGATTGGGTATTTCCGAATCGTTCGAAGGAAAAAACAAAGAATCCAATGGTCCTGGCAGTACGTCTGTTACCACTTCAACTCCGGATGGTAAACTGACCGGTTGTACATATCTTACTTTAAAGGGCACCTATAAGTACGCCAGTAGCCATACAGCCGGGATAAAAGTCGAATATCGTTTTTACCTGGGTGATAACCTGACAAATAATTATAACATCCAACGGGATCACCATTATGATCTGACCATCAATATAAAAGGAGCCAACAGTGCTGATCTCCGTGTGAAGATCACGGATGGCAATGTTGCCGTATTCGATGATGTAGATACAATAGAGAATGAAGTAAGTTTTTAAAAGAGAATTAAAATAATACAGATATGAATAAAGTAGAACTATCCAAACAAATATCCAGCAAAATGTCTATTAAGCAAGTGGAGGCATTACGGTTTATCCATACATTGGAAGAAGTTTTTGAAGAAGCGCTTCTGACAGACAACAGCATTATTTTCCAGAATTTCGGCACATTCACCCTTTGGCAACAGACCGAACGTCCTGGTCGTAACCCAAAAACCGGTGTGCCTGTAACCATAAAAGCCCGGAAAAGTGTTAAATTTAAACCTGGCAAACAGTTGCTGGAGGCTTTAAATAAGTAGGAGGGGGCTGTTTAATAAGTCTTTTATTAATATTCGGCACTTGAACAGAGATGTTTTGTCAATTTTTTGTTGCTCATGATATAATTATTTATATTTTTGTGCTTCGATTTAATAATAAGAAATATCAAAAGTAAAATGAAAGAGTTAGTAGAGAAAATTAATGCAGCGATTGCAGAATTTAGCACAAATGCTAATGCACAGGTTGAAAATGGTAACAAAGCAGCAGGTACACGTGCTCGCAAAGCTTCTTTGGAACTTGAGAAGTTACTGAAAGAATTTAGAAAAGCATCTATCGAAGCAGCTAAATAAAATTTTATTTCAGTTATAAGAGAAAGGTGGTCATCTATTTAACGATGATCACCTTTTTTCGTTAAAAGAGATTGTACATGTGAACAATGTGAAATTAATATTGTTAGATGAAAGTTAAAACAATATTAATCAATCTAAAACGACAAAAGTATGATACCTAGCACTGAATTGGAAAATGGTAAAGTTGAATTAATTCGTGAAATACTCGATATCAGTGATATACATGATATTGATTTACTCAAAGAATACAATAAAGAACTAGCCGATTCTTTAACACAGGAGCTAACTCCGGATGCTGGAACAACGATTAAATAAAATAATGCATCTGTCATTCAAAAAAACTCTATGAGCTGATAGGGGTATTTTCTTTTTTTCTGTCTCATAGATGAAGTTGAATTTAAAAATGGAGAAAAATGGAAACAGTTGAAAGAGAAAAAGCACCTATGTTGTGGTACTGGAGTATTCCTGAAAATGGTATGGATATAGAAGATTGCGAAAAGATCGCAAAGGAAAATCTCGTTAACAGGCCGAATAACAGATATATGGAAATGCATATTGCTTTCGTTTGAAAAGTATATTACAGAGAGTTTAAGGCATGTAGAGTATCAAAAAAGATACATACATGCCTTTTTAGTATTTATTAGTATATGATTCCGGAACATAAATAAATGACGTTTTGTTATAATATCGAATAAAATAAAGTTCTCTACGGAGATAATTTTCAGGGATCGTTTAAATAACCCCAGAAAAAAATAGCAGAAAATTATTCTGTAGTCAGAACCAAATAAAGCATATCATTGTTATAATGATAAACAGAGCTTGAAAAAAGATTCTGTAATAATTATGTTAGTAGTATTTGTTTTTTCATATAAGTAGAGTTTGTTATTTGTTTGGTCCGTATGTAACTGTGAAGTTATATACGGATTTTTTATGCCTGAATAGCTCCTGATATCTTTCTGTTACTATTTTTTATAATTACGATTATGTTTAATAGGATTATCTACGGTGTTTTTGGGGTTATCTTCTTCTCTGTCAACGGTATAGATTTCATACACATTTTTAAACTGACGTGTTCCGTGTGGCAGTTTGACAATTTCGAATTGTGAACTAAATAAAGGCGTAAACTCCTCTATGTTAGGATTGTCAACAAAGCAATATACTTGCAACCAGTCTACACTTATCGCGTATGGTTGCACTTGTTTGGGGGTTGTTTGTGCATTTTTCATAAGGACAATTTCTGCCGGGATAACCCGTTTTTTTGGGGGAATATATAACTGTTGACTGGCGGAAACAGAAGCGGCGACCCTGAAAGAGTCGCCGGGCTTGCCTTAGTCGGGTTACCGTTAGCCGACAGCCCCCCAGCCGTCGGGTTATCTCTACCCGATACAAAGCAAAACAAAAAAAAGGTGAACTGCAATAGCCCACCTTTTTATATTGTATTTCGTTAACAGTTTAGTCTTTGCGCGAACTGTTACTACCTGTTCCTTTGATTATATTATCGTCCTTGCCGATAATTGTTTGCAGAACCTTAATAACTACTTCCACCAACAGACCTACGGTATATTTCCAAAACGGTTTCATAACTATTCAATTTCGGGACGGTCACCACCACCGGGTTCAACGTATAATTCAAGAGACGAAAAATAACACTGACAGGCGTCTTTTCCTGATATCACAGCAACAGAAGCCATGATCGCCGATTGTTTATAAGTACTCAGGGGTTCGCAAGCTGTAGCCAAACCGGGAACCTTATCTTTGTCAAGAGATATTGTGTTCTTACCAGCGTCAGCGTCAGTAATAACATATTCGTAGATCGGAGCCGCTGCAAAACTGGAACTAAGACTAAGACCGTTGTTCCCCGGCGTAGTTTTACCGTAACTTTGTGCAACAACAATCAATACCTTATCCCCAACAGCAAACAATTTAGAATATGTTACAGATGCAGATAATTCTTTTTCGTTCTGAACAAATTCGGATTCTGCCAAATTCGCCCCCATTCCGGCATACACAGTAACACCGTCCTCAATAGCCGCAACAATCTGAGAGAGATAGTTTAATCCATCCAACTTTTTGTTAACCTTCAGCCATTCCATGATAGGCGCATTAAGTTTTACATAATGATTGCGCTGAGATCCGTACTTCGTTTTATCAAACGTTTTATCTATCCATTCCGACAATAATTTAGCTGAACGGCCCATAATGCCAAACGCTTTACGTTGGTCGGATTGCATAGATGTATTCGATTTGTTTTCCTGAATACGTTTGGCGGCGATAGTTCTGCCGCGTGATGTTCGGTATGTGGCGTCGCCGAATGATTTGCGACCGATACCTAATGTACCATTCTTTACTATACCCATATTACTTTATGGTCAGGGTTATCCGGGAGGTTAAGTCCTGTACGGATGCTGATCGGTGGCAAAGGTGTAAAATTGATTGACACGGAGCAAGACCGGAGGAAATACGGAGGAATCACGGAGGCACTTGCAATATGATATGTTATTTGTTGTTTTGGTGTCATATTGTCAAATTGTAGTACACCCCTACTCTATTTATATTTATATATATTTAACGATATTCGGGTTTGATTTGTATTTGATATTTTATTGCGGGTATAAAATTCATACAGAGAATGCGCATAATTTGAAAACATTATGTCTCTCGATTTGTTATTTTTATGTAGGGATTAAGAACTAATTCTTATATTTGCGCCTGAAAAGCGCCCGAGAGGGGGCAAATTTGGGACAATTGTATTGAAAATATAAAAGCGTTTAGCTTTTTTTGTGTCGTAACGAAACCGCCAATTGAACTACGAGTACACGAAAAAATGTTAGATGCCTACGCATGGCGTGGGTGTTTCTCATTCGTGTACTTAGGTGCTTGGCGGTACCTGTTACGACCGATGGGTTAACGTCCCACGCTTTTCGTTTGTTAACCGCTCTACAGGGACAGAGGGCGCCAATACACCAGTATTATGTCAACATTAGATTTACCGAGCAACCTAGAGAACACAACGTATTTTGTGAATGAGAATTACAGGGGATTATCTGAATCAGAAATCAGAACACAGTTAAATGCTTTGAATATTATTAAAATTCCCGGATTACTTGATAATCATTCTATTCTTATTATTCGATCTCCGAATATTCCGACGATAGTAGTTTGTATGATGGACTCGAAAGACATTTGCCTGATTGCTTATATGTTTTCGTGAGCGGGATAAAAAACAAGCCTGCAATTGAAATAATTGTAGGCTTGCTTTTGTTATGTTATACTATGCCAATAATTTAGTGCTATAATGTAGTTGTGAACTAAGTTCCGACAACAGTTTATGACTAGGACGTTGACAGGTTCGTCGATCGGTAGGGTTTGATCGCGACGGAGATCAGTAAAGACCTCTCCTATTCCGCGGTATTGGTCACCTTCGAGGCGGGCGACAAAGCGCCCGGCATTGGTGTAGGCTACCGCAATCACCTGATCGGAAGGATATATTATCATTTT
The DNA here is from genome assembly GCF_023656785.1 of Parabacteroides caecihominis. Lineage (NCBI taxonomy): Bacteria > Pseudomonadati > Bacteroidota > Bacteroidia > Bacteroidales > Tannerellaceae > Parabacteroides > Parabacteroides caecihominis. Next base: position 138,319 of record NZ_JAMOKS010000017.1, read on the forward strand.
GTACATGTTGATTCTTTTTTATTTAGCGTATATTTTATATATAATCTATTGTATTCACATTTCAACCATTCGAAAACGAAAAGAGGTCGATCACTTTCCTCAAATATGGGGTTTGTTTTCATCTCAATGTCGAAATGTTTGTCAGCTTCCTCTATAACTTCTTCGAGACTTTGTATAATATCTATATTCATTCGTTTTATTATTAATTGTTTAATTGTTAGTTCCTTATCGGGGGTTGGGCGTAAAATCTACGCCCGTTCTACTTAACGGGCGATGGAGGCTAAAACCTCCTGATAGAGTATTTCTTTCCCTTCGACGTCTAGCAGGCGGGAAAGGTTTCGATTGCCATTCCTAGAGATACATTCTTCGATTGCGTCTTCGTAGGATTCAAATAGGTCTGACGGACAATAAGCATGGTTATCACCATATAACTTAATGTAGGTACAATGCTTTCCATTGCGCGAGATAACAATGATACGTTCCATTGTTTTGCCGATTTCGTCAACGTACCAGCATAAGCCGCGGGGATGAGCACGCGCAACACGTACGGCATAATATTCAAAGTCGGGAAACAGAGTAGATGAAAAGGGGGATTCTCTGATTGTGTCTAAGTTTTCTAAGGCTTGCCTATAAACCATGATGTTAGATTTTAACGGTTAATAATTCATGTTCGATGCTATCAACAAATGCGTGGTCGCATGCGTATAGGATACGAATACATATTTGGTCAACACATATTTTATACCAATCGCTGCCCTCCAAGCGTTTCAATCGGGTTGCGTCAAATAAGATAAGGCGCTTTTTCCCGTCTGTTGGATTCCGGTAGTAAGATACAATGTCAATAGGCAATGTATCCATCAACTTTTTTGATTCTATTCTTTCACCCTGTGTCATAATATTACAATATTTAATAATTAATACCTGTGTTAAATTGTTTCACGTGGAACGCTAAAACTTTGATTATCAATACACTAAGTTACTAAATAATGGTGTTAATTACTATATACGTATGGTTAATATATGTTATATAACAGGGGCGCCGAAGGCGCACAGGGCAGCGCGATAGCGCTGTAAAAGGGAGTGACAAAAAGAAAAATCGGGCACCTCAAAGATAAAAATGGCTATCGGATTGAGAAAAGAACTTGACTGAACAACAGAACTTCCGGCTTAGGCTCCGGGACGGGAACGGCTTGGAACAAGGCGCGAGCGGCACGGAGACGCCCCGCGGCAGGCGGAAACAGACGGTATCGGTCAAAGGTTGGGTTAGCGGGGCACTTTAGAGACTAGAGTAACTGTGAATAGAACTGACGTTACCCTACCCCGTTCGGTAGCCGGGAACGGACGCCTGCGGAGCGGAAGCAAGCGCTTGCGCTCGCGGCACCGCATAAGGCGGGCGGGCACGGCATAACGCAACACACAGGCAGAGGGATAGACAAAGAGTAACATTGAATGAAACAGGCGTTACAGGAGACAAAGGAGACGGAGCGTAATAACTAAATAGCCGGGCACGGGGCGCAAGGCGCTTTGTGTCGGGCTATTTAGTTATTACGCGAAGGCGAAAGAGGGCTATTTAACATAACGCCAAGTTTTGCTGGGCGCTGCGCACGCGGAACGCGGCGTATAAGCGAACGGCAACAACTTTCGTTATGTTATATAGCCCGGTAACACAGGCGCCTACATTTGGGGATAGGTATAGCACGCGCAGAGAACGGAACAAAGGCGTTTGAGATATAATAGGCGTCCAGTTGTGAGGGCGCGAAGGGAAAGCACAGGCGGTGTCCTTCGGGGCGTTTGGGGCGCTGCATGGGGCGACGCGGGCGCCCCGGACGGCATGACGACGGCAGAAGAGGAACCACGCAGAGAACGACACAGTGCCATTACGGGAAATAACAGACGTCCAGTTATGAGGGCGGTATCGTACATGACAGGCGGAGCGCGCCCGGGAGGTCGGGACGCGCGAAGTGCGAACCGGGCGACCATATTTGGGCGCGCGGTTCAACTTGACTGACTTAACATGAAATAATGATCCGTCTTAGCGGTATTTGGTTGCCTTTACGTTTAATCAGCCTAATAGATTGTAGGCTTACCTCTATATCCATTATTATACATTCTGTGTCATGGGACATGAAGTACAAGGCTAGGTTTATTCCGCTCCGTTGGTTATCTACGCTTATGTCTAGGTATTGATGTACTGACTTGATTGCTTCCAAGGCAGAGAGAGAGTAATATACCAATAGTTCCATGTTTTCAGGACTATCTAGTTCTTTGCCATCGGCTATAATTGTTTCCATATTATTCGTTTTTATATCAATAGGATTATTTAATTACGCTCCGCTAAGGGGGGGGAAATATACGGTTGCCTATGGCACGCCTTATGGTCTCCGTCTTATTTCCGGGTAGGCTTTATAGGCGAGGAATGCAGCAAGGTTCTTTGAAAATGTGTATTCGTATTGGACAATTCGTAGGGCATCAATGAATTGTTCTGTTGGGAACGGTATTTCATTTTCTATGTTCACCAGTTTACGGAGAAAGATTTTATCGGCTTTTGTCACATCTTGACGCAGTGTCAACCTGACGGGACGCGTTGTTATAACTGGCATATGCTCGAATATAGATACTGATTTCATGCGGCTTTTGTTTTTCGTCAGGTCGTTTATCCTAAAATCAAAGTATTTATCTGCGTAGATATAGAATAAGGATTCAATGTCTGCCTGTAATTTTAGCATATCGGTACTGATCGTAAATATTTCCCCTGTGTCTGTTTTCAGAAGCGTTTTCGCGTCGGACTTGATAGATATTTCAACGCGCCATACGTCGCGGCTATCGTCAATACCGTTCAGTTTCCATAATTGGCGGATATATGGTTTTTCTTTAACTTCGCGTAACTCTTTTGTTTTATTGTACATGTATGTACATACAGCGCTAGAACGGCTACCGAATGATATGTAGTTAATATCCCTGACATTTTTTGCTGAACCTCTTAACGTACATCGACTGTCATCCGTCCTTTTAATACGTTCATTTACAACTGATTGTAAAATACGCTTTGTGTCATTTTCATTTTCGGGGGATTGCTCGCGTAGCGCTCCGATGATTGCATCGACTAGTTGGTCGCGTTTATCAGACATTGTGTCACCCTGTAATGTGTATGATGGTTGACCGTTTTTTAAGAATCGACCGGAGAGAAAAGAATTTATCAGGCGACGCGGCGACATTCCACCAACAAAATCATTGCAGTCATAACACAAATCTAGTCGGCTGATCGACTTGTATTTCAATCCGTACATCGCTAAGAAGTTGACAAATGTATACGAAAAGTCGGGTTGGTATAGTTCACGATTGGATAATTTTACTAGGGCTCCTCTCCTATCAATTACACTTGATACGGGATTCGTTAAAATAGTGGCATAGTGATAGTTATATTGCCTATTACGATTATGTTTAATAGGATTGTAAGAAGTTATCCTGGGACTATCCCACGCAAATTATTTTCAACTTTTATTGACAAAATTATGTTGTATGTTAAATAACTATTCTAACTTCGCACCGCGATGAAAAAAGTATTGTTGATAGTGTCGTTTCTGTTTCTGCTTCTTTTGAATATGCAGATAAAGACTGAAGATGAAAATATTTTGTCTCCTGAGAAAACGACTTTTGTTTGCAGTAAGGAAAAACATCCATTCCAGGACGAGTTAAAGAATTATGATTTAAGTCAAAGCTATCATTCAGTCTATTGTCTTACTACTCGTAGTCAGGTGTTGCCAACCCGATGCGAACGTCCGTTTAAAGTGACTACCCGTCTTTTGGAGTTGTTTCTTCAGAAGGAACAAAATATTCTGAATAAAGTATCTGAAACATTTTTAATATCACAATCTGTAAAATTCTCCACTCTTCGTATACGATCAGGCCATTGGGTCTACGTACTACGGAAAATAATTATTTAGTTTAACATCTTTTTTTTGTTCTTTTTTATTGTCTGCACGTGAATTGGCAGATAATGACTAATCATGTACCCTAATTAAGGTATTATATTGGATTTTAAATTAAATAATTATGTTAAGTCTATTACTTTCAACCCTTGAAATGATGGCTCTGACCTTCATTATCGGTTTTGTTGTTGCCGGTGTAATCAAGCTTATTGCTGTTTGGGCCGACTCCCTGGAATTTCACCATTCCCACAGTGATGAACTGGTGCAATTCGGCAAACTAAATAAATTGCGTGCCAAAATTGGTGAAATATTAGGGCTGGATGTGGTAAATAATGAAGAAGATGTAACTGATGACGAACGCGAAGAATTCCGTCGTGGTGTAAACAGCGATCTTCTCCATATAAAACCGTCCGGATATTATCATGGCGTAAGTCATGGCGCTTCTCATTTGGATCTGATGGATTATTACTATCCACAGGATACTCGCATTATGTACCTCAAAAAAGAGGAACAGCTAATGAGAAAGAACAATACAAACAAAAAGGAGAATCCTTCTATCGAAAAATAAAAACAGATATGGAAAATGTTGATTTTTTTAGTTTGTTCCAAGGCTTTGGAACAATGGTTGCCGGTGGATGGATACTGGCTGTTGCGCGTGTTTTTTTGATTACACTTGGCGGCCTACTCGTTTATTTAGGCTGGAAAGGAGTCCTGGAGCCGATGGTTATGATCCCGATGGGGCTAGGAATGGTTGCAATCAATTGTGGTACTTTAATCATGCCGGAAAGTGTATTAGGTAATTTATTTCTGGATCCTATGCTTTCCGATACAGACGAGTTGATGAATACAATGCAGATTGATTTTCTTCAACCCGTATATACACTGACTTTCAGTAATGGTTTGATTGCCTGTTTCGTGTTTATGGGTATTGGAACATTACTGGATGTGGGCTTTCTGCTTCAGAAGCCTTTTGCCAGTCTTTTCCTGGCTCTCTGTGCGGAACTGGGAACTTTTCTGACGTTGCCTATTGCCAGCGCCTTTGGTTTGTCTTTAAGTGAGAGCGCTTCTGTTGCGATGGTTGGCGGTGCAGATGGTCCGATGGTTTTGTTTACATCCCTGATCCTGGCCAAACATTTATTTGTTCCTATTACTGTTGTTGCTTATTTATATCTGGGACTGACCTACGGAGGATATCCTTATCTGGTCAAACTCCTGATCCCGCAGCGTTTGCGTGCCATAAAAATGACCACTACAAAACCTCCCAAAAACTACGATGCTAAAGTTAAACTGGCTTTTTCTGTTATTTTGTGTGCTGTTTTATGCTTTTTATTCCCGGTGGCCTCTCCCCTCTTCTTTTCATTGTTCCTGGGTGTTGCCGTTCGCGAATCAGGCATGAAGCATATTTATGATTTTGTCAGTGGTCCGTTATTGTATGGTTCGACTTTCATGTTGGGGCTGTTATTGGGTGTATTGTGCGATGCTAAGTTGTTACTCGATCCCAAGATCTTGAAATTATTGGTATTAGGAATTACTGCATTGTTATTGTCTGGTATCGGAGGTATCATTGGCGGATATATCATGTATTTCATTAAACGCGGAAATTATAACCCGGTAATCGGTATTGCTGCTGTCAGTTGTGTTCCTACTACTGCCAAAGTAGCGCAGAAACTGGTAAGTAAAGAGAACCCGGACTCTTTCATTTTAGGTGATGCGTTAGGTGCTAATATTTCAGGTGTTATTACGTCTGCAATTATTACAGGTATTTATATAACGATTATCCCTTATCTGTAAAGGGCTGTATCCACTACTGATAGAAAATAGCTGTTCCCGAGTATAAACAAAAAAATAGCCATCTCAACAGAGACGGCTATTTTTATATATAATGAAATGATTATTATTTGTTCATTTCAGCTTCGATAGCTTCCAGTTCCGGACCCATGTTCAGATTATAATAGATACCTCTTAAAGCAACCATATATTCTGATTCGCCAGGTTTCATTTCGTGAGCTTTCTGGAAATAAGGAAGAGCTTGTTTGAAAAGATCTTTTGCAATAGTCAATTCTTCCTGATATTTCTTGCTATCATTGATCATGTTAGCTTCACCCTGTTTGTTTACAGCCTGGTTGTAATATATACGTCCCAAAGCAGACATCGATTCAACACTTTCCGGATTGACTTCTAATGCTTTCTTGAATGTTTCTTCAGCTTTAGCGTAATCTTTAGTACCTGTTTCGTAAACAATACCCAGTGCATGATACAACTGGCTTTCAGAAGGTTTCTGTGCAATTGCAGTATTCAGATAACTTATTGCTTTTTCGTTCTGACCTGAACGGATGTAAGTGTCAATCAAACTCATCAGGAAGAAGTCTTCATTGGGGAATTTTGAATAACCTTCTTCAAGAGTCTTAACATGGTTTACACTGTCACCTGCCTGTTGGTATTCGTAAGCCAAATACTGGTAAATATCATTTAGTCTGAAATCTGTGCTCTTTGCGCGTTCCAGAGCTTTGATTGCTATAGGAGAATCCTGCAATTGAGTAGCTGCAACTGCTGCATAGAACTGAACAGTCATGAAAGTAGAATCTTTTTCAGCAGTCTGAGTTCCTTCGAACATAGGCAGTTCTGAGATTTCCAGATACTGGTTGAAGAAATCGTAAGCTTTCTTATAATCTTTCTGATCGAAATAATAAGCGCCACCATTGAAATAATATACGTGGTCAGCACCTAAAATACTCTTAATGTCTTTAGAATATTTAGGTTTGATTTTACCTTTTTCGTTAGGAAGCTGATCCAGTTCGTAAGCCTTCTTAAAATAAGGAAGGATAGCACCTAATGCTTCGTACATAACCGGTTCATTCGGCTGTTGTCCTAAAATCTGTTTTGTTCTTTCAGCACTAAACTGCTGGTCTTCGATAAAACCTGCAACATACCATGCCTGGGCGTCATCCTTTGTTTCAGGATTTTCCAAAGCACCTTTGATTAAGGCTCTTGCTTCAGTGAAGTCTGCCTTGTCTCCTTTTGCTATTCCTTGCGCCTCCTTAACGGCTTTCTTTTGAGCGAAAGAGGCAGATGATGCTGCAACACATAGTGCAACTGTTAATAATAATCGTTTCATTGTGATAGTAATTTGAGATTAATATTTCTATTTGTTTAAATTATTCATTTGTTGTCTCTTCAGTATCATTTGCGATATCTTCAGATCCATCAAAACCGGTTAATTCTTCATTATTTTCATTCTGAGCATCCAGTTCAGCGCTTTCTTCATCTACCTGCTCATCCGGTTCGGACAATACCTTACATACCGAGGCTATTTCATCATTACGTTTACCCAGGTTAATCAGGCGAACACCTTGAGTTGCACGGCCGATGACGTTCAAATCTGTTACTTTCATACGGATAGCGATACCTGACTTGTTAATGATCATGATGTCATTTTCCTCTGTCACATTCTTGATGGCAACCAGTTTACCTGTTTTATCAGTAATGTTGATCGTCTTGACACCTTTACCGCCACGGTTAGTCATTCGGTAATCTTCCACATTCGAACGTTTTCCGTAACCCTGTTCAGATACGACTAGTACAGTATCGGTCTCCTTATTCTTGATACATACCATACCTACCACTTCGTCGGAAGGATCATTATCCAATGTCATACCTCTAACGCCGGAAGCAGTACGTCCCATGACGCGAACCGCACTTTCGTGGAAACGAATAGCCCGTCCGTTACGGTTAGCAATCAATACTTCGTTGTCTCCGTTGGTCATACATACTTCGATCAGGCCGTCGTCTTCACGCAATGTGATCGCATTTACGCCATTCTGACGCGGACGTGAGTATGCTTCAAGCAATGTTTTCTTGATAACACCCTTCTTGGTACAGAACAACAGATAATGTGAATTGATAAATTCGGTGTCGGTAGTCAGCTTCTTCACGCGGATAAAGGCGTTTACTTTATCATCCGCTTCAATGTTCAATAAGTTCTGGATAGCTCTACCCTTTGCATTCTTAGCTCCTTCCGGAATTTCATATACTTTCAGCCAGTAGCACTTGCCTTTTGCTGTAAAGATCAACAAAGTGGCATGCATAGAAGCCGGATAGATATACTCCACGAAGTCTTCGTCGCGTGTTACCGAGCCTTTCGCTCCTACTCCGCCGCGTCCTTGTGCACGGAATTCACTCAGCGGCGTACGTTTGATGTATCCCATGTGGGAAATAGTGATGATCATTTCATCATCGGCATAGAAATCTTCAGGATTCAGTTCTTCGGAAGCATATACGATATCTGTTTTACGTTCGTCGCCAAACTTATCTTTTACTTCTTGTAATTCTCCTTTGATAACGTCCATACGAACATCTTCATTTTCAAGAATCTCTTTCAAACGGGCGATCAACTTTTCAATTTCTTCGTATTCTGCACGCAGTTTGTCCTGTTCCAGTCCGGTCAACTGGCGAAGTCTCATTTCAACGATTGCACGTGCCTGAACATCCGATAAAGAGAAACGTTCCATTAAACGTTCGATGGCTTCGTTCGGGCTCTTGGATGATTTGATGATAGCAATTACTTCGTCGATATTATCAGAAGCAATGATCAAACCTTCCAGGATATGCGCTCTTTCTTCAGCCTTCTTCAGTTCGAAACGGGTACGACGGATAACAACTTCATGGCGATGTTCAATAAAAGCCTTGATCATATCCTTCAGGTTTAACTGTCTAGGACGACCGTTAACCAAAGCGATATTGTTTACACTGAAAGAAGATTGCAGGGCAGTCAGCTTATATAATTTATTCAGTACAACGCCTGAATTGGCATCACGTTTCACGTCGACGACGATACGCATACCGTTACGGTCTGACTCATCGTTTACATTAGAAATACCTTCGATACGCTTGTCATTAACCAGGTCGGCTATATACTTGATCAGTTCTGCCTTATTAACAAGGTAAGGGATTTCAGTGATAATAATCTTTTCGTGATTATTTTCTACTTCAATTTCTGCTTTACCACGAAGAATGATACGTCCTCTACCGGTTTCGAATGCTTCTTTTACACCGGCATATCCGTAAATTGTGGCACCAGTCGGGAAGTCGGGAGCTTTGATGTATTGCATCAATCCTTCTACATCAATATCTCCGCGAGCGTCGATATAGGCAATACATCCGTCGAGTACTTCACTCAAATTGTGTGTCGGCATATTGGTTGCCATACCAACAGCGATACCTGAACCACCATTTACCAGCAGGTTAGGAATACGGGTTGGCAATACAGTCGGTTCTTTCAGCGTGTCATCGAAGTTTAACTGAAAATCTACCGTATCCTTCTCGATATCCCGGAGCATTTCCTCGGCAAGTTTACTTAATCTTGCCTCCGTGTAACGCATAGCGGCAGGACTGTCACCGTCCACTGAACCGAAGTTACCCTGTCCATCAACCAACGTATAACGCATCGACCATGTTTGTGCCATACGAACCATTGCGAAATAGACGGACGAGTCACCATGTGGATGATATTTACCTAAAACTTCACCAACAATTCTCGCAGATTTTTTATAAGGTTTGTCGGATGTATTACCCAATTCATTCATTCCAAATAAAATACGACGATGAACCGGTTTAAAACCATCCCTAACATCCGGAAGGGCGCGCGAAACAATAACAGACATTGAATAGTCAATGTACGCCGATTTCATTTCCTCCTCGATGTTAATCTTAATAATTCTGTCTTGATCAACCATTTAGTTTTATATTAATTACACTCAATATCTCATCTTTTAAAAAGTGCACTAAGGTAACGCTTTTCCCATTATCACGAAAGTTTTTACGCTGAAATTTTATTATTCAGAAATATTGGGTTTTTCTTAAGGAATAATGGCATGAAATTTGTTAGGTATATATAGAGAGTTTATTAATTTTGCATTCACAGTACATTATTATAATAGATAAGGATTCATATAGTATGAAAAATAATTATTCGAAAAGGCTGATCGACGTTATAGAATATAGCCGCGAAGAAGCCGCCAGGCTTCAGAACAGTTATATCGGGCCGGAACACTTAATGCTTGGTATCATCCGCGACGGTGATGGCAAAGCCATGCAGTTACTGCATGATTTGCATGCCGACGTACTCGATATAAAGAAGAGGATTGAGCAGGAGATCAAAAATACATTTGAAACTGAAGAGTCTGAATTACACGATATAGCCATCAGTAAAACAACTGAACGCGTATTGCGCATGAGTATGCTGGAGTCACGTTTGTTTAAAACAGATGAGACAGGTACGGAACATCTGCTTCTTGCTATTCTGAAAGAAGAGTTCAATGTTGCCGCCAAAGTATTGGGTGAAGCCGGTATAAACTACCGTAACGTATATAACGATCTGGCAAACGGAACAAACATGAACCGTATGGAAGAACTGGAAGAGATAGACGAAATCAGTGACGGTTATACAGATGACGAGGACGATGAAGAAGAAGATTTCTCTTCACGTAAGGAATCCCCCCGCTCCTCTTCAGGTACCGGTGCCGCACAGCCCAAGTCACCGAACGATACTCCGGTATTGGACAACTTCGGTACGGATATGACACGTGCCGCTGCCGAAAACCGCCTGGACCCGATCGTTGGTCGTGAGAAAGAGATTGAACGCCTGGCACAGATTTTAAGCCGGCGTAAAAAGAACAATCCGGTACTGATCGGTGAACCGGGTGTGGGTAAATCTGCTATTGTAGAAGGACTTGCCCTGCGCATTATCCAGCGTAAAGTATCACGTGTGTTATTCGATAAGCGGGTAATCAGTCTGGATATGGCCTCTATCGTGGCCGGAACAAAATACCGCGGCCAGTTTGAAGAACGTATCAAAGCAATTTTGAACGAACTTTCAAAGAATCCGAACATCATCTTGTTTATCGATGAAATCCATACCATTGTCGGAGCAGGATCGGCTTCCGGTTCTATGGACGCTGCCAATATGCTGAAACCGGCGCTGGCACGTGGTGAAATACAATGTATCGGTGCTACGACGCTGGATGAATATCGTAAAAACATTGAGAAAGACGGTGCCTTGGAACGTCGTTTCCAGAAAGTGATCGTCGACCCGACAACAGCAGAAGAGACATTGCAGATCCTGAAAAATATCAAGCCCCGTTATGAAGAACATCACAATGTGATCTATACGGACGAGGCGCTGGATGCTTGTGTAAAGCTGACAGAACGATATATCAGCGACCGTAATTTCCCGGATAAGGCAATCGATGCTCTGGACGAGGCCGGTTCTCGCGTACATATATCTAATATTACAGTACCGAAGAGTATCGAGGAACTGGAAGCAAAAATAGAAGATACGAAAACCGAAAAACTGGCTGCCGTAAAGTCACAGAACTTCGAACTGGCTGCAAGTTTCCGTGATAAAGAACGTCAGTATCTGTTGCAGCTGGAAGCAGCGAAAGCTAAGTGGGAACAGGAATTGCAGGAACATCGTGAAACAGTGGACGAAGACAAAGTAGCCGAAGTGGTAGCCATGATGTCAGGCGTACCTGTTCAACGTATTGCCAAAGCAGAAAATCTGAGACTGCTGGAAATGGCAGACAACTTGAAGAAGCAGGTAGTCGGCCAGGACGATGCCGTCCAGAAGATCGTAAAAGCGATCCAGCGTAACCGTGTAGGATTGAAAGACCCGAACAAACCGATCGGAACCTTCATGTTCCTCGGCCCGACGGGTGTAGGTAAAACTCACTTGGCTAAAAAGTTGGCTGAATATCTGTTTGATTCGGCTGATTCATTGATTCGTATCGATATGAGTGAATATCTCGAAAAGTTCGCGGTTTCCCGCCTGATCGGTGCGCCTCCGGGATATGTAGGTTACGAGGAAGGTGGCCAGCTGACGGAAAAGGTTCGTCGTAAACCCTACTCCGTTGTATTGCTCGACGAGATCGAAAAAGCGCATCCGGATGTATTCAACTTGCTGTTGCAGGTATTGGACGAAGGTCGCCTGACTGACAGTCTTGGCAGACGGATCGACTTCAAGAATACGATCCTGATCATGACTTCCAATATCGGAACACGTCAGCTGAAAGACTTCGGCCGTGGTGTCGGATTCAGTTCGCAAGCAGCCGGCGAAATGGATAAGGACTTCTCTCGCGGCGTGATTCAGAAAGCACTGAATAAAGCATTCGCTCCTGAATTTCTGAACCGTGTCGACGATATCATCATGTTCGACCAGCTTGATAAAGATGCGATCCACAAGATCATTGATATTGAGTTACAAGGACTTTACAAACGTGTTTGTGGTCTGGGCTACGAACTGGTACTTACCGACGAGGCAAAAGATTTCATTGCAACGAAAGGTTACGATGTGCAGTTTGGTGCCCGTCCGCTGAAGCGTGCCATCCAGAAATATCTGGAAGATGAAATGGCCGAGTTGATAATCCGTGCATCCGTTGGCGAAGGCGACAAGATCGTTGTAGACTTCAATAAAGATGAACAGAAAATAGTAACATCCGTACAAAAGAAAGGACAGGAATAAGTCGTTTCTTCCGGTAATAAAGTCAAAATGTCAGATAGAACCTATCTGGCATTTTTTTTGTTTATATCGTAACGTCAAACGAATTATTATAACATTAAAAATATAAACAAAATGGCTAAACAAGGAAACATAGGTGTTACAAGTGAGAACATCTTCCCTATCATCAAGAAATTTTTGTATAGTGATCACGAAATCTTCCTTCGTGAATTAGTGTCGAATGCTGTAGATGCTACACAGAAATTGAAAACCCTGGCATCTGTCGGTGAATTCAAAGGAGAACTGGGCGACCTGACCGTTCAGGTTAGTTTCGATGACAAGATCATCAAGATTTCTGATCGTGGTATCGGTATGACAGCCGAAGAAATTGACAAATACATTAACCAGATCGCATTTTCCGGTGCTGAAGAGTTCGTAGAAAAATACAAGAACGATGCAGCCGCCATCATCGGACATTTCGGTCTTGGTTTCTATTCTTCTTTCATGGTTTCAAAGAAAGTGGAAATTGTAACCAAATCTTATAAAGAAGGCGCTGTTCCTATGAAATGGAGTTGCGACGGCACTCCCGAATATACGTTGGAAGAAACACAGAAAGACGACCGTGGTACAGATATTATCCTGTATATCGACGACGAAAACAAAGACTTCCTGAATAAAGACAAGATCAGCGGCCTGCTGACAAAATACTGCCGTTTCCTCCCCGTTCCTATCGCATTCGGTAAAAAGCAGGAATGGAAAGACGGTAAATATGTCGATACCGACGAAGATAACATCATCAACGATATCACTCCGGCATGGGTTCGCAAACCGGCCGATATGACTGATGAAGACTATAAGAAATTCTATCGCGACCTGTATCCAATGTCGGAAGAACCATTGTTCTGGATTCACTTGAATGTGGATTATCCGTTCAACCTGACCGGTATCCTCTACTTCCCGCGCATCAAGAGTAACCTCGACCTGCATCGTAACAAGATCCAGTTATACAGCAACCAGGTATTTGTAACCGATTCCGTAGAAGGTATCGTTCCTGAATTCCTGACATTGTTGCACGGTGTACTCGATTCTCCGGATATTCCATTGAACGTTTCCCGTTCTTATTTGCAGAGCGACCAGAACGTGAAAAAGATTTCCAATCATATCACAAAGAAAGTGGCCGACCGCCTGGAAGAAATGTTTAAAAACGACCGTCCTCAGTTCGAAGAAAAATGGGATAGCTTGAAACTGTTTATCCAGTACGGTATGCTGAGCGACGAAAAGTTCTATGATCGTGGTGCCAAGTTCGCCCTTCTGAAAGACGTAGATGGTAAATATTATACTTTTGAAGAATATAAAGCATTGGTGGAAGCCAACCAGACAGATAAGGAAGGCAACCTGATCTATCTCTACACTACGAATGTAAACGACCAGTACAGCTATATCCAGGCCGCTAAAGATAAAGCATATAGTGTATTGATTATGGACGGCCAGCTGGATGTCCATGCTATCAGCCAGATGGAGCATAAATTCGACAAAACCCGTTTTGTTCGTGTGGACAGCGATACGATCGACAATCTGATCCGTAAGGATAACGTAGGTCAGGTTACACTGAATGAAGACCAGAAGAATGCTTTGCAGGAAATGTTCAAAAGCCAACTGCCGAAGATTGAAAAGACCGATTTCATCGTTACATTCGAAGCATTGGGTGAAAACTCTAATCCGGTTATGCTGACCCAGAGCGAATACATGCGTCGTATGCGTGAAATGTCTGCTATGCAGCCGGGAATGTCATTCTACGGAGAAATGCCTGACAACTACAATCTTGTGTTGAATACCGATCACGAATTGGTTAAGAAGGTACTTTCTGAGGAAGAACAGAACTGCGAAGAAAAGCTGAAACCGATCCAGGCGGACCTGAAAGGCTGGAAAGCACGTCAGGAAGACCTTCGTGAAGCGCAGAACAAGAAAAAGGAAGAAGAGATCACTTCTGCTGAAAAAGAAGATATGACAAACACGAACCATAAGATCGACGAACTGACTTCGCAGCGTAATGCAATCCTGGCAGAATATGCAGGTAGCAATAAGCTGGTCAGCCAGTTAATTGACCTGGCACTGCTTGCCAACGGTATGCTGAAAGGTGAAGCATTGAGCCAATTCATCAAACGCAGTGTTCAGCTGATCGGATAAATGAAGTGAGTAGTCTCACTATGTATAAAATATCATATAAACTGTTCACCCTTCACCTGTACAGTATTAATATATTATCATACAGGCTATTACAATCGTGAATGATAGGTGAATGAGTAAAGAAAAAGGTGAAAGGTATCTCTAAACCCTTCACCTTTTTTGGTAGTGTAAAATAAACTGTGTCACGCATTATTTATCTCTAGAAAACTCATCGGTCGGGGAACGGCCCGCGCCAAGGGGCGGGACCACCCGTCCCGACGAGCGTAAAATTACAATAATTTAAA
>NZ_JAMOKS010000018.1:0-151502 GCF_023656785.1 Parabacteroides caecihominis
ACCGATAAAACAAGTCTTACGGTGAACATATTAGACAATACTTGCCCTATTTTCCGTTAGAGGAAGTCTATACTTTGCCATGCTAAAATGCGTTTTTGAGAACACTTTACTGAACACCCTACCCTTCGGGGCTCACCGATGAGACCTGCAATATTCCCCCGGCTTCACCGGGGGCTATTCACAATTGAACCCTTCGGGTCCACATCAGCACTATAAACGGATAGCTCAAATCTTTCTAAATTTAATCATGAAGCCTAATATAAAAAAAGGCATCCCGAAATGGAATGCCTTTAGTATATGCTATAAAATCTAAATCTTATTCAGCCTGAGCTGGAGCTTCTGCCGGCGTTTCTTCTTCAACCGGAGCATTTGCTGACGGCTGAGCAGTTCCAAAGTTAGGAGCTACCGTATTCGGGTCGATTGTTACAGCTTCGTTTACCTGTTTTTTGATTTCAGATTGTGTAGTAGTTGTTGCTCTTGGGATAAATGCTGTAATAACGATACTACAAAGAATAACAAAACCAGCCAGGCCCCATGTTGCTTTTTCCAAAAAGTCTGTGGTTTTACGTACACCCATAATTTGGTTAGATGAAGAGAATCCCGAAGCCAGACCTCCCCCCTTTGAGTTCTGGATCAATACTATCAAGATCAGAAGTATTGAAGCGATCAGGATTAGAATAGAAATAAATACGTACATTTTAGTTTTATTTTTTAGTGTTAATAATCAATTTTTCCAAAAATCTAATTTGGTCTGCAAAGTAAGCATTTTTTTCTGGATAATTCAAATATAAGTTTTTAATAATTTGCAATGCCTTCTCATACCGTTTCTGTTTAACATAAATATGAGCCAATGTCTCGGTAAAATAAGAATCATCGTCCAACGATCGGGGTTGTTCGTTCTCCCCTTCTTTCAATGGTCCCTGGGAAGCTGGCTCATCCGGTTGCAGGGATAAGACCAATCCGCTGCCCGGTGCCCGCTGTTCGTCATTTTTAATGAAAGAATCGATCAGGTCATGATGCTGAAGCTTAGCTTCCGGCTCCTCTTCCGCCGATATATCATCCTTTGACAACGACCAATATATATAATCAGATGAAACAGAAGGCTGAAACAATATGGTAGGATCAGCCGTCTGTTGTTCTCCTTCACTTTCACGATCAGCCAAAAAAGCATCGATCAGGGAGAAAGAGTCTGCTGCCGGTTCATTTTCTTCCGCAGATGCCGCAAACGGCATCCCGTAACGTTCTCCCTCGATCAGTGCAAATAATTTTCTTCTGTCCGGTATGTAAACTGCCATTCTTTTCAGTTCTGCGGCAAAGCGTATATCATTCAATACAGCCAGATTCTTCAAATAAAGCATCCGGGCTATATGGAAATACGGATATTCAGCCACTACCTGCTGTAACGGGGAAAGTGTTTCCTTCGTCAGCAAAGAGGGGTCTTCCATCAGTAGATATAAGTCTGCAGCTTTCATATATTACCAATTGGCTACGGTTGCATTATAAATCTGATCCGTCAACTCGTCAATGATCTCCGTACAGAGTTCGGCCTGTACGTCCTGCAACATCCGGGTAGCATCAAACTCACGATACGCAGAGAAACTCTGTTCGAAATCTTCATCCGGATTCGTACGATTGGAATAACGTACACGCACAGTAATCGTCAGCTTTGTCTGCGAAGACCAGGCATCTTCCTTTACGGCCATTGGTGTCAGTTCATATCCGGTAATCTCGCCTTCCAGTTCCAGGTCACCATTATTGTTGACCATCTGAAGGCGTGTCTGACGGATATAAATATCCTTCAATGCTTCGGTAAACTCCTGTGATAGCGGAGGATAAACCAAAGGTGCCTGATTAGGAAAATCCTTGATAGATATTGTTTTTACCTTTGTATAGTCAATCGAAGCTCCGTTGAACTTGTAGGAAATGGAACAGGCCGTCACCATGACTCCTATCAGTAAACAAAACCAGATTATATTCTTTCTCAACATATTATTCCAAATTATATTCTTTAATCTTTCTATAAAGAGTACGTTCTGATATTTTCAGATCAGCCGCCGCATTTTTCCTCCGTCCGTTATGTTTCTCCAATGCTTTACGGATCATTTCTTTCTCCACTTCTTCCAAAGAAAGAGTTTCTTCTTCCTCTACGGCTTCCGCTTCCTGAATCGGAGCAGAATGTACCGGACGGATCGGATGGGCATAGGGTGTCTCATCGGCAACCGGCATAGGCATCTTACCTCCCATTATATCATGAACCAGCTTTTTCAGATCATTGACATCTTTCTTCATATCGAAAAGAACCTGGTAAAGTATCTCGCGTTCACTATTGAAAAACTTCTGGTCGTTATCCTGCTTTTTGACCAACACCGGATATTTTTCCACATTCAGATCGGGAAGATACAAACGCAGAACGTCTGCTGTAATATCACGGTTCTCTTCGATAACCGAGATACGCTCCGTTATATTCTTCAACTCACGGACGTTGCCCGGCCAACGGTAGGAGGTCAGCAGCTGGCGTGCTTCATCATCCAAACGAACCGGCGGCATACGATATTTCTCCGCACAGTCTCCGGCAAATTTACGAAACAACAAGATGATATCATCCGGACGTTCACGCAACGGAGGGATCTGGATAGGTACGGTATTCAAACGATAATACAGATCTTCACGGAATTTTCCGTCGGCTACCGCCTGTATCAGATTAACGTTGGTTGCAGCAACAATCCTCACGTTCGTTTTCAGCACCTTTGAAGAACCGACTTTTATAAACTCACCGGTCTCAAGCACACGCAGCAAACGGGCTTGTGTCGGAATAGGCAGTTCCCCTACTTCATCCAGAAAAATAGTTCCGCCATCGGCTACTTCAAAATATCCTTTACGGTCGGCCAAAGCTCCGGTAAAGGAACCTTTTTCATGTCCGAATAACTCTGAGTCAATCGTTCCTTCCGGAATGGCACCACAGTTTACGGCTATATACTGTCCGTGTTTACGCGGACTGTTCTGATGTATAATCTGTGGAAAAGTTTCTTTACCGACACCACTCTCCCCGGTAATAAGCACAGACAAATCTGTCGGAGCCACCTGCAGAGCGACATCGATTGCCCTGTTCAGGCCAGGGCTATTTCCTATAATTCCAAAACGCTGTTTTATTTGCTGGACATCAACCTTAATCATCATATCTTCTATTGAATATCTGTAATTATTTCAGTTTGTCTGCCAAAATTACAAATCTTAATTCAAATTCCAGCTATCAGGAGTAGAATCTATCAGCGGTTTCTTATTTTTTTGCACCATAGGTACGATTAAATAAGAATTCAGCCAATGCCGTATCATCCGTAAAATCCTTCATTTCTTCCGGAGAGATAGGATTCCCCACATACACATCGACTGTTTTACCGCGTTTGTTGAAGGCTTCGGCTGGAATACGCAAGGTACGTATTTTCCAACTGATACTTCCCAACCAGTAAAAGAAACGGGAATTAAGGAAATCAAAGTAAACAGGATATACCGGCACATTCGCCTTCCGAATCAGACGGATCACGCTATGGGTCCAAGGCAAATCATGGATCTCTTTATCATCCTTATTATAAAAGGAGATCGCCCCTGCCGGAAAGAATCCCATCGGATGCCCTTCTTTCAGTCGCTGCAAAGAATAACGCACCCCGTTTATGTTGGCCGGATTCGGACCATTACCGGTTGAATCGGGCAACACCGAAACAAAATTATCCTTCATGGCACCGATCTTTACCAGAATCTCGTTCACCATCACTTTAAAGTCCGGACGACGAGCAGCCATAATGTCGATCAGTATAATACCGTCGATCGAACCGATCGGATGATTGGATATGGTTATAAATGCCCCTTCGGGCAGGTTATCCAGTATTTCCGCATGATGCAGATTATACTTGATATCGATCAGTGGATCACTCAGTAATGCTGTAGTAAACGCTGAACCGCGCAGATGGCAGTTATTGGCATGCACTTTGTTTACTTTGTCAACACTCAACCACTTAATCAATAATTTGCCAAGGAAGGTGCCTATACGGCTTTTGAAGAACGGGGCAGCTTCCTGCAAATCATTAATGTCTACTACGCTCTTTTTCATACTTTTTACTTATTCTATAAACGATGCGCACATTTTTTCGTGCTTGCGCATCGACAATAGCAGCACGATATTCAATACGATTATTTCATACAGGAAATAAACCCATACTTCTCCGATCAATACAACTATAAACATAACGATTGTACGTCCGTTAAATGTCAGGAGATCAATATAACGCATTAACTCACGACTTTGTTTACGAAAAGCAATACGCACATTTTCCGGAATATCATCTCCGTATTTGGCATGGAGGCTCTGCAACATACGCTGCAAGGCAGGAGTGGCTTTCACCTGAAGTAATGTGTACCCCCTATAAAGGAAATAAAAAGTTTTATTGATACCCAGCTTCATCTCCTTATGACGGGCAATGACCTGTTCCAGCGACTGGAACTCAGCTCCTTTGTCCTTACTGATAAAATAGAGATGCAATGTTTTATAATAATCGGTTATATTAGCCTGCACCAGATGGGATAAACCGGACACAACGGCCAAAGCAAAAAACCAATAAGTACCATACTCATGAGACAGACGAAGGGCAAAACCTACATAGATAGAGGCAAACCAGATATCACCGGCAAATCCGTCCAATATACGTCCGATAGCGGACTTGATACCTGTCAGACGAGCCAGCTGTCCGTCTACGCAATCCAGTATATTGGCAAAAACCAACAATAAAATACCACAAATATTATAAACCAGATTATCATGATAAAACATGAAGCCGACAGCAGCTCCCACAAATATAGAAATAACCGTTACCATATTCGGGGTAATCCCCGTGCCGCGCAACATACGAGCGATACGAAAACCTATCGGACGGTAAAACGCCCGGTCGACAACATTTTCTGTTTCTATTGATTTTAGTGATGCTTCGTATTCTTTATCCAAATTACTCATGATCTATTATTTATACGAATATCCGCCGTCTACAACGACCACTTCGCCATTAAAATAACTATTTTCTATTAACATCTTATACACTTCGGCCAACTCTTCCGGATCACAGAAACGGCCTAAAGAAACTTTATTTTCTATATTCCGCCGTATTTCTGCCGGTTTAGTCTTCTGCCATTCGGTGTCGACAAACCCGGGAGCAACTGCGTTCACACGCAATTCATAAGGAACCAGGAATTTAACCATATTCTTCACTAAGGCATGTACAGCACTCTTAGTCACTCCGTAAGCCAGAGATACCGAATGAGGCTGGATCCCCATCAGGGAACCGGTAAAGACCAGACTACCACCTTTATTTATCCGTCCGACAATACGTTGCAATAAGAACACCGGAAAATGAACATTGGCAAAGAATACACGTTCCCAATCAGTAAGTGACAAGTCCTCGAACGAATCGCGGCAAGTCAACCCCGCATTAAAGATCAGTGCATCTAAAAGCAAATTCTTCTCCTGCAAATAAGCATCTATTTTATCAATGGACTCTTTCTTTGTAATATCAGCCTGTAGCACAGACACATTGATTCCGAATTGCTGTTGCAAACCTTCGCGGGTTTGTTCTGCCATCCCGGGATCGGAAGCATAAGTAAGCACAAGGTTATACCCGGCTTTCCCCAAACAGAGAGCCACCGCTTTACCTATACCCTTTGTACCACCGGTAATTAAAGCACACTTTTCCATGAGTAATCTTTATTCCTCCCCTTTTCCCTTTACAGTGGCAGGTTTAGCATGTCGTTGATATTTCAGATTTTCTTCGTAAGAATCATGAATCGTTTTCTTCAGATTAGAGGAAGAAACACCGGTTCCATAAGGGAAATAAAAAACCTGTACGCCTAAATCTTTTAAATAATCATATTTACCAAACCAGTCATCCCCCACAACAAAAGCATCGATATTCAGTTTCTTTACGATCTCCGTATGATCCAATGTATGCTGCGGTATTACAATATCCGGAGTTTTCAACGCTTCAATAATTTGAAGGCGTTCATTGAACGGGATAATAGGATTCGCTTTATAAGAAGAAACCAGTTCGTCCGTGCTCACTCCTACAATCAGGATATCAGCCAGGCTACGGGCATAATTGATCATCCGGAGATGATTATAATGAAACATATCAAATGTTCCGGAGGTATATACGATCGTTTTATCTTTAAACATAATTCATGTTGCAATTTTGAACCACAAACTTACGCAAACTTTTCCTATCAAAAAAAGTTTGAAGTCAAAAAGCGCAATACAGACCATATTATTATAAAATACAACAGATATGGACTGTTAGTCTTTATAACAAATATCCCCTGAAAAAGTGTATTTCCAGGGGATCTGTTTTTTATTATTTACTGAGGACAAACCTCTGCATCGTCATCTTTGGTAAGATCCAGCTTTTCATTATCGCCTCCCTTATCAAAATATTGCTTGCGGAGAGGGTTTGCAGTAGCTTCCCGATAATTCAACCTGTTCCGGTAAATATCCAGCGCAGTATATAACGCCTGGCGGAACGACTCTTCGGAAGCCACATTCTGTCCGGCTATATCGTAAGCTGTTCCGTGAGCCGGCGAAGTACGGACAATCGACAAACCAGCCGTATAGTTAACCCCGTCATCCATGGCCAGCGTTTTAAACGGCGCCAAACCCTGATCATGGTACATCGCTAATACGCCATCAAATTTGTCGTACATCTGAGAGCCGAAAAATCCGTCTGCCGCATAAGGGCCAAAAGACATGACACCTCTTTTTTCCGCCTCTTCCATGGCCGGAATAATGATCGTTTCCTCTTCTTTTCCCAGTAAGCCATCATCACCTGCATGAGGATTCAATGAAAGCACGGCAATACGTGGTTTTACAATCCCGAAGTCCTGTTTGAGCGACTGATTGAATATGCGCAATTTCGACACGATATCCTCTACGGTTATTCTGGAAGGAACTTCTGCCAATGGGATATGTCCGGTCACCAAAGCAACACGCAGACCATCCTTCATCAAAATCATCAATGCCTTCCGGCCCACTCCGCCAAAACGCTCTTCCAGGTATTCGGTATGTCCCGGAAAATGGAACTGGTCATTCTGGATATTGTGCTTATTGATCGGTGCTGTCAGCAATACATCTACAGCACCCCGTTTCAGGTCTGTAACAGCAGCTTCCAAAGCTAAAAATGCAGCTTCTCCGGCTATCGATGTCGACTGCGATAATTCTACTTTTGTTTCATCGTCCACACAGTTGATGATATTCACCCGGTTTATACCGGCATCTTCTGCCTGGGAAATGATGTTCATATTCACAGGAGGCAATTCCAACGCTTTCCGGTGATAAGCTGCTATTTTTGATGATCCGTATATAACCGGAGTACAAAGTTCGGCAACTCTGGCATCCGAGAATGTTTTCAGTATCACCTCATATCCGATGCCATTTATATCTCCGTGGGTAATGCCCACCTTAATCAATCGTTCTTCCATGTATTATGTTTGTTTATTTCTTACTTTCCGGTATGTCCAGCTTCCCTTCCACCGATTTATCAAATTCACCCGGCAAGCGAAGTGTATATAAAGCAGCTTCGATACGACGGATAAAGTTACGTTTATCTGTTTCAGGAGCAAAAACAAAGCCTTCGGCTACAACGACCCGGTTATTCTTTTCATCCAGACGGACATGGCTGACAAACGGTCCGCCCATCATATCACCGACCATTTTCCACAAACCGCGCAGCACACCGCAATACTGCCCGTTTACAGTAATCGGCGTATAATCAACCCCAAAACGGGACTCAGTCGTCATATACGATTCAGGGAAAGCTCCCGGCAGATTTTCCTTCAACACCGAGTCGCGCTTTGCTACCAGATATTCTGCCGTGAAGGTATTCGGATCGGTATAAGGGAAAGTATATACAATCAGATCCGTACGACCAGTATTTGCATTATTAGATGCCCAGAAGAAATCTGTCGTATCACGATAATAGGTCATATTAGACGGAGCATTCAGCATCAGGTCATGATTATTTTTCAGGTTATCCATGACAACAGTACTGTAATCTTTCTCCAACTGGCCAATCGCCCGGTTCATTTCGACTTTCACAAAGAAATCAACCAGCGCTTTCGGATGAGCCTGTGAATATTCAATAATAGCTTCAGGAGAAGGAGCATTCAGTGTCACAACTACCTGCCCTTTAGCCCAACGGTCGTTCTCATAACTTACCGAAGCCTTCGTGTAAATAGACGGATCGATATTTACAATGAGAATATTGCGAACAAAAGTCAATAATCCGTCGAATTGTGAAGGATCTACATAAGTAATCTTCAATGCAGGTTCAGATTGAGGAAGACCAGGGACATCAGATGTCAGCTCTTGTTTAATAGCCTTTCCCGAAGGGCCATCCCAATCAGCTTTTTTCATTACAACTACAACCTCATAAGCAAGGCCTGTGGCGCGTTTTCCAACCGGTCCTGAGCTACATGCTCCCAGCAATACCAGAAACATGAGTAAGCTAATCTGTAAAGAAATCTTTTTCATACCCATTCGTTTTTATAACACAAATATAATTCTTTTCTATCAAATGACTTGTCTTCTATCCGTTTTGTTGTTTTTTTGCTGTCGACAGCATTCCACAGGCGGCAAATATATCCTCTCCTCTCGAAGCACGGATTGTACAAACAATCCCTGCATTGTTCAATGTATCACGAAAGACTTCCATCTTCGCCAAATCCGAACTTTCCAACGGGACGTTAGGGATAGCATGAAAACGAATCAAGTTAACCCTGCAATCTACATCATTTAATAAACAAATCAGGGCTTTAGCATGTTTCAGACTATCATTTAAATTTTTAAAAACTATATATTCAAAAGAAACACGACGTTGATGGGAGAAATCATATTGCCTGATGAGATCAATGACGCCCTGCGCCGGATAAGCTTTTTCTACAGGCATTAAAGACAAACGTTCTTCATGAAAAGGTGAATGCAGACTGACTGCCAGATGGCAGTCGCTTTCTTCTAGAAAACGCTTCAAGCCTTTTGCCACCCCGATAGTGGAAACTGTTATCCGCTTGGGACTCCACCCATATCCATAGGTAGAAGTAAGGATTTCAAGCACCTTAAACAACTCATCCACATTATCCAAAGGTTCCCCCATTCCCATAAAAACCAGATTTGTCAATGATTCTGATTCCGGAACAGACTGGATCTGGTTCAATATTTGATTTGCCGTAAGATTGGCAGTAAAACCTTGTTTACCCGTCATACAAAACAGGCAGTTCATCTTGCATCCGACCTGCGAAGACACACATAATGTAGCCCTGTCGTCGGTCGGGATATAAACAGCCTCCACAAAATTGCCGTTCCCTGCAGCAAATAAATATTTAATCGTTCCATCGACCGATTTCATACAATCAACCGGAGGGAGTGCCCCTACCTCAAAAGACTCTTCCAAAAGAGTACGTTTGGCAACAGCAATATTAGTCATTTCCGCAATAGAGGTAACTTTCTTCTTATACAGCCAATCGGCCATCTGTTTTGCAGCGTATCCCGGTAAACCGACCTGTGCCGCCACTTCCTTCAGTTCGTCCAGCGTCATGCCTAACAATTGTCTCTTTTCTTGCATTGTATATTGTTATATAACGATTAATCCGGCACAAAGATAAAAAAAGCTGCCGGACTTTTCTGAATAAGTCCGGCAGCTTTCCTTAAAAAGGATTATGTAATACCTTCTGAGCTTTATTTGTTTAGAAGAAACGTATACGGTTGTCTTCTACATCTGCTTTGTTAACCAGTGACTGGATAGCCTGGAATCCGAAGCGATATGCGTTTGATGCATCCAACGTTTTAATTTCTTCTGCTTCGTTGTATTCTTTTGCATCCTTGTTTCTGTCGTATACTTTAAATACATATACGCCATTGTTACCGGCAACCGGAGCACTTACCTGACCAACCTCAGCAAGAGAAACCATTGCATTCAGTTTCGGTTCTACACCGATACCGGAGATACGACGTGTTCCGAAGTTGATAAACTTCACTGAATCAACTTTTGAACCCATTGCATCAGCATAAGCTTCAACTGATGTCAGATTTTTAGCCTTCAGATCAGCAGCGATCTTCTCACCTTTCTTCTGAGCAGCGATTTCAGCTTTCAAAGCAGGAGTTAAAGAGGCAACCGAGCGGTAACCTTCTTTTATAGTACCTTCTACGCCTGCAATTACAAACTTATCGTCACATTCAAAGATTTCAGAGATTTTACCCTTATCATTCTGGAATGCCCAACGGATTACCGGACGAGAATTTTTAATGCTACCCAACGTCTGGTTATCAGCAGTAACATTTACACCTGCAATCAGATTATATCCAGCTTCTTTAGCAGCTTCATCCAACTTAGCTAAATCGTTGTTCTGTGAAATGAACTGGTTCAACTCGTTATAGATATTGCTATAAGTTTTAGAACTCGGAGATACTGTCATGTCAATATCCGCTACTTTATACTTATTCACATTAGCTGTTTTTTCTGTTACTTTCACCAGGTGAGTTCCATACAAAGATTTTACTTTTGCAATTTCGTTTACCGGAGTAGAGAAAACAGCATTCTTAAAGTCTTCATTTACACCTCTCAGTGCAGTAATTTCAGTGAACCATCCCAGTTCACCGCCATTTTCAGCAGCCTGGTCAGCAGAGAATTCTTTTGCCAATGCAGCAAAGTCCCCACCGTTCTTCAATACATTCATCAAGCTGTCAGCCAAAGCCGTCGTACGGGCTTCGTCTCCATTTGCCAACATAATATGGCTTACCTTAACAGAGTCCGGAGCAACTTTCTTGTCCACCAACTTGAACATTCTGTATTTGTTGTTATCGAATACCGGGCCATACACAGAACCAACTTCCGAAGTCGTTGCGAATTGTTTCATTTCCGGATCAAAGGCATTTTCTGTAAAGAAAGCATCCATGTAAGGAACTTCTGAATTTTCATTTACAATATCAGCCACCTTTTCAGAAGTAGTGAATTCCTCTTTCAAAGATTCGATATCAGCACTTGCTTTGTCATAATCTTCCTGGCTGGGACGAATGTCAACAGCGATATACTTGATCACTTTACCTTCTTTTTGTTTGTAAAGTTCCTTACGCTGGTTGTACAGCTTTTCGATTTCACTCTTGCTTACTTCGATTGTTGAGTCAGGAATGCTTGCATATGACTGCATAGCATAAACAATGTCAGAGTTTTCAGCTGCGTCATTGAATGCTTCTTTTGCATCCAGCACGTTTGCTGAAACAGCCTTACTTAACAATGTTGTATATTTTTGTTCCAGACGCTGACGTTTAATGTTCTTTTCCCAGAACAACCAGAAATTGCGAGCCTGGAGCAACTGAGCCTGCTGATCTGCAGGGTAGCTTGCGATATTGTCGTCGTCAATTGTTTTCAGGAAATTCAACAGAGCTGTTTTGTCGAACTGTCCGGTCTGCGGATTAACAAACATCTGCATCTGCTGGATCATCGGTGAAATATTCTCACCCTGAACCATGTCAAACAATTCTTCCGGACTTACAGCCATACCTAATTTATCAGTTGCTTCGTCAAGTACAATTTCCTGTACCATAGCATCGAATACCGACTGACGGATCTGATTCATGTATTCTTCGGGCAGATTGGTCTGACCGGATTGCATCTTGTACATCTCAGTCATTTCATCAATACGTCCTTGATAATCCTGAATTTTAATTACTTCCCCGTCAACCTTAGCAACTCTCTCCTGAGTTTGTCTGAAATAAGTAGAACCGGAGTTCAAAAAGTCTCCAATGATAAAAGCGAACAATGCCAAACCCACAACGAGTACGAGCAGTCCTGCTTTGCTTCTGATTTTTTCCAGCGTAGCCATTTATCGTTATTTATTTTTAAAGTTTATATTTTACAGTTTAAGGGCACGAAGATACGAAAAAAAGAATTTGTTACATCTTTTATTCCACTTTTTTTCATCAATTGCCTACTTTCATTCGCACAAGTTCTATTTTCGTTGCCGTTACTTTTATGATTTTAAAAGTATATTTATCAATTACGATTGATTCATTCAATTTAGGAAATTTTTGGTAGAAATGCAGGATATATCCGGCAATCGTTACGTAATCGTCTGATTCCGGGAGCTCAAGGTTGAACTTTTCATTGAGAGTATCGATCTCCATACGGCCGGATATCAGGTATTCATCGTCCGAAACTTTCCGGGCTACGTATGATTTCATATCATGCTCATCCTCTATCTCTCCAAAGATCTCCTCTACCAGATCCTCCAGCGTCACAATCCCCGCTGTACCGCCAAATTCATCCACAACCACAGCCAGACTCTTTTTGTCCTGCATCAGCACCTTCATCAGCTTATTGGCCGCCATCGTTTCCGGGACAATGGAAACAGTCTTTATACTCTGTGTCCAATCCTCCGGATTTTTAAATAATTCCGATGAATGGATATATCCGATAATATCATCTATATTTTCGTTATAGATCAATATCTTCGACAACCCCGTTTCAATAAACTTAGAACGAAGTTCTTCCATGCTGACAGTCTTATCACAGGCGACAATCTCCGTACGGGGAACAATACAATCGCGCAAACGGACATTGGAAAAATCAAGCGCATTCTGAAATATTTTCACTTCCGTATCCATATCTGAATTCAGAGGAGCATCTTCGATACTTTGCTGAATAAAAAAGTCAAGATCCACTTTACCTAAAGTACGCCTGCTCGATTGAGTAATATTCTTTACTCCCACCAATTTCAGTATCAGATAAGAAATCAGTGCTGAAAACTTCGAGATAGGATATAATATAATGTATATGATCAACAAAGGGACCGAAAACAAATTCAAGGAAAAGTTAGGATTCAATTTGAAAATCGTCTTCGGGATAAACTCGCCTGTAAACAATATCAGGAGTGTCGAGATAACAGACTGAATAAGAACAATCAGAGCCTCATTATCAATGAAACGGGCGATAAACGGTTCCAGGACAATTGCCATCTGTAAACCATAGACAACCAGTGCGATATTATTACCCACCAGCATCGTTGAAATAAACTGGTTTGGATTCCGGTAAAAAATATCCAATATTTTACCGGCTATATTCTTATTCTTTTTATCCAGTTCATGCCGCAACTTATTAGAAGAAATAAATGCGATCTCCATGCCGGAAAAAAAAGCGGAAAAGGCTAATGAAATCAATATGTACGTTAATGCATTCACATCAGTTCTATTTTATTGAATCCGGCTTTGCTATATTCACAACCACAGAATCGCCGGTTGCAGTATTCACACGCGAAGTATCACGTGCTGTATCGCTGACAGGGAATGTTCCCTGCGAATTAAATATCTTATATTTCGTCATGTTCTGGTTCGACTTAAATCCGATGCCGGTGATAATCTTATCCCCTTCTTCCAGCTCAAAGTATTCATCTGTGTAAATCTGGTCTTCTTTCTGGTCGAAATACAGTATTGAAGTATCCAACTTTTTACCTTCCTGGCTCAAAATACCCACATGACCAATCAGCTTATACAGTCCTTTCTTATCCCAATAATAAGCGGTATCCGCTTTTACACTTGCTTCTACATTAAACAAAGAATCAAATTTCTCCACGTAAACACCTTGGGGAAAATAGCTGTAAGGCTCTTTGGCTTTTCCGAACACCAACCACTCTTTCGCGTTCATCCGGTAACGGGTGATACCGGAATCGGAGATCAAGCTGGAAACATCGGTCGTTCTCAGTGTATAGGTATTTTCCGGATCGAAGGTTACTTCTACCACTTCTTTATTCTCCTTGCCACAGGAAGCCATAAATAAAAGAAGCATAACAACTACCGCGAAAGTAGTTGTTATGCCATATTTGTTCGTTTTACAAAGAAAACGCGTTTCCGTCATAATTATCTGATTCTTGTTGTCTCACCGATCCAACCACCTACAGTAAATGATTTACCCTTTTCCAGATCCGGATGCATAAAAATTTCCTCTGTAGAAGGTAAATGAGCACGGTAAGTACCGATCAATTTATTAGCTTCCTCTACACAGCTTTCATCAACCTGTTTTGCTTTTTCCCACTGGTCGATTGCCACATTGTAGGCAGCTCTTGCCAAAACACCGTCATTCGGAAATACATTCTTAACTGTAGCAGCATACATCTGGCCAATCAGGATGTACGGCTGACCATAGCTAGTATTTGTAGCTGCTGCTTTCTTTGCATATTCCCTTGCTTTTGAATAATTTTTCTGATCCAGATTAATCACTGCGATCATATAATAATCTTCAGCTTTTGAAGAAGGGTCTGTTTCCATATTGGCAGCTTCTTCAAAATATTTGACAGCTGTGTCATATTCTTTATTCTTTACAGCACGTTTAGCAATACCAATAGCGGCATCTGCACTCGGCTCAAGTTCATAAGCATATGCTGCTGCAGCAAAGAATGCATCGATTTCCTGGCAACGAACACGTCTCAGCAGAGAAACGATTTCTTTTAAAGCAGCCAGATCACTCTTGCTTTCTTCAACTTTCGGAGCATACAGGTTCTGCAATGTTTCGCAATCGGCAGCACCACTGTTTGCAAATGCACCGTTCACACTGGTTTTGAATGTTGTCAGGTTGTTAACTTCTTTTTCGTTGTTGGCAGCCTGTGCAGCCTGCAACTGAGTATCCAGGATTTTAGATGCTTTCAGATAATCTTCAACATATTGTCCTTTGTGATTAGGATCATCAGCCATCTTCTGATAAGAAGCAAACATATACAAAGAAACACCTAATGCTTCCGTTTTGTCTCCATATTCGTTGATGATTTCACCCAACCAGTTATACAGTTTATTATAATCGGCTTTATCTCCCATCTGCTGGATATAATCCTGTGCTTTACGGGAAACGATCCAGTCTTTGCCGTAACGTCTGTCATCACCGAAATATTTCACACGTTTGTCATACACTCCCATCAGATCATCGATCAAAGCATTTTTCTTTGCCGGATCTTTTTCATTGGCAATCTTCCATGCCATGATCTTTACACCATGCAGATAAATATCCTTTGTTGCAGCAGGACATTCATCGTAAACAATTTTCCAAAAATCATATGCATCCTTAAAATTCCCTGCCTTAGCATAAGGAACGAACAAGCTGATATTGGTTATACAACGGATACTGTCCTCACCAGATCCAAATTGTGTTCCATTATCTACTCCTTTCTGTGCATACGCGCCTAGTGCTCCCATAGAGCATGCAGCCGCAATTAATAATACCTTTATTTTCATATCTGTTTTAATTTAAGTTAGCAATTTAAATTAATCTACCTTTTTCTTCCAGAACCACATTTCATTAAATGTGTAATTAACAGTAAAACGGAAATACTGTTCATCAATCATGTTTTTACCACTTGGGTTAATCTTCGTGTATTCAAAAGACACATTTACCAACGAACGGTTATCAACCAACGGTAATCCGAAACCGACACTCACACCATATTCATTATAGCCATTTCCTTTATATGCTGCATCATCTGTATTATTTATCATCAGATAGGAATTACTATAATGGGCACCTGCACGGTATCTTACCCGGCCGAAAAAATTACGATTCTGATAATTTGGAATAAACTCGCCTCCGGCTGCAACCCGAACACGGTTCTTAAAACTATCTTTTGAATCATCATAATACGCTTTATCCCATGTTTCATACAGTACATCCGCAGCTAATGTCATCTTATTATTTTTCACATATGATGCACCAAAACCGATCGAGTTCGGTATATCAAATGCTTTACTCTTTGTCGTATCCGAAGCTACGATCTCGGCAGAACCGGAACTGGTTGCCGCATAAGTCATATTAATATAAGTCGCATTCAAACGGTTTTTTGGAGAAAAGGCCAACCCGAATGTAACATTTTCTGTTTTACTGATCGGGTGGGTATATTGAACACCAAAGTCCAGTTTTATATCCCGTACTTCCAGATTCTGATTACGAATCGTGTTCCGTTCTGAACCCTGTCCTACAATAGAACTCTGCTCATGCTTGATGTTTCCAAAAAGATATCCGACATTCGCTCCGACTGAAAGACGCTTCTTCCATATATCTATAGACAAACCTGCATACAAATCGTTTAATCCGCCGGAACCATTAAATGTTTCCACATAATTAAATCCACCTTCAGATGTTCTCCGGGCACCAAAACTATATCCGACATACGAGTAAGGTAAAATACCCACACTCATCGCAATACGTTTATGTATCGGGAACTGCATTGCAATATACTCCACATTCCCATTAATATTGTGCTGTTTATTGACTCCGTCATCAAACCACGAAAGCTGGCCCGATGCTCCAAAATCAAAAAGGAATGTCAATGAATCCATGCTTGTATACGATGCCGGGTTCATCGGGTTGATCTGTTTCGACGATCTTAATCCGAAACCAACGCCCCCCATTGCCCGTCCGGCTCCGAATGAACGATCCGCTAATTCACCATACCCAAAACGGGTATAGGGCGAGTTAGTGTTATTTTGTGCCGCTAGCGACAACTGTGTCAATATAAGAATGCTTGCTATTAGTAGCTTATTAATCTTCAACATTATACTCTAAGATTCTGTTTAATCCTGTCAACACTAAATTAATGTCTGCAAAGATGGAGTTTTTTAGTCGGCTTTCAAAATAAAACGAATGACCGCCTGTTAAAAAAACCAAAAGGTTAGGATATTTTATCCGTAACTTCTCGATATACCCATCCATCTCGTAGACAATCCCATTCACTACTCCTGCCTGGATAGCACTCTCGGTATTGGTACCCAATAAAGGGACTTCCTCCTGTTCCGTCACCAAAGGTAGTTTTTTTGTATAAAAGTTCAAAGCCTTGAAACGGGTAGTCATTCCCGGAGAGATATTCCCTCCCAGATAAGAACCCGAGGCCTCAATCAATTCGTAAGTAATTGCTGTGCCAGCATCAATGACAAGCAGGTCTTTTCCCGGTTCCAGGTAATTGGCACCGACAGCCGCAGCCAACCGGTCTTTTCCCAAAGTTTCGGGCGTTTCATATTGAACCGTTATAGGCAACTTTACAGTTTCATCCAAAAAGATAAAGCGCCGGAGCCTACCACGCAGGTAATCATTCAGCACTTCATTTTTGCCTATCACAGTCGACAATATTCCATGTTTAAAATCGTATTTCCCAAAGAGAGACTCCAATTCATCAACATCGAATTTCTTATATACAAAAGAGGCTTCCATGTGCTTCTTATTGTATACTGCAACTTTTGAAGAGGTGTTTCCTTGTTCTATAATTAAATTCACGTGACTGAAATTTTCCGCAAAGAAAAGCAAAATTGGTGAAATAATACCTATACAGGCAGCATAAACTGAAAAAAAGAGTTATCCAAGCAATTGTATTTCTACCTGTGACTAAAACGATGCACAGCCGAAAAATCCCGCTAACAGCGAGTTGTGACCAGTTTGTATCAGAAATCTGTCCCATCTGAATATAACCGGAAGTTTGTACGCCTTCCACATGAAAGAATCCGTTTCGGATGGATAAGGTATCTCCCGGTATTCCGACACACCGTTTGATGTAATATTTGAGTATATGCATTTCAATTTTATCCCAACTGTTTGGATGCGGGAAATTGAAAACCAGAATATCATTGCGTTTTATCTTTTTGAAACCGGGAATGCGATAAATCTCTGTTTGTTCGTTTCTCATGGAGGCAAACAGGTTGAATATGCGAGGTCCAATAGTCGGTTTCCAGACAAGTATATTGTCTCCTGTAATTAATCCCGGTTCCATCGAATCGCTGGGGATTTTGAAAGAAGCAAAGATAAATACCTGTAAAACAAACCATAGAGTAACTGTCATACATAGCCAGAAGACTATATTGATGGCTTTGTTGATCAGGTTGTGTATTTTTCTATTCTCTTTCATCGAATTAATAGCTTTTTATACTGTCGTTTTCAATAAAAAATATCCGTTGGTTAACGATCCTTTCCGGAATAGTGAACCATAATAATGCATTTGTCGGTATTTGATCGTATGTTTGTGTTGTATCAGTTGAACTTGCATATTCTAACGGAATAAAACGTTCTTTCTCTGTATCCCAAAAGTGTAGTGTATGTTCCTGATCCAGTTTTTTCTTACGCTTATTCAATGTGAATGTTTGTTTATGTTCTTTTTGAGGGATAAATTTACGAATGTTTCCATCTTTATCCGTATAAAAGGGGGCAGTAATATTTCGTAATTTATTCCCATCCGGTGAATCGGCAACCATAAATATATTATCTCCAACAACGTTTTCGAAATAACAAACAGTATCTTTTCTATGTCCGATCGCTATCGGGCACCATTCATAATAGTTATAAGTACATAAATAAACTTGATTTGATTTTCCTTTTTTTCTGTTGTTTTTGTCGACATAAACCTTTATTGATGTCGTTTTATCTAGATATTCATTGGTAACATCATAGATTAGAGGACTTTTTAGAGTCGTAACATATCCGTCGTCTTTTTTATCCATTATAGAAAAGTCCGGATCAAAACGTGAACGATATACTTTAGCCGGTCGTCGATGTCTGACTTCTGAGAAAGAGCGGGCATGTGTGTCAGGTTGATCTTCTCCCGGTCCGAAGCTGTAGAATTTTCCATTGTCTAAAACTACGCACCAGCTATGGCCCAAGTCCATTTTAGTCCAGGTCGTTTGTTCTACTGTAACCGGAATGCCGCAAGCTCTCATTATAAAAGTACCCAGATTGCATAAACCCTCGCATTGGCTGATTCCGGAACGGTAGGTTTCGTCAATGGTCGGATAGAGTGGAAGACCGGTATGTCCATATTTCATAATGTCTTTCAGGTGCTCATTAAGTACGAAGCATGCCTCTAAAGGAGTTTTTACTTTAGCAGAATCCAGTATGGGAACGAAACGTTCCATAATTTCTCTTCTCAAATGAGATACCTCTTCACATTGTGCGCGGTAGGGGAGGATGTATTTACAGAAATCATTGAATGAAACATTTTTTGCCCATGGCTTTTGCCAGACAGTAAAAGCCAGTTCTATATTGTCAATAAGAAAGCGGCTGTCAAGTGTCAATATATCATCTACTTTTTGTTCTTTTATTCTGTAACCCAATTTAAATAAAAAATCACAATGCATTTTGATTGCTTTTTCTCCGTTGAATTGACTTATGTCTGGCCTGTATTTTTCTTTTTTAGTAGACATGAAGTATGCCTCTCGTGAAAAATGATAGGGCATGTTTTCAATAAGGAATTTAGTTGCTTTTAATTTTTGAGGATTTTTTTTGAAATGATTCAGTACGGTTTTTAATTCAGTTTCGTTTTCTCCGGCTACTTGAAGAGCATAATCGAGTGGTTTGTTCCGGTTACAGGAACAAACCATGATAATTATCATAAACCAACTATAAATCCTACGTTTCATATGTTTTTAGATAAGATTCGACTATCATATTTTTAATTCATAGAACGCTAAAATTGGATTATCAAATTCATCTTTATTTTTATAACTTTCTAAATCCAATTTCTTGATATATTCTGGAGATATTCTGTTTAATTCAGTTTGTAACCAACTGGCATCAATCGGCATTATAAGTGTCTCTCCCTTTACGTATAAGGCACCCCAGAATCGAAATTCATTGGGTGACAAATTAGGACTGGCAGGACTTAACAAATATACCTTATTTTTCTTTTTTGAGTAAAAAGCACTATGAGCAGTTTGTTTATAAGCAAAGTCTATATGTATCCAGTTATTTGTCTCTAAAAAGTTGTTTATTTCAAGTACATAATTATTTAGTTCTTCATTAATTTGAAAGGCATTACTTCTATCAGGAATAGGAATTTCTTTTGTGTAGGCATTTTTACCAAAATTAAAATAATAACGTGAAGAGATATTTCCTTGCTTATTGATTTGATATACATTGTAATTACCATAAGAAGGATCAATAATAGTCAGATCCTCAAAGTTTGTATATCTATAAAAACATGATCCGGAACCATGTGTAATAAGAAATTCTCCTTTTTTAATTTTCATATCATCACTAACATGATACATTAGGTATCTTTTTTTCTCTGCACTAAAATCTTTTATACCAGATGTTCCACCCCAAAAATAATAACCACCAGTGGGAGCTTGTGTGAAATAGTCTGCATTACAGTATTGATTTTGATCTAAAAAATCAAAGTGTTTTGTTTCTATGTAATCACCTGTTAAGGAATAAGTAATTATTTTTTTGAAATCTAAGATCTCGATATGATCTTTATATACGAGGTAGTCTCGCATTTCCAAGTATTCTCCTGGTCCATTACCTTTGGAACCAATTTGATATTTGTATTTTCCTTTGGAATCAAAAACAAGGAGTCTTTTTAATCCATCATTGATATAAATAAGAGAATCTACTATTTTTAAGTTCATAACAAAAGATATCATGCAGTCCGGTTTAGTCTCTAATGGTAAAAAAGTAACTTTCGAAAAGATAGAGTCCGAATGTGATGTGATATCTAGTTTGTCGGGAACATTAATAACTTTTGTAGATGTATTAGAATAGTCATTCTCCTTTATACTTTTTTCATTACATGAAAAAAAGGTGCATAATAAAACTGTAAATATGGATAGTGTTGTTTTCATTATGATGGTACTAAATATTAACTGAATCTTTTTGTTTGAATATAATAAGTGCAATAAATTAAATTATTGCACTTATACGCTGTTATTATAGACTTTAGAAAGATCTTTTAATCAAACTAGGTCTATTATGGTCGTATTAGTCTATAGGAATTTTCTAAAATCTTAAAGACCTCCACAAGAACCCGCTATACACGTGCTATCATAGCATCCTCCTGTTCCATATTTACAGTAGAATCTAACACCTCTATATCCTTCAGGACTAATGCATGCAATACATGCTTGATCTGTTCCTGAACCACCAGATTCATCACGTGCTAACGCTTCCACGTTGGCCAGTGCTAAATCTGAAAGTTCCAGCTCATTCTGACTCTGGATGAAATTCCAGCTAGCTGCAGCTGCTATCGCAGCTAGAGCCATGATACCAAATAACTTTTTCATATCCGTATATGTTTAATTATTTATTAAAATTATTATTTAATCAGGCTATTTTCTATCTTTGCCTACTCTATTCGGATTAGATAGTCGAATGACACCTGTATCATTCTGTTTTGTCGGTTATATTACCATCATACACCTCCTTTTCGGGGTCTCCGGGAGTTTGCTTGTACTATTTTGAGGTCGTGCAGCAAACTCCCTTTCGTTCGATCACCGAACATTCCCCTTTATCCTTCCTTTGACAGATTGATTGTTAATACTATTGTACTTGATCGTAACGACTTCATCGAAGAAACCTGTGTCTTTCGGTGTCATCTTAATTCCTACCCAAAGAGATTCTCCGGGTTTCGCAGGTCGTTTGTCGTATGTGGCTGCTGTGCAGCCGCAGGTGGTACTTACGTCCACTATCACAAGGGGATTGTCCCCGGTGTTTTTTATTTCTATGGTTGTCTCCTTTACTTCTGATTTGTCGAAAGTACCGAAGTTGATTTCTGTCTTTGTTGCTTCGGCTGTTGTTTTCGGTATATTTTTGTTCGGACTGTCCTTACCTGTAATCTGTTTCAGATACAGTTCTTTCACTGCCGTGTTATGTACTGGATTTCCTAATACAGCAACTTTATTGTCCTTATCCAACAAGAATGTCTGGAAAGTTATGTCTGCCGGGAATTTGTTCAGTTTGTTTAGTCGATCGTCTATGTCAATACAGATAGGGCGATCGAATGCGTCTCGTTTTAGGAGGTAACGTATTTCCTTCGCTTCTTTTGGATGCATGAAGAAGAGGAAAGGAACTTTTCCTTGTGTTACTGAATCAGTGTATTCGATCAGTTCCTTCCATTTATGAAGTTGCAGTTTGCAGCTGGTGCAACCGATAGAGTCTACATATATTAATACCTTGTATTCGGATTGCGGAATCCGAAAATCCGTAGTATCTGTCAGATAGCGTGTGAAGGTCAGGTTTTCAGGGAACTGTATTTGTTTCCCTTGCCATTCGCTGACCAGATACGCAATCTTATTTTCCTTCTCTTTCTGTTCGTTGTGGCAGGAAAAGAAGGTGGTTGCTATTAATAATATGTAAAGATAAAAGGCTTTCATATCGTTTGCTAAATCTTAAATTCTATAATCGGATCATCGCTTTTCACCTCGGTGGCGACAATCGTATTTGTTTCTTCGTTTACATCAATGCCATGTATTGCGTGGTCAAGAGTGTATTTTTGTACCGGATTTCCTTTCAGGTCGAAAACATAAATAAATCTGCCTCCGTCTTCCAGTTCTTTTCCCTGTTTATAGGCTGCCAAATCATCTTTTAACTTGATTCCCTGAAATACGGCATAAATGTATTTGTCGGTAACTTTTATGTCATTGAATCCCATAATTCCGTCCGGAACACCTGAACCGTCACGTGCCGTTTTGAACTCGGGTTCTCCGTTAGGGCCATACAATACTTTATGTGTACTGTCTTTTAAATTGTAAATTTCCAGTGTTTCTCCCAATTGGGTGACCATTGCCAATATACCATTACCGGGATTATAGTCCATGAAGGGACGCCAAGCTTGTGCCAATGCCGGACGCGATGTCTCTTCTTCTGCTGCTTCGCTGGGAATAGTGCCGTGGTTTTGGATTGCTTTACCATTGCCATCTACTTCCCAAAAACGGTGCTCCCCCATGTAGTCGGGAACTAAAAATCCCGATTTCATCGTATGAAAGTCGAGCGAACGGACTAATTTCTTATCTAATTTGATCTCTTCGACCCGTTCCGCTGAACCGTTAGTCGAAGAGATTTTCCAACGTGTAATCTCCATCTTATTGGCATCGAGTGCCCATAAAGAGTCTAAGGAGTTGAATTGGATGCTGATAGCCGAAAGCATTTCCTGTGGGGCCTCTCCACGTTTTCCGAATGAAGCTATATGTTTCCATCCAGGATAGGTAAATGCATGTAAATAATGGTCCATATTATGTAGGTCCATGACAACAGCGATACTGTCCCTGACCGCTACCCGGAAGGGGTAGCGGAACAGGATAGTATCCAGGTTAATCACCCGGGCACTGAGCGCCTTGGTTTTGGGAAAATCCGAGTATCTTGGAAAGTGCGAATCCGGAGAACTCGAACAGGCAGTCAGATAACTAATACCTATTAATAATATGGATAAAGGATACTTCATTGATTATTTTAAACTGAAGTTGATAACTTTTGTTTTCACCCAGTCTCCATAACAATCGACAGAACCCCACCCTAAGCATAGAACATCCATATAATCGTCATCATCTTCCGGATTTGCCAGGGCTTCGATGTTTGCATAAACCAAATCTGTCATGTTATTTTCACTGCTTTGTTTTGTGTATAAATAACCGGCAGCAATAATGGTTGCTAATCCTAATACTAATTTAAATGTCTTTTTTTTCATTGTTTATAAAATTGATTCACTAGCAAATTTAGAATTTATATTTTGAATTACAAACTTTCTGACAAGTTTAAAATCTTGAATATCAAGCTTTGTGTGAAAGTTCGCTATCGACAAGGGCATGTTTTGTTGAAAATTTGTATGTAAAATATATGCAAAAAGTATGCATCTAATATGCAGATATATTTTATCTGTTTGATAATGCCGTATTTAAAGTTTTATATAAATTGCATATATTGATTATGATCGAATTAGGCTTATTGTCTTGAAAATTATTCTTATTTTTGTAAAGACAAATAGGATCTCTTTATGAAAAAAACTTGGAAAGTGGCAATGTATTGGGGACTTTTTATTTTATTCATTCTCGTAGGAGAAGGTATAGTCTGCTATGAAGTGTATGATAAAATAAAAATAAAGGCCTATTCTCTTTTTGAAGAGGTGGTTGAAGTGGATATCGATATGCGGATAAAAGAGGAAAGAGTTATTATTAAGAGGGTAAAGCGTGAAAAACATCCTGTAGATACTACCTCTGTTTGTACATCGGAAGGAAAGTATACCCAAAAGAAAGAATTTGGTTCGAAAGCATCCTCTAAATATAATTTGCTGCAGTATTATCTTGGTGATTCTGTTCCGATACAGGTATCGGTTATCGATAGTCTGTTTCAAGCGGTTTTGCAACAAGCCGATATCCCGGCAGAAGTGGCTGTAAAATCTGTAGGAAAAGACTTTTACAGTAATTCTAAAAATGTGGTTATGTATAGCAAGGATATTTCCCGGGATTTTTTATATGTGGCTTTACCTGTTAAAAAAATGGAAATCCCAGCTTGTGATTATGCTGTCTGTTTGCAAGGGTTCATTAAATGTCCATTCGATTATTTGTTGAAGGAGTCGGTGAGTTTAGTTTATTTTAGGATTTTTATATTGATCTCTCTAGGTGTTTTATGTTGGCTTATATCCTATACAATAAGATTATGCGTAAAGAAAGAGGCTCTTATATCTCCTGTTGAAAATGTGGGATTGGTTGATCAGTCGGAACCTGAAAGGGTAGTAGAAAGCGAGACGATAGACGTTATCAAACCTCTACAACCGACTACAAGAGAATGGCTGAGTGTTACGGATAAGATTCTTCTGGATGAAACAACCGGAGATATTAAATTTGACGGTGAAATAGTATTACGTTTAAAAGGATTGAACTTAAAACTGTTTGTGTGTTTTGTTAAAAACATAAATGTAGGTGTCGGATTTGTTCAGCTGAAAAACGATGTATGGAATAACAGCGATACAAACAATAGTACAATAAGTATACAAGTCAAAAAGTTGGAAAAAAAATTACAAGAAAAAATTCCGGTTATATCAATAGAAAATATTCATGGAGAAGGGTATTGTTTAACAGTCTCCGAATAGTTATTCTCCAACTATCAAAATGACACTACTCTACCGGGTAAATCGGATTAATATACCGGGTAAAACAAAATACCCCACCGGGTAATATTTTTTAACATATCAAAGCGATTTTGAAAATCGCTATTCACTATCAAAATGTAAATTACAACACCTTTCTGATCGAGTAATACCTAACCATCAATTCGTTTAAACATAAACTCCCTATCCCTTGTTTATTAATCAGAACACTAAATTAAGTTATTATGGGAATTATCGGTTCGATTATTATTGGTATCCTGGCAGGCTTCCTGGCCGGGAAAATATTGAAAGGGAGTGGATTCGGGTTGATTGTAAACCTGATAGTCGGTATTATCGGTGGCGTATTGGGTGGATGGCTATTCGGCCTGCTGGGACTAAGTGTAAACGGAGTGATCGGCAGCCTGGTGATGTCAACCATCGGTGCAATCGTTTTACTATGGATCGTTTCACTATTCAAAAGAGAATAAGCAGCTTTGAGAATTGAAAAAAGTATACCTTTATTATATATACAACTATATATATTACAGTTAATACTTAATTTTCAATTCTCAATTTTAATTTTCAAAGCAAAACCCCTACCTTTGTACGGTAAAAACAAATATCGTATGAAAAAGAACCTGCTTCTGCTTTTCCTGTTCCTTTGCCTGATTCCGGCAAAGGCACAAACCGGATTAAGCGACAAAGCGCAGATAAGCATATTGACGGCAGCTCCATCCGACGATGAAGTGTATACCGTGTACGGACATACGGCCATACGGGTAAAAGATACTTTACGTAAACTCGATACAGTTTTCAATTATGGTATCTTCGATTTCTCAAAACCCAACTTCATCTATCGTTTTACAAAAGGAGAAACCGATTATAAACTGGCTGCCTATAATTTTTCACATTATATAATAGAATATCAGATGCGGGGAAGTGAAGTAACCGAACAGGTACTCAACCTCACACCCGAAGAGACCCATAAGATATGGAATGCCCTGATAACGAATGTACAACCGGAAAACGCCGTTTACCGATACAATTTCTTTTTCGACAATTGCGCGACTCGTCCGGTAGCCATTGTGGAGGAACAGGTAGACGGGAAAGTGCAATATAACAACCCGCCCGAACCTCAAACATTCCGCGACCTTATAAATTATTGCACGCGTAATCATCCCTGGCTGACATTCGGATGCGACCTGGCACTCGGAAGCCCGACCGACCGGATCGCCACCCCGCATGAAATGATGTTCCTGCCGCTTTACCTGAAAGATGAATTCGAAAAAGCTACAATCGTGAACCCCGACGGAAGCGAAAGGAAACTGATAAAACAGACAAACCGGCTGGCTGAACAGCTGACAGACGACAATAATGGCAGTAAGATATGGTTTACGCCTATGTTATGCAGCATGATTTTTTTCCTGCTGATAGCAGCAATCACATTCATTGAATGGAAGAAAAAAACATATTTCCGACTGGTGGATTGTATCCTCTTTTTCCTTGCAGGACTGGCAGGTACGGTATTGTTCTTCCTTTGTTTTATATCGACTCATCCTTGCATTTGGCCGAACTGGTCGATTGTGTGGTTACAACCTTTCGCCCTTATCGCTGTTATTTTGTTTGCAGTAAAAAAGTTCGGAAAGGCTGCATATTATTATCATTTTATTAACTTTGCGGCGCTTACGCTGCTGTTGGCGGGTTGGTATTTCATTCCGCAACACTTAAATATAGCTTTTATCCCGCTTGTTGCCACGCTTTGGCTACGTTCCGGATACGGTATATACAGGGGAAATATGGCAATTAAAGAAAAATGAAGCGTATAGCTTGAATATATGATGGAAAATCGGATGAGAAAAATAATAACGTCGCTTATTGCAATCTTGGTAGTCACTAACCTGGAGGCACAACAACGTACCCCCAAACTTGTGGTTTGCATCACCGTGGATCAACTGAGAGGCGATTATATAGAATACTTCTACAATACATTCGGTGAACGCGGTTTCAAACGGTTGATGAACGAAGGACTGGTTTACAACAATATCAAATTCGAATTTTCCGACATCGACCAGGCAAGCGCCTTCGCAACGCTGTTTACCGGAAGCAACCCTTGCTTCCATGGGGTTACAGGGAGTAAATACTACGACTTCGAGAATGATAAAGAAGTCTCTATCCTTTACGACAAAGATTATATCGGTAATTATACCCGCGAAAATTATTCTCCTAAAAAGATGTTCAGCTCCACAATCGGAGACGAACTGAAGATTGCATCCAAAGGCAGAAGCGACGTATATGCCATTGCCCCCGATGCGGAGAGTGCAATCCTTTCTGCCGGTCATGCGGCAAACGGAGCATTCTGGATGGACGACATGAACGGGAAATGGGCGACAACCACCTATTATAAAGGTCTTCCCTGGTATGTGGACCGTTATAATAATGGAGTGGAATCTTTGTCGGCACGCCTGGAGCAGATGGTGTGGACTCCTACACTTCCATTGGACAAATACAATGCTTTCCCTTACGTATTGGATGATATTCCTTTCAAATACACATTTAATGAAAAGACAAACGATTGTTTTCCGAAGCTGAAGACGACCCCTTTCATTAATAAAGAGATTAACCGGCTGGCCCTGCAATTCCTTGAATACGGTGCATTCGGCACACGAAGTTGTCCGGATATGCTGTCGGTTACCTATTATGCGGGTAACTACAAAGGAATCATGAACAAGGACTACACCCGGGAGATTCAGGATACGTATTATCAGCTGGATAAAGACCTGGAACAGTTTTTGGATGCCATCGATAAAAAGGTCGGCCTGGCTAATACCCTCGTCGTATTCACCGGCTCCGGTTATTATACCAGCGAAGAAGAATATGCGGACGGACTGCTGATAAACGGCGGAGAATTCCATCCGAAACGTTGCGTCGCCCTGCTTAACATGTATCTGATGGCGATATACGGGCAGCAAAGCAGTTGGGTGAAAGGTTTCTATAATAACCAGATTTACCTGAACCGCAAAGCCATCGAAGACGCCAAACTCGACCTGAGAACGATACAGGATAAAGCAGCCGAATTCCTGATGGAATTCAGCGGTGTACAACATGTTACCACCGACCATGCCCTGCTTGCCGGTGAATGGAACGAAGGAACGGTTAAATTCCGTCAGGGAACGCACCATCTGAAACGCGGTGACCTGATCATCGAACTGCAACCCGGCTGGATCATCAACAACGACAACCCGAAAGAAAAGGTAAAAATAATTCGTAATAACGCAGTAATTACCCCGTTGGTATTTATGGGTAACGGCATCAAACCGGAACATATCTACCGCGAAGTAAAAGCCACAGAGGTAGCCCCCACGGTAACCCATGTGCTGAGGATACGGCCACCGAATGCATCCCAGAGTTTGCCTCTTGGGGAGTTGACGATCAAAAAATGAGATCTTGACCGGTCACTGGTATTATTGTTAACCTCCCATCCCTGGAATAAACAGAATTTGACAAGTATTTACT
Organism: Parabacteroides caecihominis; assembly: GCF_023656785.1. NCBI lineage: Bacteria > Pseudomonadati > Bacteroidota > Bacteroidia > Bacteroidales > Tannerellaceae > Parabacteroides > Parabacteroides caecihominis. The sequence continues at coordinate 28,408 of NZ_JAMOKS010000018.1, forward strand.
TTGGCACGGAATTTGATAATGATATATCATTCCGGTGATCAATTAAATCCGATCGTCAGCAAATAATCACTTTACGAAATAAATAAATTAATATATATCATGGGATTTAATGAATTTATGACGAAGCTGTTCGGCAACAAGTCGCAGCGAGACCTGAAAGAGATCACTCCATACGTGGATAAGATCAAGGCCGTATATCCGTCAATCCAGAAGCTTTCAAACGATGAGTTGAGAGCAAAAACAGATGAAATCAAACAACGTATTCAGGACTATGTAGCCGATGAACGGAAACAGGTGGAAGACCTCCGTAAAGGCATCGATGATAAAGAACTGGAAGAACGTGAAGCCATCTGGGCAGAAGTAGATAAAATTGAAAAGGCTATCACCGACAAGATGGAAGTGGTCCTGGAAGAATCTCTTCCGGAAGTATTCTCTATCATGAAGGAAACAGCCCGCCGCTTCACGGAAAACGAAGAAGTAGTGGTTACCGCTACCGATTTCGACCGCGACCTGGCAACCAAACACGATTTTGTCCGTATCGAAGGCGACAAGGCTATCTTCCTGAACCACTGGAAGGCCGGCGGTAACGAAATTACCTGGGACATGGTACACTACGACGTTCAGTTGTTCGGTGGTGTCGTTCTTCATAAAGGTAAAATCGCCGAAATGGCAACCGGTGAAGGTAAAACATTGGTAGCAACCCTACCGGTATTCCTGAACGCCTTGACCCGTAACGGCGTACACGTTGTAACCGTGAACGACTACCTGTCAAAACGTGACTCGGAATGGATGGGACCGCTTTATATGTTCCACGGACTTTCCGTAGACTGTATCGATAAGCACCAGCCTAACTCGGATGCCCGCCGCGCAGCTTATAATGCAGACATCACCTTCGGTACAAACAACGAATTCGGTTTCGACTACCTGCGTGATAACATGGCGATCAGTCCGAACGATCTGGTACAGCGCAAACACAACTATGCCATCGTCGATGAGGTCGACTCCGTATTGATCGATGATGCCCGTACACCATTGATCATTTCCGGTCCGATACCCCGTGGCGAAGAACAGTTGTTCGAACAGTTCCGCCCGAATGTGGAAGTCGTTGTAAACGCACAGAAAGACCTTTGCTCCAAGTTACTGATCGAAGCCAAAAAGAAAATGGCCAGCAGCGACCCGAAAGAAGTAGAAGAAGGTTCTATCCAATTATATCGTTCATTCAAGGGATATCCACGTAACAAAGCGTTGATTAAATTCCTGAGCGAACAGGGTATCAAGGCACAAATGTTGAAGACGGAAGAATACTTCATGTCCGAAAATATGCGCCACATGCACGAAGCGACTGACGAACTGTACTTCGTGATCGACGAAAAGAATAACAGTATCGAACTTTCCGATAAGGGTATCGACCTGCTGACCGGCCGTTCCGACGACCCGACATTCTTCGTATTGCCAGATATCACTTCCGAACTTTCCCAGTTGGAAAACTTCAAGGGAACGGAAGAAGAAAAGCAAGCTAAAAAAGACGAAATCCTGGCTAACTATTCTGTCAAGAGCGAACGTGTACATACAATCAACCAGTTGCTGAAAGCCTACACATTGTTTGAAAAGGACGATGAATATGTAGTGATGGACAACAAGGTAATGATCGTCGACGAACAGACCGGACGTATCATGGACGGCCGCCGTTACTCCGACGGTCTGCACCAGGCTATCGAAGCCAAAGAAGGCGTAAAAGTGGAAGCTGCCACACAGACATTCGCAACTATCACTTTGCAGAACTACTTCCGTATGTACCACAAACTGTCAGGTATGACAGGTACGGCAGAAACGGAAGCCGGTGAATTCTGGGACATCTATAAACTGGATGTCGTAGTGATCCCGACCAACCGTCCGATTGCCCGTAACGATATGAACGACCGTATCTACAAGACCAAACGCGAAAAGTACGCTGCTGTTATCGAAGAAATCAGTGCATTGGTTGAAGCCGGACGCCCGGTACTGGTGGGTACGACTTCCGTAGAAATTTCGGAATTATTGAGCCGTATGCTTACCCTGCGTAAGATCAAACATAATGTATTGAATGCGAAGTTACACCAGAAAGAAGCCGAGATCGTTGCCCTGGCAGGTCAGAGCGGAACGGTAACTATCGCAACCAACATGGCCGGTCGTGGTACCGACATCAAGCTGTCGGCCGAAGTAAAGGCAGCAGGCGGTTTGGCTATCATCGGTACGGAACGTCACGAGAGCCGTCGTGTAGACCGCCAGTTGCGTGGTCGTGCAGGACGTCAGGGTGACCCGGGTTCTTCCGTATTCTATGTATCACTCGAAGATAACCTGATGCGTCTGTTCGCTTCCGACAAGATTGCCGGACTGATGGACAAGCTGGGTTTCAAAGAAGGTGAAGTACTGGAACACAATATGCTGAGCAAGTCAGTGGAACGTGCACAGAAGAAGGTGGAAGAAAACAACTTCGGTATCCGTAAACGTTTGCTGGAATATGATGACGTAATGAACTCACAGCGTAACGTAATCTATACCCGCCGCCGTCATGCCCTGATGGGAGAACGTATCGGACTGGACGTATTGAATACGATTTACGATACATCTACCGCTATCGCCGAAGAGCATTCCGACGGTCTGGACTATGAAGGTTTCAAGCTGGAACTATTCAAGACATTCGCAATGGAAAGTCCGTTCACCGAAGAAGAGTTCAAGAGCATGAAGGCGACCCAGCTGGGAGACAAATTGTTCGAGAATGCTTTGCAGACATTCAAACGCCGTATGGAACGTATGACGCAGGTAGCCAATCCGGTTATCAAGCAGGTTTACGAACACCAGGGTGCGATGTACGAAAATATCATGATCCCGGTTACCGACGGAAAACGCATGTACAATGTTTCATGCAACCTGAAAGAAGCCTACGAAACTGAAAGCAAGATAATCGCTAAATCCTTCCAGAAGTCAATCGTGCTGCATACGATCGACGAAGCCTGGAAAGAACACTTGCGTGAAATGGACGAACTGCGCCACTCGGTACAGAATGCCAGCTACGAAAACAAAGACCCGTTGCTGATCTACAAGCTGGAATCATATAACCTGTTCAAGACAATGGTCGACACCATGAACCGTAAGACAGCCGCCGTCCTGATGCGCGGACAGATCCCGGTACGTGAGGAACCGACAGAAGAAGAAAAACAGGCAATGGCTCAGCGCCAGGCTGCTGCACAAGCCGCTCAGCAAGCTGCCGAACGCCAGCGTATCGAAGTAAAGCAGGCCGGTCCGGAACAACGCCAGGACATGAGCCGCTACCGTACGGAGAAAACCGATATCAGCGGAAACAATGATCCGGAAGAACGTGCACCGCAACAGCCCAAACAGGAACCGGTTCGCGCCGAAAAACGCGTAGGCCGTAACGATCTTTGTCCTTGCGGAAGCGGAAAGAAGTACAAAAACTGTCACGGACAAGGTTTATAATACCTGACAGAATAACAGATAAGAAAAGGGTGGCTTGTAAAAGCTGCCCTTTTTTGTATCTTTACCCACCTAATCATAATATATAATGAAAAAAGTTGTCATTGCCGTCGACTCTTTTAAAGGCTGTCTTTCTTCTTCCGATATAGCGAAAGCTGTAGCGGAAGGAATTCACCATGTCATCCCCGGATGCGAAGTAATAAAGGTGCCCATTGCCGACGGTGGCGAAGGTACTGTTGAAGCACTGACACAGGCTACTCACGGGCAAATTATTACGATTCCTGTACATAATCCATTCATGCAACCCATCCAGGCCAGCTATGGCATAACCGGTGACGGACAAACCGCTGTCATCGAAATGTCGGCAGCCAGCGGACTGGACCTGATTCCCCGGAAAGAAGGAAACGTGATGCACACCACCACTTACGGAACCGGCGAACTGATAGCCGATGCCGTCGATCGCAGTTGCCGTAACTTCATCATCGGTGTAGGCGGCAGCGCCACAAACGATGCGGGTGTCGGCATGATGCAAGCCTTAGGAGTCCGTTTCACCGACGATAACGGCAACGAAGTGGAAAAGGGTGGAAAGGTGCTCTCTGCTATCTGCCATATCGACACCCGGAGCCAGCTTCCCGAGTTATCCGCCTGTACCTTCCATATAGCGACAGACGTGACCAACCCCTTCTTTGGTCCGCAAGGAGCCGCCCACATCTTCGGTCCTCAGAAAGGAGGCAATGAAACACAAGTCGAAGCACTCGACAAAGGGATGAAACACCTGGCCGGCCTGATCCTTGAAACAACCGGCAGAGACATCAGCAACCTGCCCGGAGCAGGAGCCGGAGGAGGCATGGGAGGCGGCTGCGCAGCTTTCCTTCAGGCAAAGATTTCATCCGGTATCGAACTGATAACAGAATATATCCGTTTCAAAGAAATAATCAGGGAGGCTGACCTTGTCATCACCGGCGAAGGAAGAATAGACAGGCAAACCCTGTTCGGAAAAGTCCCGGTCGGCATCGCCCGCATAGCAGCATCACAACATATACCTGTTATCGCCATCACCGGACAAGTGGAAACAGATGCAGAAACGGACAAACAATTACGACAGGCCGGATTATCCGCAATCTTTCCTATACACCCCGCTCCGGTTAGTCTGGAAGAAGCTATGCACCCCGATTATGCTTTCCGGAATATCCGGAGGACAATAGAACAAACCTGTTTTCTCTTTACTGTTTCACGATAGCACCATGATAATTAGGTTGTTATCCGTTTTGAGCTAATTATAGTGACTGGTTGTAACTGGCTCCCCTCTTGAGAGGGGGAAGGGGGTGTGTCATATTCCCGCCTATACAACCACCATAGTCAGAGTCACTTGACTATTGCAGGTTCATTTGCCGTCTGCTTCAGCTGACGGTTTAAAAGCTGTTTCTCTTTTTTGGCTTCAGCCACATTTCTCTTAGATAGAAAACTGTAAGAAATGGAACTAAAGTCCAATGAGATAGATTCTTTACTAATCCGTCAGCTGAAGCAGACGGCAAATGAACCTGTAACAAAGCCTGTTTTATTGACTGGCTTTAACACACCCCCTACCCCCTCTCAAGAGGGGAGACAGGTACAACCTGTCACTATAAACAGACAGTTCAATTATTTCTATACTTCAGCCATCTCTTACCATCTTATTATTTTTGTCAATAAGTAATAAAAAGAGATTTATAACAGCATAATGTCAGCCTTTTTCGTACATTGCAGCATAATAACTATTAAAGACTAACATTATGATCATCGGAATTCCTAAAGAAATCAAGAACAATGAGAACCGGGTAGCGCTTACGCCTGCCGGAGCAAAAGAGTTGGTAAAAAGAGGACACACCGTATATGTGCAGCATACTGCGGGTGAGAACAGCGGTTTTCCAGATTCAGCCTATGAGACAGTCGGAGCAAAGATTCTCCCGTCAATCAACGACGTCTACCAGACTGCTGAAATGATCGTGAAAGTAAAAGAGCCGATTGCCGTAGAATATCCTTTAGTACGGAAAGGACAACTGGTCTTTACTTATTTTCATTTTGCCTCGGACGAAAAGCTGACGCTTGCCATGATGGACAGCGGCTCCGTCTGCCTGGCCTACGAAACGGTAGAAAATCCGGACGGTACACTTCCTTTATTAATCCCTATGAGCGAAGTCGCCGGCCGCATGTCGATACAGGAAGGCGCACGTTTCCTTGAGAAACCCCAGGGAGGTAAAGGCATCCTGTTGGGTGGCGTACCGGGAGTGAAACCTGCCCGCGTACTGGTACTCGGCGGCGGTATCGTTGGCTATAATGCCGCGCTGATGGCAGCCGGAATGGGTGCCGACGTGACAATAGCCGATATCTCACTTCCACGCCTGCGCCATCTGGAAGAGGTCATGCCCGCCAATGTCAGGACTTTATATTCTTCTACGCATAACATCGAAACGGAACTTCCGGCGACCGACTTGGTGATCGGTGCCGTCCTGATTCCCGGAGCCAAGGCACCTCATCTGATCACAAAAGAGATGCTGGGACTGATGAAACCCGGCAGTGTATTGGTAGACGTAGCGATCGACCAGGGCGGTTGTTTCGAAACTTCGCATCCGACAACCCATGCCGATCCCGTTTACACAGTCGACGGTATCGTACATTATTGCGTAGCCAATATCCCGGGTGCCGTGCCCCAGACTTCCACGCTGGCATTGACCAACGCTACCCTCCCCTACGTGCTGGAACTGGCAGACAAAGGTTGGAAAGAAGCCTGCAAAGAAGATAAGACACTCTATCCCGGATTGAACATCATTGAGGGACAGATTGTCTATCCCGCCGTTGCCGAAGCGTTCGGATTACCTTGTTATCCGGTGGTATTATAATCTACAAATAGCACGCAGATGACACTGATTGAGCAGATGACCGCAGATAAAGATTAAATTAAAATATAAAATCTGTGGTTATCTGCTCAATCAGTGTCATCTGTGTCCCATTTACAGACATTTTCCACAACCTCTTCTCCCCAGGTTTCATCCAACTTTGATAAATCAATTACTCCCTCTCTTTCCTTTATAATTACAAAAAAATGTAAAATCGCTTTGATACTTTTATTGAGGTTACTACCTTAGCGCAACTAATAATAAAAATTAAATCGTTTAACAACCATGAAGAAAATTGTTTTGTTATTGGCTTTTTGCCTGAGTATTGGAAACGTATTTGCACAAGACGCTGATAAACTGCGTGATGAAGGTGATGCTGCCTTGAAAGCAAAGAACTATGCAGAAGCTTTTACAAAGTATGACGGGTTCCTGAAACAAACAAACAATGAAGATGCAGACCGTGTTTTCAACTGTGCATTTGCCGCTTTCCAGGCAAAAAAGTATGAAGATGCTGTAAAGTACTACGATCTGGCTATTCAAAAGAACAAAAACATTGATGACGCTTATACAGGTAAAGCAATGGCATTGCGCAACCTGAATAAAGCTCCCGAATTTACTGCAACCGTTGAAGCCGGCCTCAAAGCTAAACCGGGTGATGCAGATCTGGAAAAACTGCTTTATGTATATTGCATGAAACAGGGCCAGGCTGTACAAAAAAGCGGAAAGATTGCTGATGCTGAAGAATTATACAAAGACGTACTGATCGTAAGCAATCCCAAATACAAAGAAAATGCTTTGTATAGCTTAGGTGCCATGTATTACAATGAAGGAGCCAAGATTCTGGCTGCTGCTACCGACCCGGCTAAATATGAAGCTGAAAAAGATAAGGCAGACGTTCAGATGAAAAAGGCAAAAGAATATATGGAACAGGCAGTAGCTCTCAATGCAGCGAATGCTAACGCCAAGAAAATCCTTGATTCTATCAACGAAACATTGGCGAAGTAATTTCGAAACAAATCACAGTCAAGTCTGTAAAACTATAAAAAGGAAACCCCGGGCCAAACAGTCCGGGGTTTCCTTTTTACTTTTCATGCTCCTTCGGTAAACCCTCGTTTTCATCCCAGCACACCCACTCCAGATTTTTGCTGATCAATGTCTGGCTGGTAATCTGCCCGCGTTGTCCACGGGTATATTCAGGAATGAATCCCACCTTGGCAGCGGTGATTTGCTCAGGCGACACTTCCTCGGGAGTCTCCACCCCCTGCCCGCTGGCCTGGCAAGTCAGATAGAAAGTTCCGACCCCCATCAGGCGCACCGATTGCCCCGTGCTCAACATATCGGCCAGCACTTCGCCCAGATTAGCCAACACGGCATATGTATCTCCCCGGCTCACGGTGGAGATCTCGGACAAACGGCGGGCTACATCATCCGTCGTAAACGGACGCTTTCCTGTCACCGCTCTCGGATACCACTTTCCTTTCTGCTTTTGTTTCCTGTAAAACGCCATATTCATTACTATTAGTTATCGGTGAGCGAGGAATCATGTAAGATGATTGTATGAATCATGTGGGATGATTATGGCAATCATGTAGGATGATTCCTACCCTTTCCACAAAAGTAATATAAACAAGTCATAACATCGGAAGAATCAAGGTATTTATTTTTCATCGGAATTTATAAGCAACCAACAAAACGAAAAAGGGGAGTGCTACTTTAAACACTCCCCCTATCGAATATCTTTACTTATCTTCAGGACTTGAAGAAGAAGCGGAATATATCATTACCGTTTGCATAGATCAGCAAAGCGAAAAGCAGGAACATACCAGTTATCTGGGCATATTCGAGGAACTTGTCGCTTGGCTTGCGACGGGCAATCACCTCATACAAGAGGAACATCACATGACCGCCATCCAATGCCGGAATAGGCAATATATTCATAAAGGCCAGGATGATTGACAGGAAGGCTGTCTGCATCCAGAACACCTGCCAGTCCCAAACTGTCGGGAAAATGCTGCCGATCGTACCGAAACCGCCCAGGCTCGAAGCGCCTTCCTTGGTGAATACATACTTCATGTCGTTCACATAGCCTTTCAAGGTATTGATACCCAGTCTGACACCGGCAGGGAATGATTCGAAAAAGCCGTAAGTACGGGTTACCGTCGGGTATAAATCCGTTTTGCTCATCAAATAAACACCGATCTTACCCGCCGTATCCGGTTGGATAACGACCGACTGTTCCATTCCGTTGCGATAAAATCCCAGTGTAATATCCTTTCCTTTATTCTGATCCAACATTTCAGCCACATCTTCAAACAGAGGGGTTGCCTGGCCGTTAATCGAGACAATACTGTCTCCCGGTTGCAAACCGGCAGTAGCAGCAGGCGAATCTTTCTCGGAAAGTTTCTTTACAACCATCGGTACACGATCCGGACTGGCAAATCCTTTTCCTTCGCGCATAAAACGCTGCATCATATCTTCCGGTATAGGAATAACCGTTTCCACACCATCACGCAAGACTGTTACATTACTTGCTTCCACTACCTTACGGAAGCTGGCCTGATCCAGGCGATCCAATTCCTCATTGTTGGCCTTCAACAGAATATCACCGTCACGGAAACCTACCTCCTGAAATGCTTCGCTGTAATACATGCCATGCTTCATATTTTTCAGAGGCAGATAAGTTTCGCCCCAGGTATAAAGCACCATCGAATAAATAAACAACGCCAACAGGAAGTTAAACAAAACCCCTGCGATCATGATCATCAAACGCTGACCGGCCGGCTTGGAACGGAACTCATACGGTTTGGCAGGTTGTGCCATCGCTTCCTTGTCCATACTTTCGTCGATCATACCGGATATCTTACAATAACCGCCTAGAGGCAACCAACCGATGCCATATTCCGTATCACTGTTCTTCGGCTTGAATTTGAACAATGAGAACCAGGCATCAAAGAAAAGATAAAACTTCTCTACCCGCACCTTAAAAATACGGGCAAAAAGAAAATGTCCGAACTCATGTACAAGGACCAATATCGATAAGCTCAGGATGAGCTGTAACGCCCTAATTAAAAATGTCTCCATCTATTTGTTTGTCTGTATTAATTTATTTCTTTTTACTCATATAACCTTCCCCTGTTTATTTCCCGGCTATCGTGTTCATGACCGAAGCCGCTACCCTACGTGCCTCGGCATCTGTCGCAACATAATCTTCATAGGTAGGCGTTGCGATAAAAGAAGAGGTCGCCATCGTCTTTTCAATCACATCGCTCATTTGAAGGAAACCTATTTCGTCGCGCAGGAAAGCAGCTACCACTACTTCGTTGGCAGCATTCAGGATACACGGCATATTTCCTCCCGTACGAATGGCATCGAACGCAAAAGCCAGGTTACGGAAACGTGTCGTATCGGGTTCCTCGAACGTCAACGTGGAATAGAGGTTAAAATCCAACCGGGGAGCCTTACTCGTCAGGCGCTTCGGATAAGAAAACGCATAACTGATCGGCAACTTCATATCCGGAATACCCAACTGAGCCATCACAGCACCGTCTTCAAACTGAACCATCGAATGAATGACCGACTGCGGATGCACTACGATCTGTATCTGTTCAGGTGTTACGCCGAACAGCCATTTCGCTTCGATCATCTCAAAGCCTTTGTTCATCATAGAAGCCGAATCGATCGTGATCTTTGCTCCCATGCTCCAGTTCGGATGTTTCAACGCCTGTGCCTTGGTGACCACTGCCAGTTCCTCCATCGTCTTCGTGCGGAACGGACCACCGGATGCGGTAAGCAGAATCTTTTCCACCTGATTCTCCCATTCTCCCGCTAAACACTGGAAAATGGCGGAATGTTCAGAATCGACCGGCAACACCGGCACTTTATGTTCCGTGGCAAGCGAGGTAATCAGTTCACCGGCCACCACCAATGTTTCCTTATTTGCCAACGCTATGGCTTTGCCTGCCTTGATAGCGGCAATCGTCGGTTTCAGGCCGGAATATCCGACCATGGCTGTCAGCACCATATCGATTGGTTCCGACTGTACCACCTGGGCGATAGCGTCCGAACCAGCCCACACCTTGATCGGCAGATCTTCCAAAGCCTCTTTCAATTCGGGATATTTCTGTTCGTTGGCAATAACGACCACTTCGGGCATATATTTTCGTGCCTGGTTAATCAGTAAATCTACCTGGTTGTTAGCGGTCAGAGCATATACTTCAAACAGGTCGGCATGTTCGCTGACCACCTCCAAAGCCTGTGTCCCGATTGAACCGGTAGAACCTAATATGGCTAAACTTCTTTTCATCGATTTAAAAAGCTATGTATTCTTCAGGATTGACCGGAATACCTTTATACCACAACTCGAAATGGAGATGCGGACCGGTAGACAGTTTCCCCGTGTTTCCCACCAAAGCAATCGCTTCGCCGGCAACAACGTGGTCGCCAATCTCTTTCAGCAATAATTCATTATGTTTATAAACGGACAGGAATCCGTTCTTGTGTTGCAACTGGATCACATTTCCGAAATTGGGATCAAAGCCGGTGAATACCACCGTTCCGTCCAGAGTTGCCAGCACGCTTTCTTTCGGAGCTGCCACCAGGTCTACCCCGAAATGACGGGCATCCGCCTCGTAATGCGAAGAGACCACGCCGTTTACCGGCTTATAGAAAAAGATACCGTCGGTAGGAACCGGATTCGGATTCAGCACCGTCAGGTTATACTTTTCTTCTTCCTCAAAACTCTTTACAAACTTCTCTTCCGATTTACTGCGGGGAATCTCATAATTGGCATCCACATGGGCTAGGGAGTCTATCTGACGGATAGAATCGAGTTCGATCGTACCCGACAGGATACCGGCTACATTTTCCAGATAAAGCGACTGAATAGAGATCATTCTCTCCAGCGAATCGGCACGCAACGCATTGTCCACAATCTCCTTACGTATTTCTACGTCCAGATAACCCGGCAAATAATTTCGTATCGGTGTCTTAATGATAATCAACGCAGTGAAAGCGATCAGCATGAAAGCAAACAAAGCAAGGGTAAGAAATGCCGTCAATTGCGACAAACGGAAAGACCATACTTCTTCGAGCGTCGTTTCATTGAAAAAAGACAGCTTGTATTTAAACCTTATCCGGTGCCAGAATGATTTCTTATTGTTCTTTCGTTGTTTTCGTGCCATGTTTTTATGTTAAAACGCAAAAGTAACAAAAACCGTATCTACACGGGCATTGTTTACTCTAATTAACGTTATTATAAATCAAGCAGACCTTCGGGAACGGATACCCGCAGTGTTTTGTTTTCATGATCCGCAGCCGTTATCAACTCTTCGGCAGCCGGAAGCAGCAGGTCATTGCCGTGATGGTCGATCTGCAAAAGTACATTGATCGTCGTTTCATCCACGTCGGTGATCTTGCCCAGTTCCCCGTGACGCTCGTCGATCACAGTATATCCGATAAAGCTGTCCCATGACATGTCGCCCACCAAATCTTCTTCATTTGCATCTTCCAACGGGAAAAAGACTTCACGGTTCGTAAACTCACGGGCGGCTTTCTCGTCGTCTACATTCTCCAGCTTCACCAGCATGACGGTATCGGTCTTGTAACGGTATTCCTCAATAAAAAAGGGCACCAGGATACCATCCATTTCACAGATAATACAAGGATCTTCGACATCATCAAACAGGTCGCAGTTGGTCACCAGCGAGATTTCTCCCTTTATCCCGTGAGGCTTGGCAAACTGCCCTATCTTAAAAACTTCTTCTTTTCTTATCATAACAGGGAATGTCAGAGCCGGGTAATACGGGCTCCTATGTTATTCAAACGTTTATCGATATTCTGATATCCACGGTCGATCTGGTCGATGTTATGGATATGGCTGGTTCCTTCGGCACTCATCGCTGCAATCAGCAGGGCGATACCGGCACGGATATCCGGAGATACCATATTGGAACCGCGTAGTTTGAAACGGTTACCCAAACCGATCACCGTAGCCCGATGCGGGTCACAAAGGATAATCTGCGCTCCCATGTCGATCAGCTTATCCACAAAGAACAGGCGGCTCTCGAACATCTTCTGATGGATCAGCACGCTACCGACAGCCTGGGTGGCAACCACCAGGAAGACACTCAACAAGTCAGGCGTAAGTCCTGGCCAGGGAGCATCGGCTATCGTCATGATAGAACCGTCGATAAAAGTATCTATTTCGTAAGAATCATGTGTAGGAATATGGATATCATCGCCTATCTGTTCGACAGTGATACCTAAGCGGCGGAACGACTCGGGGATTATTCCCAGCTTGTCATATCCGGTATTTTTTATGGTGATGTCCGATGCGGTCATGGCTGCCATACCGATAAAGCTGCCGACTTCGATCATATCCGGCAAAATGGTATGGGTAGTTCCTCCCAGGGACTCGACACCTTCGATGGTGAGCAGATTAGAACCGACCCCCGATATGCGGGCACCCATCTGGTTGAGCATAGACGATAATTGCTGCAAATAGGGTTCGCAGGCTGCGTTATAAATGGTAGTTTTCCCCTCGGCCAGCACAGCTGCCATCAGGATATTGGCAGTACCGGTCACTGAAGCCTCATCCAGGAGCATATAAGCACCTTTCAAACGTTTGGCTTCGATTTCATACAGTTGGCGTTCGGCATCATAGCTGAAACAAGCGCCCAACTTCTGGATACCGACAAAGTGAGTATCCAGCCGGCGGCGTCCGATCTTGTCGCCTCCCGGTTTCGGTATCAAAGCCTTTCCGAAACGGGCTACCAGCGGACCGACGATCATCACCGAACCGCGCAACGACCCGCTTTTACGCAGGAAGTCTTCCGTATTCAGATAATCCAGGTCGATGGCATCTGCCTGAAAGGTATAGGTGTCGGCAGCAGGATGTTCCACTTTTACCTGCATGTCACGAAATAGCTGGATAAGATTGTTCACGTCCAGGATATCGGGGACATTGTGGATCGTTACTTTCTCCGAAGTCAATAATACGGCACAGATTACTTCCAGCGCCTCGTTCTTGGCTCCTTGCGGAGTGATCTCACCGGATAATTTATAACCACCTTCTATAACAAACGAACTCATCGGCTTTTACGGGGATAATTCTTTTTGTTAGTATTATTCCGAGCCAGGATATCGCGGCTTTCTGCTAATTTATGAACTTCTTCATCCAAAACGATCTTACCGCTTGACAGTTCGTCAAGGTCTTTGAATATTTTACGGTCGTCGACCGATTCTTTATTCCAGGTAAGGAAAGATTTCTTCATCTGGGTAGCCAACAGTTTAATAAGCTGGTCTTTCTCCACTCCCGCTTCCAGTTCCGTTGCTTTACGGATCATCAGTTCCAATGTCTTTCCGTAATGGCGGTAGCGGATACGGTTGTTATTGTAAGGGATACGGGGAGGACGGGCATATAAATTTTCCTTCTTCACTATTTCGTAAGGATAGTCGATATCCAGCTTGAAATCTGCCATAATAGCCAGGTGATCCCACAAAATGTGTTTGAAATCGTTTACATCACGCAGGTGGGGAAACATATTTCCCATGATGTTGATTATCGTATTGGCACAACGTTTACGTTCTTCTCTGTCCTCTATTGCAACGCAATAATCAACCATGTTCTGGATATTGCGTCCGTATTCGGGCATAACCAATTTCTTTTCTTCTGTATTATATTTCATTATCATATTCATTTATCCGGCAAATGTACTTATTTTAATTGATTTACACAAGAAGTCCCTATACCTGCAAAAAAGGTATAGGGACAACTATTTCAACAATGTAAATTTTCTTACTTGGTATAGAATGAAATCTACTTTGACAATTGGTTAATCACCGCCTGGTTGGCTTTCTTCACGGCAGCTTCGTTTATCTTGATTTCTTTACGGTCGTATGTCATCAGGCCGTTCACTTCGCCTTCCACATCTGTCGTTTGGGTGTAAACGGCTGCGGAGAAACCACGGTCAACCAACTCTTTCAGTTCGTTGGCATATTTTACATATTCGGCTGTTACTTCGTCGCTGTTCTTGAACTGGACATATCCCCAGTTGCGTTTATTCCACCACAAATGGTTTTCCAATGGCAGACCGATTCCACCGTACTCACCCAGCACAGTTACCCGTTGCGGGTCAAACAGGAACATGCTCGGCCCCGGATAATTATGCAGGTCGAGAATGTCGCCGCAAGCCCGGTGGTTTCCTCCGCTGGCCGGATTTACCAGGCGGGAAGGATCATAGTTCTTTGTCCATTCAGCCACTTTTTCGGTATCAAACTGTCCCCATGCCTCATTGAAAGGAACCCATACGACTACTGACGGATGGGATACACATAAGTCCATAATTTCTTTCCATTCCTGATAGTAGTTCGCAATCGATGCGGAAGAACGTTCTTTATCCGTTCCGCCATTATAAGTATGAGGTGCCCACTGATTCCCCATATCACCGCTCGGCATATCCTGCCAAACCAGGATACCCTCCTTATCGCAATGATAATACCAACGGGCCGGCTCCACTTTCACATGCTTACGGATCATATTGAAACCCCAGTCTTTTGTTTTAACGATATCATACAGCAAAGCCTCATCCGTCGGAGCCGTATATAATCCGTCCGGCCACCAGCCCTGATCCAGCGGACCATACTGGAAAAGATTTTTATTATTCAACTGCATACGCATAATCCCGTTCGCATCCCTTTTGGATGATATTTTACGGAAAGCCGTATAGGATTTCACGTCATCCACTACTTTTCCATCTTTCGTCAACGATACTTTCATATCATACAGATACGGATTGGAAGTATCCCAAAGAGTCGGGTTCTGCACAGCCAGGCGAAGTTCTTTTCCCTGGACGCCTTTTGCCGAAGCAACGACCTGCCCTTTATCCAACAACTTGACTTCGACAACAGCCGTATTGCAGGGCTGCGAAGTACCTACCGTTACATTCATCGTCCCGTTATCAATATTCGGGATCGACTTTACCGAAGTAATATGATTGGTGGCTACCGGCTCCAACCACACAGTCTGCCAGATTCCGGTAACAGGGGTATACCAAATGCCTTCCGGATTAGAGGTCTGTTTCCCGCGTGGCTGATAGCCTCTATCGCTCGGATCCCACACACGTACAACCAGTTTCTGATTACTTTTTCCGGTCAGATAAGGAGTGATATTAAATGAGAAAGGAGTAAACCCACCCTGATGAGAGCCTATCAGAATGTCATTGACAAACACATCTGCTTTCCAGTCTACGGCACCGAAATTAAGTACCACATCTTTATTCTTCCAGTTCGCAGGAACAGCGAATGAACGCTTATACCACAATTCATTATTTTCTCCTACTTCTTTCTGAACACCGGACAAGGAAGATTCCACAGCAAAGGGAACCAGGATATTCCCGTCAAACGAGTTCGGTTCCACCTCCCCTTTCGGTTTAATGGCATATTCCCATTCACCGTTCAGATTTACCCAGTCCGTACGTTCCAGTTGCGGACGGGGATATTCCGGTAATACGTTTTGGGGGTTGATCTGTTCCGCCCATTTAGTTTTGATCTTATCACCTGCCGGCTTCCACTGAGCCTGCGCACATACAGTAAGTGCCAAAGCACAACATACCAATACTGCTTTCTTCATGTTCTCGGATATTAAAGTTACCATTCGTTATTTTTGAGCAAAGAAACTCTTTCTCAAGCATAAAGGCTTTCAATTTTCGGGCATATGCTTTCAAATATCATTCAGAACAACCATAATTGGCTTATTTTTCTTATTTATTTATTAGCTTTGCCTTCGAGAAACACTATTATCAATCGATATGAAGAAAATACCGCTGCTGGCCGCCTGTTTATTTATATTGTTGCTCTGCCTGCCCGGATATGCCAACGATCCGCATTTCAGGCATTACAACAATAAGCAGGGATTATCGCATAACACGGTTTATTGCTCCCTACAGGACCAGCGGGGATTCATGTGGTTTGGTACCGAAGACGGATTGAACCGTTTCGACGGACATACATTTAAAATATACAGGCACAATTCATACAACCCGAACAGCCTGCCCAACGATTGTATCGTCAACATTTTTGAAAGTTCCGACGAAAAGATATGGATTTTTACAGCCAGAGGAACCTGTTACTACGATTACAGGACGGATACATTCCATCCGTTCCGGTTATCGTCCGGACAAAATGAGTCCGAATCATTTTTTGCCGGTATGGAAGACAAAGACCGGAATCTCTGGTTTATCGACTATAACCGGATTGTCCGCTATAATCCGGCAGACAGCAGTTCACGAACTTATCCGGCAGAAGAATTTTTCCATCCGGCTATTATTACCCTGACAAATAACGGGAAACCTCTTTTTTCTGACAGGCAATCTATATATACCTACAAGGCCGAGACAGATAACTTTCAGAAGATTCCATTCCTGAATGAAACACAGATCAACAAGCAGATCGCCCTGCAAGCGGTATGCCAGATTCCCGACCTGGGTATTCTGGGCGGCACCAACCAAGCCGGACTTCTGCTTTACAAATATCAGGATCAGCGTGTCGTGACAATAATCCCGGAAATACAGGTCCGTGCCATCATCCCATACAATACTACCATCTACTGGATTGCTTCGGAATCTGGCATCTACATTTACAACACACAGGACCAAACAATTACAAACCTACGAAAATCTCTGACAAACGAATACGCCATTGCCGACAACGCCGTTTATTCGCTCACCAAAGACCGTGAGGGAGGTGTATGGGCCGGCTCTTTTTTCGGAGGGATCAGTTACCTGCCCAAGGAGTATACCCGGTTCAGTTATTTTATCGGAGGCAAAACACATCCCCAGCTACTCGGAAACGCAATCCGCGAAATCACGCCCGACCGGTACGGCAACCTATGGCTGGGAACAGAGGATAACGGGATCAACTGCTACAATCCCCGGACCGGAGAGATCACCAATTATTCATATAATAATCCCGGCCATCCGCTATCGGCAACCAATATTCACGGGTTACTGGCTGTCGATAACCAGCTATGGGTCGGGACATTCAACAAAGGGATCGATGTGCTGGACATTCCCTCCGGCAGGATCATCAAACATTATTCACGGGAAAACAGCCAAACAAACCTCAACAGTAATTTTATCCTTTGTTTCTATAAGACACGCGAAAATGAGTTTTTGGTGGGTACATCCAACGGCTTAATGATTTACAATAAACAAACGGAAAGTTTCAGCCCCTGGAATAATATTTATGCTCTTATCAGGCAAATATACCAGGACAGCCGGGGCGATATATGGGTGGCAACCTCCAACGGTATTTACCATTACCTCCGCAAAGAAAACAAAGTAGAGCAATACCGGTCCGACAGTAATAAATCCGAAAGCATCGGCAATAACAATACGACCTCCGTATTCGAAGATTCAAAAGGCCGGATTTGGGTTACCACAGTAAGCGGCCTCTCCCTTTTCAACGAAGAGACACAGTCTTTTAACCGGATCACCACTGACAACGGATTGCCCAGCAATATCGTTTACAGGATCGTTGAAGACGATTCACATAATTTCTGGTTATCTACGGCAAACGGTCTGGTCAGATTCAATCCGGAAACCTATGCGATGCGGACTTATACGTATACCGACGGGCTGCATGAAACACAGTTCAACTACAGTTCTTCCTATCAGGCACCCGACGGGACAATCTATATGGGAACCATCAACGGAATGCTGTCATTCAACCCGTCCCAATTTAAAGAAGACACATTTATGCCTCCCATGTATATCACCGGGATCAATCTCCCGGACAATGAAGAAAACAAATATAACCTTCCTACTTCCTCCATCGAAGACACGAAAGTTTTAAAGTTGCCCTATAATGCCTCCACATTTACTCTGTCGTATGTAGCTCTCAGCTATACCTCTCCGGATGCCATCCGGTATGCGTACAAGCTGGAAGGGGTGGATAAAGACTGGAACTATATGGACCAGAATAAAAATGTAACTTTTGCCAATCTTTCCCCAGGTGAATACACATTCAAAGTGAAATCTACCAACAGCAGCGGCTTATGGCAGGACAACGAACAATCGTTACAGATCATTATCACACCTCCCTTCTGGGCTACCGGATGGGCATTTTTTGTCTATATCGTGATTATTTGTATTTGCATAGTCCTCTTCTACAATTATAAAAAGGCCAAACTGGAGGAAAAACACCGTATAAACCAGGACTTGTTTGAAAGCAAAAAAGAAAAAGAACTATATGATGCAAAAATACAGTTCTTCACCTTTATCACCCATGAGATACGTACCCCGCTTACCCTTATCAAGGCCCCTTTGGAAAAGATCATCAAATCGAAAGACGGCAATCCGTCTACCAGGGAGAACCTGCAAATCATAGAGAAAAACACACAGCAGTTATTGAACCTGAGTAACCAGTTGCTCGATTTCCGGAAAACGGAAAGCCGGGGATTCAGACTGAATTATGTACACACAGACGTAACGCTCTGGCTCCATACTATTCTGCAACCGTTCCTGCCAGTCATAGAACAGGAGAATAAAAGATTCACCTGTGATATTCCCGACGAATCATTCTATGCTTTCATCGACCGGGAGGCTTTTTCCAAGATCATGAACAACTTGCTGACCAATGCTATAAAATACTCGGACAAATATATCTCCCTGCAATTACAGAGACAGGAAGACGGGAATGAATTTATCATATCCGTTACCAACGACGGTATGCTGATCCCTGACAGCGAAATAGAAAACATCTTCACCCCTTTCTACCGCCTGAAAGAGACAGAACACCAGCAGGGAAGCGGCATCGGCCTCTCTCTGGCACGTTCGTTAGCCGAATTTCATAAAGGTTCCCTGAACTACACACAGACTCCGGAAATAATGAACCGGTTTATCCTGACTCTGCCCAAAGAACAGGAAGACTGCTACCTGCTGACAACCGGAAAGAATACGGAAGACGCCATTACGGAAAGCAACGACGATCAGAATGATGATAAGCCTATGATCCTGATCGTAGAAGACCAGGAAGATATGCGGCGATTTATCGCCAGGGAACTGGCAGAAACATACCGCATCCGGGAAGCCGCCAACGGAAAAGAGGCAATCTGTATCCTGAAAGACCAGTCGGTAAGCCTGATCCTCAGCGATGTCATGATGCCTGTTATGGATGGTTTCGAACTATGCAACGTAGTAAAGAATGATGTCAATTACAGCCATATTCCTTTTATCCTGCTGACAGCCCAGCATAATCTGCAATCCAGGTTAAAAGGACTGAACAACGGAGCCGATGCTTATATGGAAAAGCCGTTTTCGATAGAGTTGCTTGTTGCCCAGGTCGCAAACCTGCTGAAAAGCCGGGAAATACTGACCAGAACATACAAGGAAACACCTTCCACGCCGGCAACCAGCCTGGCCGTTTCTACAGTCGATGATCTTTTCCTCCGGAAACTCAACGCATACCTGGAAGAACACATCACCAACGATGCGCTGAACGTTGAAATGCTGGCAACAGAAATGGGCATGAGTACCTCCAGCCTGTACAGGAAAGTAAAAGGTCTGTCAGGTTTATCTCCGGTCGAATTCATTAAGATCGCACGGCTGAAACAAGCAGTCCTGCTAATGAAAAACGGGGAAAACCGAATCAATGAAATTGCATTCCGGACAGGTTTTTCCTCTCCGGCCTATTTCTCCACCTGCTTCCAGAAACAGTACGGAAAAACACCGACGGAGTTTATGAAAGAATGTTAGCCAAAGGCAGTGTGAAACGGAAAGTAGATCCTTCCCCGACTTTGGATGAAACGGAAATTTCGCCCCCCATCTTATTCACCAGTCCTTTACTGATAGCCAGTCCCAATCCTATACCGTTATAAGCCCCTTTCAGTTGTACGAAACGGCCGAAAATATGATCCAGCTCCTTCTCCGGAATACCTTTGCCGGTATCTGATACATAAAAATGAACACGATCCCCTTCCAAGGTATACCCAAAACGGATAGAGCCGCAAGAGGTATGCTTTATAGCATTCGTCAGTAAATTACTAAGAATCTGCACCATTCTGTTATTATCCGTCCGGATCATAATATCAGGACACGGATCCAGGACCAATTCCACATTTTCCGGCATTCTGAGTTGCATGACATTGTACATATCTCGCATAGCAGAAGGCAGATACACGTCTGTATAAGCGAAAGACACCATGCCTGATTCTATCTTTGAAATATCCAGCACATCGTTTATCAGCCGCAGCAACAACTCATTGTTCGATTTTATAAGGCTTATGTACGTTTCTCTCAGTTCCGGGTCCGTCTCTATAGATAACAGGTCCGAAAAACCGACTATGGCATTCAGCGGAGTGCGGATTTCATGTGTCATATTTGCCAGAAAGGCAGATTTCAGCTGATCGGCATTCTCTGCCTTCTCCTTTGCATCTATCAGGGTACGCTCATATTCTATATATTTCTGGTTATCCACTATGCATCCCACAATAAGATTAACCTGACCGTCATCATTATACTCCAGGGCCCTCCCTATTACCTCATAGCTCCGATATTCGCCCTCATCGTTTTTCAAACGGAAATTAACAGCAAACTCAGGCAGCTTTTTATTCCTTATCTCATTGAATAACAAGAAAAAGTCTTCCCTGTCATCCGGATGACGCAGATTAGACAAGGCCCGGCAGATGTATTTGTTTCTTTCCAACAGGTAGTTGTTGGCTCCGTAAAACTGGAAACAATGGTTACAATGCTCCTTGTCGCAAGTCTGGAAACGGTGAAAGTTAAATGAATAAGTCGTGATATGGCTATTCTTCAAAGCCAGTTCCATCATGGTCCGGCTCTCTGACAATTTACCGCTCAATGTTTTGTTCTCCTTTTCCCGTTCCACTTCTTCGGATACGTTACGGATATAAATCACCACATATTTATGATGCAACGGTACCATCCGTATCTTAAAATAGACAATAGGAGCATTGTGACCGGGTATCGACATATCCAGATTAATAACTTCCGATGTATCCAGGCATTTCTTTACAACTATCGCCATATTCCTCTTTGTTTCATCCGGATAGATAAAACCGGGTAAATCGTCAATCCGTCGATTGACAGCTTCGGGGGTAATGCAGGTTTCGGCAGCATAGGCGATGATCCGCTCTACAATGAGTTTGTCATTTACCAACAGGATGGTGTCGGGAACAGCTTCTGCGACCTTCTCTGAAATATCGGTCAACTCCCGCATCTTCTGGTCATACATCGTAACATCCCATTCTTTAGGACTCGGATCGGTCAGCAATAAGGTGTAACCTATGATCTTTCCATCCTCACTGAATCCGGGAATAATAGAAAACCCGACCGGCAAGTTATGGCTGACCACACTCCCATTCCGCAAATAAGTCTTTTGCATATCTGAAAGAAAAGTCGTTTCAAACAAATTACTCAAAAGGAAGTCTGATAAATCTGTTATAGCAAACTTTTCACACATTGCCTTATTTAAAGCAATCAACAAACCATCACTATCGTATAAGGCTCCTCCCTTGGGATAGTAAACAAAGAAATTTGTTATCAGCAGCTGTTCGACTAATGAGTTTCCCATCACAATTTAGATTTGAATCAATCTACAAAGAAAAACAAACTTTATAAATCAAAGACTATATTAAACCAAAATAATTTATTAAAAACAAAATACCACCTGTCATAAACAAAGTCTATCAGCTCATAAATATTATCCATCAGATAAGTTTGGCAAGGTAAAACGAATAAACGAACTTTGTTACATGATCATGGTAATGTTATAAAATATAGGGATATAATTAGTCAAAAGGAAAAAGGCGATAAGGGATCTGCCAAGAGAGATGGCACAAGAAAGTCCCGTCATAACTAAGAGAGGGTTAATCCCGGGATTTTTTCCCGGGATTAATTATTTATATACGTTTCTTATTTAATCCGTTTACATTTTCCGGAAATATGTTCAATATCCAACCGCAGGATGTTGGTCCGGTGAAAAGACTTTGCAATATATTTCTCTCCTAATTCTTCAAAATCGGGAGAATATTTCTTTGCCAGCAGGCGCAAAGCCAACAACCTCTCCTCTTCCGGCAGATCCATCCGGATTGTACCGAAAGCTATCGCCGACTCATAGGCTGTAGAGAATTGCTGCGGAATAACCCGCGTTTCCCCCACCACGCAAAAGCTCACTTTCGGATTCAGTTTCAAACATTCCAGTTTATATCCTTCCTGCGCACAATGAAAATAGATATGCCCGTCGTTATCCAGCACATAACTGATCGGTATGCCGTAACCGAACCCATTCACACCTGCCATAGCAAGAAATCCATACTCTCCGCCTTCCAGCAACCGGACGGCGGGTTCGTTCTCGAGTATTCTGTCTTTTCTTCTTATTTCCGTAAACATATCTTTCACATTTTAGAGTGGCAAATCTACAAAAATAGTATATTTGCGCGTATAAATCACACCGAATAAAGCACCAAAAGATGAAAACAAAAATTTCCTTGCTTCTGATAACATGCCTTTGCAGCCTTGCTTGCCTGGCGCAAAGTGACTTTGACAAACACTTCACCAAAAAAAGTTTACGGATCGACTTTGCTTTAAGCGGCAATTCCCAATTTCAGGCAGCCGCTATCCAACAGTTGCGGGAAGAACCCGTATGGGGAGGCCCGGTAAAAAACCTGATTGACAAATTCAATTACGGAGGTTACTACGTCAACATATACGACAAATCAAATAACGAACTAATCTATTCACGCGGATTCAATACGCTTTTTGAAGAGTGGCGCAGCACAGAACAAGCCAAGACCGAAACACAGGCATGGACAAACAGCATCTCGGTTCCCTATCCGAAAACAACCGTAACAGTTGAGATCACAGCCCGCGACAAGGCGGACATGCAATTCCATCCCCTGTTGAAAATGGATATCGACCCGGCCAGCATTTTTATCGATCGCGGAAAACTCAAGGACAACAAAGTCACACAAATCCAATACAAGGGAGACTCCAGTGAGAAAGTCGACCTGGTTTTTATTGCAGAAGGATATACGGCTGACGATCAGGAAAAATTCGTTGCCGATGCTAAAAAATTCACGGAATCGTTGTTCCAGACACCTCCGTACACAACACAACGGGAAAATTTCAATGTATGGGCCGTTAACCTGATTTCGGAAGACCGCGGAACAGACATCTCCGGAAAAGGCATCTATAAGAACACCGCCTTAAATTCAGGATATTATACGTTCGGCGTAGACCGTTACCTGACAACACCGGATATGAAATCCATCCGCGACGCAGTCTGGAATGTTCCCTGCGATGCTATATTCCTGTTGGTCAACACCGACACCTACGGAGGGGGCGGCATGTACAACTTCTACGCCATGGGAACAGCCGATAATGAGCGGACACAGCATGTTTTCGTTCATGAATTCGGACACAGCTTTGCCGGACTGGCCGACGAGTATTTTTCCTCCGAAGTCGCCTATCAGGATTTCTACAATCTGAAATACGAACCCTGGGAGCCCAATATCACCACATTGGTCGATTTCGACAGCAAATGGAAAGACCTTTTGCCTGCCAAAACTCCGGTACCCACCCCACTGGACAATGCGCATAAAGACAACCCCGGTGTATTTGAAGGAGGCGGTTACATATCCAAAGGTATCTATCGCCCGATGGACCATTGTATGATGCGTGATTATGCCCCCTTCTGTCCGGCCTGTAGCCGGGCCATCCTGCGGATGATCGATTTCCTGTCTGACAGGGACTACTAAAAAATAGAAGGAGGTGTGCCATTCCTGACATACCTCCTTCAGACTCTTTCAGATTCATATTCACCCAAAAGATCAGATACTATCAATTCATCGGAACTTCCATCAATAAGATCCGGGAATTTTTCAGCACTTCTATCGTAATACTGTCAGTTTCATAAAAACCGGCACCATCCCGTTTGGAAAGCACTGTGTTATTCACTTCCACTTCTCCTTCGATAACGAAAAGATAAACGCCTGTACCCTTCTTATGAAGTTTATACTCCTTGATCTGCCCCGCATCCAGTTCACCTATCGAGAACCAGGCATCCTGGTTGATCGCAGCCGGTGTTTCACCGTCAGGCGAAAGGATCAACGACAACTCATTCTTCTTCAGTAAAGAACGTACATCATAATTATTATACTTCGGTTTCGTATTTTCCTCACGAGGGAATACCCATATCTGCAAAAATTCAAGCTGCTGTTCGGCACTGTCATTAAATTCACTGTGGAAAATACCTGTACCGGCACTCATCACCTGGATATCACCCGGGGTAATGGTTTCACTGTTCTGTATACTGTCGCCATGACGCAGATAGCCATTCAGCGGTATGGATATCACTTCCATATTCTTATGCGGATGTGTGTCAAAGCCTTCGCTCGGAGCAACCGTGTCATCGTTCAACACACGCAACATCCCGAAATGTACCCTTTTGGGATTGTAATAATTTGCAAAACTAAATGTATGATATGTTTTAAGCCAACCATGATTTGCATGTCCACGAGAGTTCGCCTTATCTACTACCATTTTCATAAAATATTCCTCCTCTTTAATTCACATATATAACATTCCATCCGCTGAAAAAGTTCCGATGCCTCCCTTCCTCAGACAATAGTCCTTTAATTAGTATGAAAAATGCACCTAAATGAAAACATATCTGAACAGAATTCAGTACTTTTGCACAAAAATTCATCCTGTAAATATTAATCATATGGCAGTTTACTTAAACGATGTATCTAGAACCTTCGGAGAATACCTGCTTATTCCCGGTTTGACCACCAAACAATGTGTGCCCACAAACGTTTCACTGAAAACATCACTTGTCAAACACAATGTCGGCGAGAAGTCTCCTATTGAATTAAATATCCCGTTTGTTTCGGCAATCATGCAATCGGTATCCGGTCCTGAGCTGGCTATCGAACTGGCCCGTAACGGTGGTCTTTCATTCATTTTCGGTTCACAGCCAATCGCCAGCCAGGCAGAGATGGTCAGAAGAGTGAAAAAGTTCAAAGCAGGTTTTGTCACCAGCGACTCTAACCTGACTCCCGAAAACACGTTGGCCGACGTTATCGACCTGGTTAATCAGACAGAACATTCCACAATCGGTATTACCGACGACGGAACTCCTAACGGTAAACTGCTCGGATTGGTTACCAGCCGCGACTATCGGGCCGAAAAAGACGATCTTTCCACAAAAGTAAAAGAGTTCATGACTCCTTTCTCCAAACTGATCGTCGGCGAAGTCGGCATCTCGTTGAAAGAAGCCAACCAGATCATCTGGGATCATAAACTGAATACACTTCCTATCATAGACAAGGATCAGAATCTGGCTTATTTCGTATTCCGCAAGGATTATGACAACCACCGCGAAAACCCGAACGAACTTTCCGGTGCAGATAAGAAGTTGCTGGTTGGTGCCGGTATCAATACCCGCGACTATATGGAGCGTGTTCCCGCATTGGTCGAAGCCGGTGTAGATGTATTATGTATCGACTCTTCCGACGGTTACTCCGAATGGCAATGCGAAACATTGCAATGGATCAAAAAAGAATATGGCGATAAAGTTAAGGTTGGTGCCGGAAACGTGGTAGACAGAGAAGGTTTCTTATATCTGGTAAAAGCCGGAGCCGATTTCATCAAAGTAGGTATCGGTGGCGGTTCTATCTGTATTACCCGTGAACAGAAAGGTATCGGACGCGGACAAGCTACTGCCCTGATCGATGTCGCCCAGGCGCGTGACGAATATAAAGAACAGACCGGTATTTATGTTCCTATCTGTAGCGACGGCGGCCTGGTACATGACTACCATATGGTACTTGCCCTGGCAATGGGTGCCGACTTCCTGATGATGGGACGTTATTTCGCCCGTTTCGACGAGTCTCCTACAAAGAAACTGCGCATCGGCAATAATTTCGTAAAAGAATACTGGGGTGAAGGTTCAAACCGTGCCCAGAACTGGCAACGTTACGATATGGGAGGCACCGCTTCACTGAAGTTTGAAGAAGGAGTAGACAGCTACGTGCCTTATGCCGGAAAGATGAAAGACAACCTCAATCTGACATTAGGTAAAATCAAAGCTACTATGTGTAGCTGCGGAGCCATCACAATTCCTGATTTACAGAAAAATGCCAAGATCACACTGGTATCTTCAACAAGTATCGTAGAAGGTGGTGCACACGATGTGATCCTGAAAGAACAGAATTAATCATTTCTGATCAATATATAAAACAGCCGCAAATCTCTTGTCCTGAAATTTGCGGCTGTTTTATTTATATTTCTCTCATACAAATACCACCTTACAACAAAGCGACAAACTTACGTATTTGGTTTAGACGTTCCATAAACGTTTGATCGTTACTAGCTTGCTGCATATTATATTTCAGTTGCAAGCGCATCAGTGAATCAGCAGGGATGTCCAGCGCCGCTTCTAGCATCATAGCTGTCGCAGTGGTCAACGAACGTCGCCCATTCAACAGGTCATTTAGAGCTTTGTAGGGTATACCTATCTGTTGTGCCAGTTGCCGCTGTGAAATTTTACGGTATTCTATTTCATCCTTAAGCACTTCTCCGGGATGGGTTGGTGTATATCCAAATTTTACTGTAGCCATATCTGCTTCTTATTTATAATGATTAGACAATTCAATGATATTACATACGGTGACCACTACTTCAGAAACCACTTTCGTCGTCTTAAACTCAACACGATATTGATCGTTCACCCTGACCGACTCCAGTCCTGCCTTGTCTCCAACGAGTGACTCGTAATGTAACGAATGATAGCGGAAAAGATCCTCTACAACCGACAACGATTCCAGCAAATCAACCGTCTTACGGTATTTTGCTATAATTTGAGGTTGAAAGCGATGCTTTTTATCGGAAGTCTCCCCTTTTAAATACAACTCCTCCAAATATTTCTTGTCGAACCTTATTTCCATGCTCCAATTATAATCATTCGAATACAAAGGTAAAATAAAAACCTCAAAATCCACAATATTTGAGGACTTTTTCAGAAAATTCTTACACAGTCAGAGTTATTCCTGAATGTTTTTCTCACCAACCATCCCCCTCCAATTACCAGCAATATCACCCCTCCCCACCAAAAAGAAGAGGAGACCTTTGTACTTTTGTTTGTTTCAATTTTTTCCTTTTTATCGATAGATACTTTTTCTTCGTTTTTTACATTCTTCGAAACAGCAGAGGACAACTCCGAACCTTTATCCCCTACTAACCTTGTTACCGAACGAACATATTGCTTTTCCATACTATCCGGTGAAAAAAATTCGATATGTTCAAGATGATACTTTTCCCAACAGGAGGTTTGGATCTGTTGAGACAAATGCAAGCTATCGGAATAAGTAAGCATCCGGGTTGAAGCAGCTTCTCGTTGGACATGTTGCACACTGCTTAGCCGTCCGGTATGACAACCGGACAACAGGTATAAAAGAAACAACAGGACGCTCACCATTCCGAAACAGTTTTTTTGATATCTCATCATACCGGTTCATTTATATAATACCTGACGTCTCTGCTTTCCATTCACCCGGTATGATAAATGCAGGAAATGCTTCTTTCGATAGAGAATTGCCTGGTCGAAGGGCAGGTCGCTCTTTTTAAGAGTATCCAACAGGAAATAAATATCAGGGACATAACAATCTGCCGCCTCCCCTTTCACATGCTGGCTGGAACGGACACCACCGACCAGGCGGTTTACTTCCGGGCTGCGATAGCCGCTGGTGACTACAATCGGTTTGTTGTAAGCAATACGGAGCGGCTGGAGAAGGCATTTTACCAATTCACAAAGAGCACAACGGGCCTCTTCGGGCGGATTATTAGGCAAACCGTTCAGAATCGCGATGCAACTATAAGTCATTTCTTCTCAGGTAAAGTCTCTACTAATGTTCTTTTTCATCTTTTACTTGTTTTATTTTGTATGAATAATCGACACCGAACAAGGCGCCGGCAAAGGTGCTGATCTCTCCGAAAGCGACGAGAACGCTGTTATGGATTTCTCCGGAGGGAGCGATCCAAAAGCCGGAGAAGAGAAGGACAATCCCGCTCAGAACGAGCAGGATTGCCATTACTAACTGGATTGTCAATCGTTTCATAAGGCCTTGTTATTATTCCTTATTACCATTGAAATCCGCCGGATCACTCAATCTCCGGACGATCGCCTCCACCGCCTTCCGAACCGTTCTCTTTCTTCTCCGCTTCTTCTTCAAACTTCGTGATCTGGTTCGACCAGCGCAGGCTTGATCCCGGCGTAAATACGATACGGGCCTTTTTAATTTTAGAAGCATTGAAATCGTCTTCATTTTCCGTACCGGTTGATTTGACCGACAAACGGAAATTACCGAACTCACCAACCTGTACAATGTTTCCCGAACGAAGTTCCAACCCCATCGCCCAGTTCAGCGAGTCGAGGATTGCCTTCACATCGGCACTCGACATCGCCGAACGATTGGAGATCAGTTCACACAACTTTGCCATATCGCAATAGCCGGAGGCTTTCGCCATTGCATAGGTTTTCACTTTGTCCTTGTCTGCCCCGAACATGATCTTTCGCTGTACTTTCTTAAATTTTAAACTCATAACTTTTAAGTTTTAAATGTTAGATACTTGTAATTGACTACAGTGCAAAAGTACGACAGGAAAAAAGAGAGAAATTCCTGAATAACAACAGGCAAAATACTAATATTCAGATAGTTTGAAATAAAATATTAAATTTACACGATCTAATTCAGGAAGGTAAACAGGAACTTTTTTATAGGCTTTTAGTTTTTTCTTTTTTACATTTAAGTCCTCACAACATGCCAAAACAAAACGCCCCGCCTTGCAACTCGTTCTATTGCAAGGCGGGACAGGCAAAATTATGCTATTTGTACTAACCAAAGAGATTAATCGTCTAATTCATCATCAGCTATCGTTGCTAAATCGAAATATAGCAAGCGGGTAACGGCACCGGCATCCTCCTCATTTAAAGGAACGAAACCATTCTTTATATAAAAAGGAATAGCATCGGCATAGGCATCCACCGTCAGAAAACGGCAACCGGTCTTGTTGTCCATCAAAAAGTAACTTTTAATGAAATCAAGAAGAAAAGATCCCATATGTAAACCTTTTGCTTCGGCTTGAACACCCAGACGGCATATCTTCACGGCTGGATAACTTTTCAATCGCTTCTCATTCACAAAACGAAACTTACGAAAGCGGTTAAACTCCGTCTTGCTGTCAAAGTCGTTCAAAGAAACCTTATCATTTGCCAAACTGAAATAGGCAGAAATAATATTGCTGTCTTGTTTACTCTCAATCACATAGCTTACTGCAAGCAAGGCTTGCCGGTAAAGAGAAGATTCTTTCAAAATAAAATCGTTCAAATCAGCGTCTCCGCAATCGAACGATTTTATTAATTCTCTTCTTTTCAGTCTGCGTATATTATAAACAGATGAAAGATAATCACTAATTTGCTGCTCCATACCTTTATTTTATTAGCATTTTCATTGCAGCCTCATAGTTTCTCACTCTTCTTTCTCTTTCTTCCTTCGTTTCCTTGGGCGGGTTCTTCATCCGTTCCAGAAATCTCCGGGCATCTTCCCCGTAAAGTATCGGGGTTTCCTTGATAGGTCTTGCCATAAATTTTCTCCTTTCTTTTGGTTATGTGGAGGCAAAGGTAATCATTATTTCCATAAATAGGCTCACTACCCTACCACGATTTTCCCTATCAAAAGAAGGAACTCACACAGATCGTCCACATCCGGTTGCGAATGGCAGAGATAATTATCCAGAGTATCCAATTTATAATGAAAAGAAAATGCGAGTAGCAGGCAAGCGGCCAGATGATGGTATTTGACACGGCCTTTCTTGCCGGCTGTTTCAAGTATATACAATATGATAAGGAACAATTTGGGATAACGCAATTGAAAACGTAGTTTGCCGATTGGGGTATGGCCGGTCAGGTAATCGACGTACAAATTACGGTCATGTTTCAGGTAAGCATCCGTAAATTTACGAAACGGGCCGGGAAGGGAGTCGTAATAACCGAATGCCAGGCGGCAGAGTTTGAGGCGGTATTCCTTGCGGACAGGTTCTTCGAAGGTTTTCAACTTCGCGTCGAACGACGCAATGGTAGGCACGTTGCCAAATTGCAACTGCATTTCTTTTAATAGCTTTTTCATGATATGTGGTACCGAAAAAATTAGTTTTTCGATACCACTCCCAGCCAGTCCCGAAGCACAAAACCGGCTGCCCGCCTCTCCTTAGCATGGAGAGGGAAAGGACAGCCGGTTTCTCTTTCTGTCATTACAGGACACAACCTGTAATATCAGATGTTTTCATATCATTCCGTTCGGTTCAGATAATCCAGCAATTGCTTGCCGGGTTTGAACTTTACACTGACGCGGGGCGGGATCAGGCAAGGCACTCCCGTTTTGGGGTTACGGCCTGCTCGTTCCGTCTGTTGCCAGGGAGTAAGAGTTCCAAAACCTTGCAAAACTAATACACCATCCCTGCCCAGTTCCTCGGAAACTGTTTCCTGCATCGCACGGATAAAGCGCAATGCTTCCGACTGCGGGATTTTCATCTTTTCGGATATACCAGTGGCAAATTCCTGCTTGTTCATGATAGATTACTCTGTTACTTCTACAATCTCCGGACCATCATTTTGGATACAACGGATAGGACAGGCAGAAGCCTGATAAGAACCAGCAGACCCTCCAAAAAAGAGATAATTAGGCGCATTATATCCTGGGAGACAAAGAGCAGCCACATAATAACGGCCACCTCCCAGATCACGTCCTCCATTATCTCTCCCCAATGCCCCTGAATAAAATCCGGAAGCCGGTAAATACATGAACAGATTCGTATTGTCGTCGTCTTTTATCTTTTTATACTTACCATCAACCGACTCTGATCTGCCATTACTATCCAATAGACCCATATTACCAGATGTTGGCATGCGCCATCCGCGTGGGCAAGGATCATTCTTCACTTTTATAGGACTAGCATTGGTTCCGCCATTCCATCTGCGCTGTCCAATGGCCTCATTTTGGTCACACCAATCTCCTGAAACTTTAATAAACTTAGTAGCATCTCCTTCGTCTGTATATGATATTGTTCTATCTTCATTAAAAGTAGCTTTAGTTGTTGTTACAATTTTAGTTACATCGCCCCCAAATCCAACAGGACGCCCCCACTGATAACACAATCCGGTATAAGCAGAAAATTCATTCATTGCATCATCATCTACCAATTTCGACGGCATATTATAATTAGTACCTGCAAAAATCTTTGTCGCCCCTAGATTAACCGGAGCCCAATACCTTCCACCTACTAAATGAGGTATCTTATTCCCTGTCTCACCACTTTCAAATGCATGTGCTGCATCCGCATACTCCGGACGGTACTGTATGACAAGCGTATCATTATAGGTATTACTATTCGCATTTCTTGTACAGACCAGGATATCCAATGGAACTAGTTCGGCCTCCACCTGTTTGGGTATCGCTACATCATAAGCCGTTACTACTTTTGAACTTTCGAATGAAAAAGTAGGTTTTCCACGTACTACCCAATCTGGCTTTTCCGGAGAACTCTCTCCCTTTGTTGTCAGCGAGGTTCCTCCATAATCATATCTATAAAAGACACTAACCTCCGTTGCACAATTTCCGGTCGTTTTAAATTTGAATGTACCTGAAACAGCTGTTGTTGCAGAGGTAACGCCCAATGTTTTTGTAGCGGAAGTCCAAGTAAATCCGGTATTCGGTACAGCTACCGACTCCCATTTCGGAGCCGGGAAAGAAGGTTGTGCATACAGCGTTTCCCCTTCATCCCAATCCAACACCTCTATGCTAAACGAGACCTCCTGCCGTTCCGCCTCCGGCATAATATTAACAACATAACGATGATTGCGTTGCAAGGCTATCGGTTCTACAGGCGCAAGCTGCGTTTGAAGAAGAACAACCTTTTGATAAGCATCACCGTTTAATTTACCTTTTATCCTTAAATAGGTAGCAGTAGCATCCTCCTTATTTGAATTTTCATAGACATACAAACCGTCTATATACTGATGTCCGTCCCCTTCCGCATCCACAGAAATAGCGCCATCTGCTTCCGGATAAACAATCGGGTCTCCCGACACAGCCTTCTGCTCTGCCGTTGCCATTAAAGACGGGTCCGAATTTGGATTTACTATTTCTACCGATTCCAATACAAATCTTTTGTCCGCATCCACTGTTCCCAGATTTGCATAGTTACGGATATCGATACGCGACACCAAACGCTGCAACACAAATGTAACTGTTGCCGGACCACCGCCCACACGACCTTCCGACATTTTCCACTGATCGATCGTTTGAAGCGTATACATCAGTAAAGGAGAAGACGGGGCATTTGAAGTTACCGAAGCAGGTTCCCCACCGCCTTCATCCGGATTTTCGGGTTCTTCCACAACTGCATTAACCGTCACATTCTTCAGCTCCTCCCAGCTTTTTATATTTTTCAGTTGGTTTGCCAGCGTGCCGCCCTCTTCATAATTGGCGATAACCATTACCTGCGGGTTTTGCCAGGCATCACTGCGGAAACGCAGAATTGCCGAACTGCAATTTCCATTCTCTACAGTCAGATCCACAAAGTCATTATCACTATCCTTATTTCCACTAAAATAAGCCTGAAAATGTCCGTTTCCGTCGGCTGTACCTTCCGTATGAATAAAGAATGCCACGTTTTTGATATCACTTTCACCTTTCAAGGTAACATCACCGTCACCGGTCAGAGGATCACCTACCGCCTTTGTCGCCGTCGAACTGTTCAACGTCAGTTTCAGCACACCATATCCTTCTTCTACATAATCGGGATTCTCTTTTATTAATTCTTCCTTTCCCTCGCAAGCTATCAGGAGTCCCAATAACAAGAGAGAAAGTATTGCTATCTTTTTTATCATAATCTTTTGTTATTATGTTGTTTGTTTTTAATTCTATTCAGTTACAGCCGCTGCCTGGGTAATGGTGATAGTGGCAGAAGACGTATAAGTCGCCGTATCCAATATTTTTATTTTTGCCGTACGTGCTTCACCTGTCTCATTTGCTGTTGCTTTCAAATAAAAAGAACCGTTATGAGTTCCCAGATTTTCTGTTATACCATTATTAGTATCTTTATTATACACACTCAACCATTCTGTTCCTTTCTCTACTGTTCCTCCCTCCTGCACTTCATCCCAGGGATAAATAATATCATACTCCCACCCGGTAATAGCCACAACCGATATCTTCCGGTGATTATTCTGACCTGTTTCCTGCCCTGTTTCCGGGAATCCTTTAGCATCTACAGCCAAAGAATAGCTTCCTGTTCCGGTTTCTTCCAGATCCGTGCATTTTACCACTATTGTTCCCACTTTTACACCGCTTTGAATGACCCGGAGAGTTGTCAAATCGTTACCGCTCCCGTCTGTTAGCGTGATTGTATTTGTACGGCTGTTTGTACTTTTGTTTTCCGCAGGAGTAATAGAAAGTGCATCATCCGTCTTACTTACGCTCAGTCCCGTATATGAACCGTCCTTTAGTTTCCAACCGGAAATACCGGTCGCAACCTGAACCGTTATAGCTTCCTTTTGGCTTGCCGGCATCTTCAAGACATTCCCAATCAGCGAAGCTCCCCCAATCGACGAAAGGTCGGCTGAGAATGTGATTGCAGCCTGTTGATTTCCTTTCTGAACGACAATTAACGACTGACGAACAGACGGTTGGTTTTTATTTACAACGGTTATAACACCCTGACGCTGTTCGGCTGAATAATTAGTTGTAAGTATTTGAACGGTAAATGAATTAGTGACTCCGCCCTCGCCTGTAACGACTTTTGCTTCCAGCCAATCCAGACTTCCGTCCTTTTCCAATTCCCACACACCATCACAAGCAACAGACAATGTAATTGGAGTATCCGCATCCGCCGCCTTTTCCGCCTCGAATGTAAGCCTATTATCTTTAAAGGCTGCATCCCCACAACTCAGTCCAATCGTTCCCCAATCCGTCTGAACATCCATCGTATCGCCCACAAGCCAGTCTTCGACTTTCAATGTGGCAGTCAAACTGCCCTGACCTGCTGGGTCGACCTGCACCGTATACCGGTGATTGGCCTGAATACTGACCGGAGCACCGTGTATATCAAAGAATTTAACCGGAACTACCTGTGTATCCTCACTACTCGAACTATGACCGATCAGATTGAATTTAATCTCTCCTGTAGTCTCTTCCGTTGTCTTATTCGTAGGATACAGATAGAACACACCCGGAGCAACCCCGGCATTCGAACCGCTCACGGTCGAGAAGTCGATCAACGGCAATTGTACCCGCTCGGCAGCGTCCCACTCACTACCGGCAAACAACGGGCCCTGTCCGGGAACATTACTCAATGCGATCTGTTGAATCACAAAATTCGTCTCTTCGCTGTCATTACTGATGTCGAAACGGGCAACCCGGCGCATCAGTTCAACCTTCACCGGATTATCTTTCGACACATCCGACAGAACCATCTCGCAACTTCCGCTCATCAACATCGGACAGGCTATCAGGTCTTTCTGCGAGTTACCGAGTTTCTCCTTAAACGAAACCGTGTCTGTCTTATGCAGTTGCACATCGGCCAAAGACAGTTGATCGCGTGCATTCGCTACAAAATAAAATTTCTTTTTCTTTCCCTCTCCGACGGAAATAGTCACCAGGTTATCTTTCCCCGAAGTCGTCAGTGCAAATGTATTGGCTGCAACAGCGGCGTCCGCACCACTTCGCAGGATTTCTTCCAATACAACCGGTTTGGGATTCGCACTACTCAGCGAGTCCTCACCGAACACATAAATATCAAGCGTACTCAACTCGTTTTCCGCATTCGAGGCAATGCCTCCCTCAGCTTTTGTGTAAGGGACGTACCCCTGTGCTGTTCCCGAAAACAGGAAGGTCAGTTCCCTGCCGTCTTTCCCGCCGTTACCCTCGTCCGGACCGGACGTTTCCATGTCTTCACTACAAGCGGCCATCAGCAAGCTCGCCAGTGCCATTAAATAATACTTCTTTTTCTTCATAATGTTATTATTTAGAATTTATACCGGGCAGTACAACCGACTGCTGTTTTATTGTATCAGTTTCCTTCTCCCAGGACACCCCCGTCTATCCAGTCACCCACATAGGCCAGCGAGACGTTCACATTCCCTTTCTTATCTACCACCAACTGCAAATCAAACTCCTGACGGATATTGCCGCTCAGTTCGATCTGCATCGTATGAAAAAAACGGTACAGGTCTATTTCACGTATCAGCGCTTTATCATCGGCTAACAGGCAGAAGACCGGATGGTCCCCATTATGCAGGCGGAAACCAATGATTTCGCCATTCACCTGGCGGGATATATCCATTTCCACATCTATCGAACGTCTTCCCGGCTGGCATTCCTCCGGCCGGGAAGGAATATGAATCTCCTGTCCGGCCGGACTAACCGATGTATGCTTCGGCAAAAAACGGTAGACCGGGTAATGTCCGGCCAGCGTCATACGCAAATTGTTTGTACTGGCCGGAACACTGGCATCCCACCGGACTGTCACATGTAACCGTAAATAAGCATGCAATAAGTCGATACGTCCCCGGGTAACTCCGGAAGGGGCGACCGAAAAAGAACGGTACCCGTAGAAAAAACGGCCGGTATTGGACGGAGTCCCTGAATACAGTTGAATTTCTTCTAACGTTGTTTTGCCGATTTCAGCAGGGGCCACTTCGCTTAGTGAATCTATATTGGCCCAGCTGACCAAGGTATAATCGCCCGGTTGCAGCAGATATCCGGCCGATGCACCTTCCCGCACCCCACGCATTACCACCTGGCGAAGAATGCCGTCGCTATCAAACAGGTACTCCCGGAGATTGAAAACACAGGTGGTCAATAAGTTTTTACGGCCGTTGCCCGTATACCAATATTCCAGCTTTACGTTATAAGGACATTCGGCCAGTTCGCCGTCGATATTGCAACCGGCAAGCGTGAGGAGGACCGGGAAGAAAAGGTTCAGTAGTCTCATGGCTCGCCTCCTTTCTCTTCCAGCCCCGTACAGGGATCGGGCAGGTTTATGTCTTTTGTCAAAAGAGTATCGGACAAAAGGGTTTCCTTACAACAATCCCTTTCCACCTGTTTTAGACAGAGGGAAGCGTGACGCATCCAACCGGCATAAGGGAGGCTTATATTATAATGTATAGTATAAGTATCTTTTTCCTTTATTCCGATAAGCCGCATATAGGGTTTTTCTTTACAAGAATGTGGGGCAATCAGTTCTTCGCGCTGGTCGAAACGGGAACGCTGACGGCCGGAGAGGATTACCGGAGGAAGGGATACCTGTTTATTGTCCCTGCAAAGAGATGGGATCAGGCTCAGGGAACGGTCGGTCGGAATCCCGATATTCCGGACAATTATGTTCATGCCTATACGGATGCTGTCATCATGGATAACAAGAGTCTCAGGAGTGAAAAGAATGTTACCGGTCTGGGAAAAGACAGGCTGGGAGAAAAGGAAAAGGCAGGCGAGAAGGAGGAAAGATAACACACCCCCTGCCCCCTCTCCAGAGGGGAGGAAGATACTCCGATCACTAACTACCTGACCGACACCGGATAACAGTGTCCGAAAGTAACCCTTCCCCTCTCGAGAGGGGGTAAGGGGTGTGTCATATCCCCGCGTATAAAACAGCTTTTCCATCTCTCAGCGTATCAAATAAATAAATGTCACTCCCAACCGTGTCAGCCCCACAAAATGCCGTTTATACCTCCCTACCAGCTCCGCACATTCCGTACATACATACTTATTGTATTCCAGGTAAGCATACCCTACTCCCAGCGACAACTCCAATCCCCACCGTCCGCCAATAGCAAAGTGATAGCCATATGAAAAACCGCCACCATACAGTTCCCCCCGGTAGGTATAATCCTTCAAACCCGGGATAAACGGTACCTGCCCGATATTGTAATGACCGTAATGTCCATGCACGCCGAAGAAGTGCCCCTCAAAACTTTTGCAGGGCCAGTAACGAAGTTCAGGCTGCACCAGATAATGCCGCAGGGTCATCCCTTCAGGAAAGAATGTCCAGGAGTTGTAACTGCCTGACACGTTCAATGTCAGCCTTTTAGACAATCCGAATTCCACTTCCGCATTCGGCGTCGAAGTCAGCCACCACGACACATTCGTCCCTATCCCTATCTGTTGACCATACGAACCGTATGGCAACAATAGCAGCAACAAGACTAAAAACATGACCCGTAACTGGAATTTTCTTCTTTTTTCCGATCTTTTCATTCTCATTTCCCCATACAGGATGTCGGATTCCTTGCAAGAATCGGACATCTCCTTCCGGGGAAAGAGTATTCGCTGAATTACAGCATTTTAGAGAAGAGCTATTTGTGAGGATAGACCGGTTGGAGAACCGTTTTTATTCCGATTAGATTATAAAGTTATTTTTATTTTTTCACATTCCCCTTGTTTATTGTAGAATAACACGTACATTTGCAGACAGATAACCCGTGTTTTTCATGGGTTAATCTTAACAGAACGATGAGATGTCCGATTCTTGCAAGGAATCAGACATTTTTTATTTTTGCCCTTTCCTTTCTTTGAATTATACCGGATCAATGCATTCAGCATCTCTTCATTCGTCTCGTCGATCACATGCGAGGGCATTCCTTTCATATAGATACGTGTCACCCTTTCCGAACTGTGGCCCAACGCCTGGCTGATGATGGCCGTTGCCGTTCCGCAGGATTCCACCAGCGTCGCCCAGGTATGGCGCGCCACATAAGTGGTCAGGGGGAAAGGAAAATCCAGCGCTTTTCCTATTTCTTCCAGCTGGCGGTTGACCCGTTTCAGGGCGCTTTGTTCCGCCACTTCCTTTTCTTTATGGTACCGGTTACGGTGCAGAAAGGGGAAAAGGTACGGGCTGTCTTCCTCTTCGTAACGGTCGATCAGCTCGCGCAGTTCGGGGATGATCTTTACACGCAACGGCATAGAGGTCTTACTGCGGCTGTAATTGATATACCCGCCGTACAGGTCGCTTTTCTTTAATTTGAAAAGATCGACGAAGCACATTCCACGGGCATAGAAAAGGAACATGAAGACATCGCGGGCACGGGCTTTCTCGCCCGTCAGCTTCGCATCGCGCAGGCGGCAGACCTCTGTCTCCGACAGGGCGCGCTTCAATGTCGGCGGAACTGCGATGTTGATATATTTGAAGGGATATTCTTCCGCCTCTTCCACCCGGGACTGTTTGACGGCTTTATTATAGACGGCACGCAGGATGCGGTAATAACAGTCGGCGCTGCTGGCAGACAGCTTGTCCGTATCCTGCATATACACGACATAATCAGAAACCCACTGTCCGGTCACCTCTTTCAGAGGAAAACAGCCGGATTCCTCACCGACAAACCGGCGGACCGACTGCCGGGCATTCCGGTAGTTGGCGGCGGTAAAATGGTTCTCGTTCTCATCCAGATGTGCGATCTGCTGTCGGAAAAAGTCATCCAGCAGCAACGTTTCTTTCTTTTTTCTCGCTTTCATTTCTGTTGTTTTTTTAGTGATTATACTCTCCAAATGTCAGAATTTTAAATTCTTTACTAACACACAAATAGGAGTTTTGGTTGCTTAGAGGTAAAATAAGGGAAATTTCGGGAGGTTTTCAAAGGCAATGCAGAAAATCAACCGGATGTTTTTTCGATTCTTCCGTATGTTCGAGGGAAAACATACGGAAGTTTTGTGCAAACTGTGCGGATGAATTTATGAAATCATACGGATGATTTTTTTAACAATCTCCCTAAAAGGATGAAAAGTAGAAATCAGACTAAAAATAAGAACTAAAAGAAAGCCTTTTTGATGCTGGTTGACAAAATATAATGCGAATCAAAACAACATCATAACGGATAAAATACAAGCGCTTTGTATTCCTTTATCTTCACGAGATTCTGATATTTTGAAAACAGAAGTGAATATTCCCGTAAAAAAGCATAGAAAACAGGGATAAAATAACATTCTGTCAAAATGATATTATTAAAAATCAAATATTTGAATATCTTTGAGCATACATAACAGACAAAGAAGATCCAGAGTAGTAAGTATATGAATAAAAGAAAGAAAAAAAGAAACGGCATCTTGCGTGCTATTATTGTCTTTTACGATAAACATAACAAATGGCCTGTGCCTACGGCGAAAGAGGCAAAGGAACGCAGTTTGGGCCTATGGATTAGCAGATGCAGGTACCTCAGAAACCATTCTCCGGAAAAACTTACTGGAAAACAGATTGAATTAATCGACAGAATCGACGCAGACAAGATCCGGAAAAATACGGAACGGTGGCAGGATAATTATAATAACCTGAAAATCTTCCGGGAAAAAGAACAACGCTGGCCTTCCAGCAGTGCTTCGGACCCGCTAGAGATCAAGTTGTCCAATTGGTGTGCAACCCAAAAAATCACCCGGAAAAACACACCTAAGACCAAACAGAATAAAGAACGCATCAAATTGCTGGATGACATTGGATTCAACTGGTATGCGTACAACAAAAGGAGAAGCTGGAAGGAATCGTTCAATCTGGTCAGGGATTACTACAACAACACCGGCCGTTGGCCTGCCCACACCAGAGACCAGGAGGAATCGCGACTGGCTAAATGGTGCAGCAAAATGAGAGCTTACAAAAACGGCAACGATACAAGCGTCACGCTAACCCCCAGGCAGATCAAAAAGCTGACCGACCTGGGTTTTGACTGGTCCGACAGCCAGTCTAGCAACGGGCGTTCGCCGGAACGACTCGAAAAGATATGGATCGAAAGGTACCATGAGTTCAGCGAATTCATAACAAACGAAAAACGATACCCTCGCTCAAGGACTGGGAACGAGAGCGAAAAAGAAGAATCCCTTTACTCCTGGTGGATGCGAATGGGCTATCTGAGAAGAAGAGGTAAACTCAGCAGCGAACGCATCCAACTACTGGATCGCATCGGCTTCAGATGGGGAAAAGAAAATGAATAAGGAGAAATAAAAAAAGGTTTGAAATTGAATTTCAAACCTTTTTTTGTTGTTCTACCAGAACATACGACTTCTTCAACTCTATTTCTCTCTATATGAATATCTCCGAAAAATCAACATTCAATCAAAACTCGCCAACTATATCACAAGAACGATTTAACACTAAACTGAAACCAAAATGTCCCCTATTCTGTCCCCGAATGAAAAGCCCAGCAGAATTAACTACCGGGCCCGCCAGACTAAATACAATTGTGTAATCAAAAGCGTATTTGAACCAGGGTAAATGTCTACCCTAAAACTACTACCCAATGGAAGCTCTTCTTTTTTAAATACTTTTTTCAGAATCTAGCAACTTCATAATATTTAAAGAAATAGTAAAGTGCAACCTTATGCCATTTCGTAAACTCCTTATCTCCCGAAAGCAAAGATGACAATGTACATTTATCTATTCCGGTATAGTTACTAAGATGTTTATTACGCAATCCTAAACGTTCCATACGGGATTTAACCCAGTCTATGGTCATATTATCAATATCTTTACGATCAAAGTTTACAGCAGACACAGTAAGTTTCCAGTTTTCAGGTATCTCCCCCTTAAACATTTCGCGGGTACGTTCTGTTAGTTCCTTTTTTGAAAGAAAGACATTATTGACCATATCCTTTTGTTCGGCACGGACAATCAAACGATCTTCACTAAAAGAGACCACTTCAACAACAATATGAGCATAACGCTTATATTGTTTTGCAAATTCTTCCAGTCTTTTTTTACTCTCGACTGACAGAGGTAACAAATCTAAATTTTTCATACAAACTATCATTTTACGATTTGACAATCGGTTATTTTATTAAAAAAGGGAGAGGGAGAGGCTTTCACCTCTCCCCGGTTTCACAATTTGATGAGTCTCAAATGCGATAGGTCGAAAATTGCAATCTGTTTATTTTCACGCCCGAATTGCTTTGCTTCTTCAAGGTTTGTAAAAATCCGGATGCTGTCAAAATAAAACGCTTGGTTTTCCTCATTCAGCCATCCACCGACTTTCTTTTCGTGCTCTAAAGCATGGTTAAGAACTCTTTTCAGTCCATCTTCACCGAAACTGTCTTGGGTTTCAAGATAAGCAACTGAAATTCCCTTTGTGACCTTTTTTAAGGTTGTAAGGTCAACCGTGAATCCATCAGGATTCTGCTTTGCTATCTCCAGGATAGCTTTGAACAATTGTTCCATAATGTAAAGAACTTATGCGGACGTCACCCGCGTTTATTATGACATTACAAATGTATGAATAAGTTTGTTACTAACAAACAAACAAATGCTTTTTCTTTATTAAAAATCAACTTTAATAGATTGATATAATAAAACCGCTCTACCTATCTCAGGCAAAACGGTCTACATTACTAACTAAACTATATACTATGAGAAAAAATCTATTTAAGTTTTTTTGCTATCCACAAACCTACACAACCGGACAAAATAACGATCAACCCAGAAACCCAGCTAGGTAAAACAAACCTCCGATCAATCAGCACATCATCAGTAACAATCTCTTTTATACCTTCATCCTTTACCTGGATAGATGTATTCGTCTCCTGCTTATCACTATTCTCTTCCGTTGTCACCGATCGTTTTTGTTCGGAATGGATATCCATCTGGGTAGTCTTTACAATATATTGGTTCCCGATACTGTCCGGCTTGGATAACTCTGTTATAGTTATGATACCGGTTCCTTTATACTCCAGTAACTCCGTAATTGTCCGCTGAACAGATTCCGTGACATGGGAACTATCCTTTTGACTACTGATAGCCGTACTAACCGTTTCCGATCTGTAACTCTGCTTTTTAGAACCGCACCCGGATAAAAAAAACAGACACCAAAGTATTATCCCCCATTTCATGGTTTCACATTCACATTGGGAAAGAACGAAGTAAATTCACTCTGTACGTCAAAGCAGGGACAAACCTTTAACCATTCAAAAGGTTCAATCACACCATTACCATTTAGATCAGGTGAATAATCTCGATGTCCCTTTACTTCTATAACGTTCGGATACTTCCGGCACAATTCATTCACCAATTCACTGATGGCAGCCTTTTGCGCTTCGGTACGGGTATCTTTGGGATTTCCGGAACCATCTAGTCCACCGACATAACAAATGCCTATACTGTCCGCATTATGCCCTGAAACGTGCGCCCCGGCTTTTTCTACAGGTCGCCCTTTATGAACTGATCCATCAGCATAAACTACGTAATGATAGCCGATACCGTTCCATCCGCGTGCTTGATGCATTTTATCAATATCCACAACTGTTAGGGGTTGTCCCTCCCGCGATGCAGTACAATGTATTATGATTTTATTTATCTGTCTCATTTTTATCACCTTCTATTTCTATTATATCTGTTTTCTTTCCAAAGAAATTCAAGAACTTCACCTTTACATGCTTTCCACGTGCAGCAAAGTAGTTGACATATATACTTTCTAACTCAACACCGTATATAACGAGTAGGATGATGAGCGGTAACAAGTCAATTCCAAAAGGTTGACCAAACGCCTGTCCGAACGAATAAGCCATTACAACCCAAATGATATAGCTTGTAATCTTATCCATTGTACGCCTGACTGCCCGCGATCGTTTGATCGGGTCCTTCCGATACCGGGATGCTGCAATACCAAATTTCAGATCACCCAGTGTCAAGACCAAAGCCAGGAAGAAAAGCCATTTCGCCCAAGCAAAAAACTCGATCAGACCAAAAAGAAATTTATCTGTATAGTTCTCCATCAGTCCCCTATTTTAGAAATTACAGGACCACGAACCGGAGTAATGCTTCCTTTTCTCCATTTAGGAAACTTATCTGAATTATGCTTGATATACCGGAGACAGTCATTCATCAGTTCTTCAGCAATAGAAAAAGCCTCTTTATATTCTTCCTGTTTTTCTTTTAACTCCGCATGTGAGCTATATTCAACCTGATTCTGCATCAATCCCACCCGTGACAGGTTCCTGTCTCCATGTTTCACCAAACGAGCGTAAACGAAATATTTCAGCGCTTTTTCAAGCCCTGAGAAAATAAACTCATCATTCCCATTTTTATAGATACCACCATGAAGTAAATTATCATAGGCACCGTTGGCCGGTTCTCCTTCTGATCGATTGACATACCGGAGCAAATCAATGAAAAGGTTATCACCTAAAGCATTCTTGATATCCTGCTGCTGGGATTCATCAATGTACACAAGTATTTTTTCAACATCAAC
Source organism: Parabacteroides caecihominis (assembly GCF_023656785.1). Lineage (NCBI taxonomy): Bacteria > Pseudomonadati > Bacteroidota > Bacteroidia > Bacteroidales > Tannerellaceae > Parabacteroides > Parabacteroides caecihominis. The sequence goes on from NZ_JAMOKS010000018.1 coordinate 72,051, forward strand.
ATGCGTTGACATGGGGCGAACGGTAGTTTTTACACTATCTACGTCCGTTAATTGCTTATTAAACAGATTGGACTTCATAACTTAAAGGAATTAATGAATAGTCGTTTGTTTGATTAACCGGATATGCAAAATGTGAGAACACAGATCGGAAACTTTGTTCCATCAGGACACGCTCGTCGATCGTCATAGCATTATAAAAGTTAAAGGCATCATTAATAATGTCGTTTGAAAACCCCAGTGCACCGGAACGAATACGGTAAAATACCTCCTGATTGAACGCTGCATGTATTTCCTCCGCTACAGCATCCTTCGTTACAGTAAAGTCTTTATCGAAATTCTTGGTTGGGAACTCGACAAATTGAGGAACATCGTCTCCATCTTCACGCCCTACACCTAAAATTTTACATGCTTCGGAATCACCTTGAAAATCTTTAAATTTCGCTGCATCAAAACCATTCTGATATTCTGTCCCTTCAACCCAATTTCCATCTTTATCTTCTACCATGACTTTCTGTCCTTTGGGATAAACGAACATACCCATCGGCAAAAAATTACTCCTGACATTACGATAACGAACATTTGCCAAACCTTCATCGGTGCTTATATCAGTAATGGCACTGTCGTAAATGGTAGATGGATAGACCATGAACCCATCTTTTGACACATATAACGTCTGACCTTTATAAACTTCGATACCTCCAGCTGCCACAATCTGAGATAGTACAACGTCGGGATTAGGATTAAACACATCTGTATAGGCAATAGTATTTTTACTGGGTTTCTTAATCTTTTTCTTTCCCTTCGAACAGGTCCAATCTGGGTGTATGCCGATTTTGGCTATATATCCGGTATCATCATCAATACACAGACGGCAGTCTTCAAAAGGAATATGCTCAACGCTGGTAATCTCACATAGAAGATTGTAATTTATATGCAAAGCAAATCCACCAAATTTTGCCAAATCATCAGAACAGAGTCTTAGCAAAGTATCGCATGTCTGGCCTTTCATATTGACAATAGACTTGTAAAATAAGGAATCTTTGAAACCTGCACCTCTAATAAATTTTGCATACCGACCAACACAACTTTTTGCATTACTGGAAGCCCCCAACAACTGCAATATCATCTGAGGATAGTTATTCCCCTTTCCATAACTTTGTATATCCAGGTTGGTTACATCAGCTACAGGAATACGTATTTTCGGTATTTTTACTTCATCTATTGTCATATTTCACAAGTCTATTGTATCAATTAATCCACTTCCGTCTGATCCGGATTTTCTCCGTTCTCCAATGCACCATCTTTACCCGAATCATCTGTTTTCTTCTCACTTTCTGCCTTCAATTGTTCAGATGCCTCTTTCAGTAAAGAATCAATATACTTTTTCGTTACTTTCACATCACCAACCTTATCAAAGGCCACAAAATGCGCCTTTACAGCTCTTTTTGTCATACCTTCAATAAGCATTCTTTTCATATCGGCGATAGCATCCAATTCGGCAGAAGTTAATTCAATAGGAATATGTTCTTTCCCTAACAACTTATCCAAATATTCTGCAACATCATCCTTCCATCCATCAGGCAGACGTTCAAAATACTTACTGTTTTTTTCATCCAAAGACAAAAATTCGATCGCTAACTCATCCGTACAATTCTGGTACACGATCATACGACTGGAACCAAAACCAAGAGGCATACACACACCTCTGGCAATCTGATATCTTTTTTCTTTCATACGTTCCTCAAATAATATTCGATTAGTTTTATAAAGGTTGACGAGTTCCATCAACGCATCAAAATAACAGTTCCTACAAGTGTAGGATATTTTGCGACATAGAGCTTTAGAAGCCAAAGAAACGAGCGTATCCCGTTCTTGCGGTGTTTCTTTCCGAAGACGAAAACGCTCGATCACTTCTTTTGTCAATAGTTCATCCACTCTCATACCTATACAGTATTAAGCTGCTGCAATCAAACTATCAAACAAAGCCTTTGTCGTTTCATAATCAGTTTTATGCAGGAACAAACCTGATTTCGGGGCCCGTTCTTCTGTCAACACAGCTTTCCAACCTCCTTCAGTTTCCTCACTGTATTTGTCATTCTCCAATGTCGTTGCAGTCATACCCTGATAAAAACCGGAAACCTGGAATGCAGCATCTTTCGTTGTACCTTTATGTTTGTTTTCATAAACGACTACAAACGTCCCATTTGCCAAACCATCAATAATGCTTTCGCTAGTTTCCGGTCCGTTGTCAAGGATCACAATTGCAAACTCATTATTGAATGTATTTACATAGGTTCCAACATTCAGACTTGTTTTAGTCCCGGTAAAGGGTGTTTTGCCCGGTACGAAACATTTATATCCTTTCTTTCCTGTCTTCAAAACAAGAGCCTCAAGAACATTGCTTTTTCCTGTAGCAAACACGCTTTTTGCAAAATCAATATCCGAACGATTAATGATTACTGCATTAGCTTCCAAACCACGAGTAACCGGTGTATCACAGTTGATATCAATATCTTTTTTAATTAAACTTTCGCAATCTGCCATATCTATGAGTATTTGATGGGGTACAGAATACCATACCCCGGATTATTAATAAGCAGCATGAATCAGTTCGTCCTCTTTGATAAGAGTACCGATCTTACCCGTTGAATAGATATAGTTCATACGTTCTTTACGTTCGAACCACACATCAAGTTCTGAAATAGCAGAACTACCCGGATAGCCCATGAGTAACTGACTGGGTGAAGTATATACAGCACGATGCGGTAAATTCAACTTTGTATCATTATCCTGATATTTTTTTGTGAATCGGTCAAACAAAGAGATAGAATAAACTTTCACACCATCCCACTCAGAGATTTTTAGACCATCAAACAGAACCTGCCACGGCATAATCGTATTATAGGTTTGTTTTGCATCCCAGGCTAAAGCATCAGCCAAAGATTTCGTACAGAAAATAGCCGATCCGTCCATTGCCTCAATGCGTCCATCTGCATCCATTCGGATTTTTTCAAACAAAGATGTTGCAACACCTTTTGTCAATAATCCTGATTTCTGGGTTGCATAAGATGCAGTGTCATTCGCTGAGATTTCTGTATATTGATTAGAGTTACCGGCAGCAATAGCAAAAATACGCTTCCAAAAACCGTCGGTCATCGTAAACAGGGTTGGATCGACACCTGATGTCAACACACCTCCATCAGCATTATTTTTTGCATCTTTATCACCATACCAGGCAATACGCCACATCATCTTCCGCATGGCTTCTTCCAATTTGGGTAACACAATGTAATCCATGTATTCCGTAGATGTAAGATCACCAATTTCAGTACCAGTTTTCAAACAGTAATCAGCGATCGTTCCTTCCAAATCCTCATAGCAAAGATTCAAAGGAATTTCCCAGTCCCCGAGTTCCCACTGCTTTTCAGCAGCCGGAATACCTACTGATTTGTAGGTAGGATTACAACCGGCCCCCTCATTACCGACATCTTCCATTTCTCCAATGAAGCCAAGGCGTTTACCGTGGACTATTTTACCCATTGACGTAATAAACTGCTCCAAGTTTTCATCCTGAAACACAGTCATGTTTAACAAATCACGCAAACTCTCAATTGCATGATTTGTCGGGGTTAATTTTGTAAAATCTAACTTAGGCATACAAACATTTTTTATCTGTTAAACTTCTTTTTACGGGCATCACGTTTTTCAGCCAGTTTTTTATCAATCAGAGAAACCGGATCACTGTTTCCACCCTGTCCACCTTGATTGCCTTGGAAACCTCGCGCATCAGGAACATAGCTACTTGCAATTTTCTTCAAGCCTTCCAAACCTCCCATAGTTTTGACCTTATTCAAAATCACAAGTTCGTCCTGGCTTTTAGCCTGAGCACGCAAAGACGTTAGTTCAGCTTCCAATTCCGTTATTCGTGCATTGGCAGCATCCAATTCGTCATTATTATTTTCCTCTTCCGGATCGCGGATTTCAGCTATTACTCCACCTTCTACGACGATTGTACTTCCATCCGGCATAAGATGTTCTCCGTCCGGGGATGCTGTATCACCGACCTGTGGTTCCCCATCTTCACGTTCTACTGTTAAAGTGCTTCCGTCTGCCGTTGACAGATCAAGACTGACAATCGGAGCCTTAACGACTCCTAATGCTACTCCTAGCATTTGAAAAGCCTGTGCTACTGTTACTTTTTTTTCTTGATTCATATTATTTATTTTTGAGTGATTCCATTTCTTTGGTTGCTTTTCTTTTGCGGATATTGGAGACTTCACCTCGGATATAAAGCCTAATTCCTTTGCTTTATCCATATCAACAAATTTATCCTCTGCCATAAGGGCACGCAGTACATCTTCCTCGGAGCCGGTACGATCAACGTATAGATTCACGATCTTTGTCGTTTCGACCTCTAAGTCCTCCGCCATACGTCGTAAATCTTCTGCATCATAAGCATCAGCCAAAGTGTAAGGCGGTATATAAGGATTATGTATCAATAGTGTAGCATTCTGATAGGCATAACGTCGTTCTTTAGGAGCAGCCAACAAAAGGATAGAAGCCATAGATGCACATTTACCTTCAATAATGGCTGTTATTTCTTTACCCGTTGAACGTAACTTATCATAAATGGTCCACCCCTCCATACAATTACCACCACGACAATTCAATCGTAACTCTATATTGTTATCGTCTTCCGGAATACTTTCAATGAAAGCATCGACGGAATCAAAGGAAGTTCCGTCCACTCCGGTCCAAAACAAGTTCATTTGCCTTGTCTCTTCATCTACTATATCGCTGTGAATCTTTAATACCGCCATATTTAAAACATCTTTTTGTACAAATTTATATCATATTGTGCATTAAGAGAGAAGATAAAATGAAAAAGCACTGCACATATTTTGCAGTAATAAAAAAAGGCCATACCGATAAAACGATACAGCCTATGAAATAAAGAATACAGAGTTCAAACAGAGCGTTCCATCTTAGAAATGACCTGATACACTTTTCGTTCACTCATACTATACTGATCGGAAAGGAAAGAAACAATATAAGCCTTTTTCAATCCATCCCTTTTTAGCCGGGCATACTCATTATACAGATCGACATGTAAAAAATCAGATGTATTCAAACCAGCAGAATAGAGCTTTTCTAATAACTCCTTATTAAAGGCTAATATTTCATGAACTTTCATATAGTCGAATTATTTTGGATCATTTTCACTCTATCTTGTACCTCTGTAAACTCAACAACACTAACCACGGGAACCGGCATTTCCTTTAATGCTTCAACGAAAACAGCTTTCAGTTCTGCTGTATCAAAACCACCACCAGAAACCGACGGGAATATTGGAACATTAGAGAATGGAACACCACCGCCGGCGACATTAACTGCACTGGCAATAGAACGCAGTAAGGGATTAGACATTGAGTATTTATTTATAATACCTTCCCCTCCTTCAGCTTCGATCAGAACCCCACCTGAAGCATGCGAAGGACCTGTGATTTCACCACCATCAGCATATTTCGGATTCTTTTCTTTGCTTACCAACTGTTTTGCTTTTACGATATTTGCCATAATGGCTGCAATAGTTGTAGCAATTGCAGGAATATTAGCAGGGAAGCCAACTGCTTGAGCAGAGGCTACCCCCTTTGCCAATGCTTCTGCCGTACTCAAACCGATATTAAATAATGCTACTGTTTTAGCAAAAGCGGCCAAATTTTCATTATCTTCAGCAAAAGTATCAATCATTGAGGAAAAAGCCTCAGTAACAGTTGTTGCTGCTTCTATCTGCATAAGTACAAATTCATTTTCCGCATTAACCTGAGCCTGCTTTGCTTCTGTTATCCTCTTCTGACTTTGTAGTACAGCATTCGTATATTCGATATCCGATTCATACAATGCAGCTTTGGTTGCGACATCCATATTTACTAATAAGTCATAGTCAGCTTGGGCTTGTTGCACTTTTAAGTCATATTCTTGCAATGTTCCCTCTCGGAGCTTCAAAATCTTATTTTCCCATTCTAAGCGGATATATTCAGATTGCTTATCAAACTGCTCTTTCCGGAATGCTTCGTTTTCATCTGCTATCAATTTGTTGTAAGCTGCATTTATATCGGCTTCCGATTGTCGGAGTTCTTCAGCCTGTTGCAAATTAGCAGCATGTTCAGCCTGGCGATTCTGCTCGATAAGGGAAAGCCGAAGATTATGTTCCTGCGATGTTCCTTCTTTGACAGAGTCAAGTTGTAACTGGATACGTTCAGTTTCTTTTTTTATCTGAGCCTGGATAGACTCATCAGATAATTTCTTCAAATCTGCATCACACTTCTGTTCGGCCAGAATTATAGAATCATTCAACGCTTTCTTTGCTGCATCAGTTAAATTCTTTTCAGTACTGAGCTTACGTTTCAAATCTTCGATCTGCCGATCATACAGAACATTTACCGTCTGTCTCTGTTTTTCTATCCCTTCTTTAACTAAAGATAAAGCTGCATCTTCAGCCTGACGAATTAATTCAAGTTCCTTAGCCTGCTGATCCTTTTTTATCTCCAGGGCCTTTTGTGAACTCTCCTTCCTAATGGAATTTGTCTTATTTTGAAGTTCAATCTGTTTTGTATAACTATCACGTTGTTTGTCTACCACATTTTGAAACAAATCTGAAAACTCTCTCAAATCAGATATTGTACTCTCAGAAAGACCAAGTTTAGATATAGCATCATCGGCTTTCATAGATCCACTAGAAACAGCTTCTAACATATCCCGAACTTCCTGAGTGACTTCTTTCTGACCTAACAAATTAGCCAACTTCTTTTCCCCGAGTTCGATCTGTTGCTTCATATCGGCTTGTTCTATTTCGCTAGCTTGTTTTGCTGCTGCAATACGTTCTTTGGTCGATTTTGTTGTATCATCGGAAATCATTTTTAGCCGTTCAATCTCTTTCCGCCCAGCTGTACGCTGCATATTCAACATTACTTCCTGCTTTTCCAACTGCTGACTGATATCGTTCAACTCATAAGCTAGTTTTATTTCACGCTGTAATTCATCACCAATACCGGCAAAGGTCGCTTTCATATCTTGAGCTGCCCCTTTAAAGTCACCAGATAATACTTTAACCAGTGCACCTCCAAATTTGGCAACCCGATCAATTATAACATTAATAGCTGCTCCCAATCCAGCCATGACATTACTCAGTAACTCAGTTCCCTTCTGTGTTTTTGTCAAATAAGCGACAAGAGAACCCAGCGCGACAACGATCGCACCGATACCGGTACTGATAAGGGCAATCTTCAAAATTTTCAGCCCCGTAGAAAGCAGATTTGAAGATATGGCAGCCGCTTTTTGGGCTCCGGACATTTGAGTTGTAGCAGCAGAGTTCAATTTGTAATCAGCGGTAAGAGTTTTGATTTCTAACTGAACTTTTTTGTACAAAGCAAGGAATGGAGACATTACTTCGCGAAGAGTACCCTGAATCTTAGAGAATATCCCAGTTTGATTAACAGCCGATTTTATAGCTTCTTCGTATCCTCCTACTGAACGACGATAATCACCCAACTTTTGTTCAGACGTTTTAATTTCCTCGTTGAGAGACTTTATTTTCTTCTGCAAATCACGTCCTTTCGCTGATTCTCTTTCGATTTGACTAAGATTTACATATACCTTATTCAGCCGGGAAAGTTCAGCACGCATAGATTGCAAACTGCCTTCCTGATCTTTTATTGCTTTATTATTATTACGTATTTCTTTTGTCCAAACAACATTCTCAGTCCGGAGTCTTTTTATTTCAATAGCATAAGCTTCATATTCATCCTTACCATCTTTTGTTGTTTTGTTCAACAATGCTTGTTCTTCACGTAACTCTACAATACGTTTTTTGTTTTCTTGTATATGTTTCGATGCTGCATCATTTTTAATAACTACTTCTAATATTACTTGTTCTTTATTATCCGCCATACCTCTAATTTTTTATATTTGATACTCCTATAATACCAATTTACGAATGTGCTTTTCTTCGTGTTGTTGCCATGATTATTTATTTTTCTGGGTAATCCATGATTGCCCGATAATAATTAAAAGTTTTTTTTCCTCCACTTGATGCCGATCCGTCCGACATTCTAACTCTCCATGCGTTAGATGCACTTACTTGCGTGGAAGTCCAGTAATAAATAGTCCCCCCGATAGTACGACTTCCTGTGATATTTGCCAATAATGCATTTATACTTGCTCTATTGGTATATATAACCCTTGCTTGACCTGCGGAGGGCAAAAAGCCTTTTTCCCCGTTTAGAAATACATGTTCATAACATTTTGCAACAGCCTCACCCTCTGAGCCTAACACCGCATATATTGCTTCGCTGTTTTCTTTCCCTTTATAATCGGCTACCGCCCCAGAAGCATTTGACGCGGCTGTAACTCCTTGTATTAAGGATGGGGATGCAACATCTCCATAATCCCATACTTTTGTCCGATAATCCAAAACTTTTTCTGAGAATATGAATCGGGTTTTGTCTGTAACAACAGTAATCCCCATAATAATATCAACAAAACTACTGGGATCAGCATTGAAAACAGATGCTTCAATAGAGTATATTTGTTTGTTTTTATATACACAAACAAATATACCTGCAGGCGTGTCTTTGGGCTTATACCAGCCTTCCGGAATTTTACCGGAAGCAAATAGCATTGATCTTCTTCTGTTCATTATTCTACGTATTCATTATAAATAAAAGGTTCAGACGCACGAACAGTATATTTCCAGTCCGCCCATAATATGCTAAGTTCGCACGCTTCTTTACCTGCCAGTTCTGGCAATTCTGATACAATAAGCAGTTTTGAACCTTCTGAACCAGCATTGGCATTTAACTTGATGGTAAAAGTTATTTTAGTGGTTGAACTACTTGTGTTTCTAATTAGCAAAGTAGTAACCGAGTTATGAAGTGGATAAAATCCTGCTGGAACAATTAGCAAATTTTTGCTAATACTCATATCAAACACCACATAACCGCCAGTAAAAGGAATATTCTCACCAGAAGTAATGACCGTCTTGGCGTATGTACATGCTGCCCTTACAGTAGCATCCCGCCAGCCATCGCCTGTTACACCTCTCAAATCCAGCAAATAATGATATATATTGTCAGAATTTGTAACACCTTCGGATATGACAAAAGATAACAAATAATGAACCACCTCCCCATCATATCTTTGCATGATGGAAGTACATCGGGAATAACCTTTCTTGTATGAATGATACGGACCTTCGGATCGGGAATATATAGGTATATTTTCTTGATATGCCCTTTCCATATCCTCTATTGTGTTACCGTTTATAAATGAACCCCAATCCAATTCACTAGTGGTTCGTACTCTATTTATTTGAGTAACATCACCTATTTCGATATATTCACTATTTGAGTTTCCCCATTCAGCTACACCTGGAGCAGTGTTTGTTAAAACCTGTCCCACTGCCCCACCTGCCGGAATGAAATTGTAACCTTCTCCGGCTGGAAGAACATATTTATTTGCACCGGCTTCAATACCATCTAGCTTTGTCCCTTCTGCATCTGTTATAAGACGTTTGCCTGTCTCTCTCAGGACATAACGTCCATTGGCTTCATTCTTTGTATAGTAATCAGACAAATCGACAGAAGTAGAACCAATCAATTCAAATTTGCCAGAAGTTTCATTCCAGATATATTCATTGTGAACGTCGTTTCCTGATCCTGTTTTTGGAACTAAATAGATCGTTCCTTTAACTCCTGTATCCGGCAGTACCAGGACTACTTTTATGTCGAATTGGACAATACCTGCAATCTGTTCGTTGGTATATGTTTTTGCCAACTGTAGATTTCGTCCTATCTCTTCCCTCAACTCAGCATCGTTAAAAGGGATATACTCAACAAAAGAACCTTCTGTACTTCCATCGGAAGAAGGAACAAAAAGATATTGTTTTCCTCTGATTAAATCAGAGCCATTTACAGAGACATTCCCGGAACCCTTACCAGGCAATCCCGTATCCCCTCTAGGAATGGTCAGTTTCAGAGAGTATTTCGGATTACCTTCTGGGGTTTGTCCGACCGGAATAAAGACGGCAGACGCCTCTGAGCCTGGCTCACCTGTCATAACTTCTCCAAGTTCAAGAACCGGATTTTTACCAGCATCACCTTGTGGTAGAACCAAGTCTATTTTATACTTTGGATTACCTGATGGATCATCACCGTTACGAATTATAGACACAGACGGTTCTTGTCCTTTTGATGCGCTTCCAGTTTCCATTACCGGAGTTTTTCCGTCATTGCCCTTATTCCCTTTACTTCCTCGTGGTATAGTAAGGAATAGTTTATACTTTGGTCGTCCATCTTCTGTCGTTCCATTTTCTTTAAAAGTGGCTGACGCATCCGTATCTGGTTCTCCTGTTGAAATGCTTCCAAATTCCAAAAAAGGAATTGCACCGTCATCTCCTTTAGGCAGTACAAGACCTATTTTATAAATAGGATTACCGGATGGGTCTGTTCCTGACAGCACAATAGAGGCATCTGCGTCCAATCCGGAAGAAATAGAACCAACTTCAAATAATGGGGTTTTGCCATCCGTACCCATCAAAGAAGCAGCTTCCAAGGCTACAAGTTCTCCACTAAGTATTCCCGGAAGAAGATTAACGCCAACCGAGGATTTTACAACCCTAAGATCGGTTACCATCTTTGAACTTCCCTGTAACGCATTCGTTACCCGCTGAACTAAACTATCAAATTCTTCCTGTGTCATAGTCGTTTAATCCAATGATATTTTTTCCGTTTTTCTAAATAAGAGTAGTCATACTGATATGTATAAGCCTCTCTTTCAAATGAGATATTTTCGTAAGCATTCCGACCATAACGAAAAAGTTTAACCAACCACTCCACCAGATACCAGAGATAAAAGAAAATGTACAACATTTCTTTCATTTGAACTGTATGGATAGCTTCATGATTCTGTATTCGCCGGGCAAGGGGTTTGTACTCATTTCGGGCAAAGATTATTCCGAAAAGGTTCATAGCTGTGAAACCCTTAACAGGCAATATGTTATTGTATACGATCTTCATCTGCAAGAATTGTTTCAATATCATCCAACATGGCAGACAAAGCCGCCTTGCACTCTCCGGGTGTCAGAAACTTGTAATCATTTACGTCGATCAAAAGTCGATTAGAACTACCCATGTAATTAGCTCCGGCAACCTTATTACCGTTTTTAGATATTTCGATCCGGATATCCGTTACCGGCTGTCCAACATCTTGAGAATAGGTGTAAGTATTAATTACACCCGGACAAACTTCTGTTGTAGCTATCTGATTAATTTTATTTGATATGATTTCCATAACATTACTTTTTAATATTGTCTTCTACCAAATTGGCTACCTGGGCATAAGCCCCGGCAATGAGAGATTCGGCAGTCAGCCGTTTGATTAAAACAGCGTCTTCAGGACTTATTTCAATAGCTCCCTTTGCTTTATAAATACGCTGGGATAAATTAAAGGCTGTCATCTTCTCTTCAACTGTCTTGCACTCTTTTCCGATAAAAAGCACAGATGCAACCATGACAGAAATCATCTTAGGACGATAGTCTGTCTTCGTGACTTCCATTTCCTTTCCATCAACTATTTTCTTTTCTACTACTTCATACGGTTCTGTGATATCCGATCCATCGAAATTCTTAAACGCTACATTAAAATTTACTTTCATGATGTTCTTATTTTTAAAGTATTCCCATCCCTATACACGGCACCTACCATGCTTCCAGAAGTCGGGAATTTGTTTATATTAAATATCATATTATTATTTCCATACAGACACCCTAGCCCGTCCGGACTGGAAAACAGCAATTCTGTAGGACTTAAAGTCACTCCACCAAAAGCAGTTCCTGAACTTGTTTTTCTTGTCATACTCAATGAAGGATAGTAGTATGTATCACTTTCTACAAAATACCCTAAGTTTAGTATTTCCACCTCTCCACGAAACATTCTGAATCGTCCGTCACCGGATAACAAACATCTATTTCCTGTTTTTGAACCACACTCAAATTCTCCTTCTGCTTTTAAAGAGCCATCATGACGAAGTATAGTCTTTACATTCCCTGCTTTTGCCTGGTCATAGGTACCACCCGCCCACAACATGATATTATCAATGTTCGCAGATATACCACCCTGTTCAGTCCACACACCACCCGACAACAGTCCTAGTTTTATCTTTGTCGTCAGCTGTAAACCTCCGGAAATTGTCGTACCGTTTAAAGCCGCTACCAGATCGGAGTCAAGAGAATAGATCGAATCGTTCGGGTTCGGTGTCCAGGGAGTTGCGTATTCACCATCTTCAAACTTTATTCGGTGTGCCATCATTCTACAGGAAGTCGAACAAGCCATACAAAAGAATTGAGCATCCGTATTACTGGATACAGTAAACGTATATGTATATTCTCTGTCTCCGACCGATACTGGTATATCGGTTTGATATGGTCCGATCCATACTGTAACAGTTGTAGATACCGAAGAATACAGGCTAATTCGTAATGTGTATTTCCTGCGTACCAACAACTGAATACCGGCCAGGCTTCGATTGTATAACCGCCCGGAAATGTTTGAAAAATTAACAGAAATAGAACCATTCGATACTGATAAATTAGAAGCTCCACCGTCTACCTGCCAGTAAACGGTGTTCTGACACTCTCCCGAGTTCCGGATCATATTCAAGTTATACGCCTGAATATCTACTTTTGATGCCATAATTTTCACTGCATCAGCCGTCTGGTTGATCATACTGACAATATTCGTCCCGGTGTAATCAGTTACAGCTACTTTGCTACTGATATTATCCGCATTGATTTGTATGGCCGATTCCGCAGATAATACACGACCAGTCAAACTACTGACCGAATACTGAGAAGCCTTTAAACTTATTTGATAAGCATTTGTCTCTATTGACGATTCCGCTGATGTAACCCGACGTCCCAAGCTGTCAAAATCAATCTGGGACACCTTTAGTTTAATAGCATCCGCATTTACAGTGATCGAAGCTTCATTCGCAGTAACCCGCCTGCCCAAAGCGTTGAACTCATCCTTTGTGGCTTTCAATGCAATTTCATCAGCCATAACAGAAATGCTCGCTTGTGCCTGTGTTACACCTTCTTCTGTTGTAGTGACACGCGTAGCAAGTAATTCTATCTTTTGATCCGTTTGTTCGATCTTTGTTTCGAATTCATTCCGTATTGCTGCAATCCTATCTGAAATAACCGTAAGGCTTTTTATGTATATGTCACCGGAGTAAGTGCAAGAGAAATCCCCAGTACCATCCCATTCTGCTGTTATTGTTTCTTCCTGATATTCTGTTGTGGCTGTTACCTGGGTTGACTTATAAAGTTCTTTCCCTGAGAATCCATAAGTCAATGTTCCCGCTGTTATAGCCTTGTATCGGATACGCATCACGTATGTACCAGATTCTCGGCTTTGCAGGTTTCCATTAACCTGTGTGATACCGCTTTTATACATACGCAGAACGCGGGATACACTGTCCCGGATCACCTCTACTGAACTCTTTTTATCAGAATAGAAAGCCGCATTAAACCACAGCCACCCATTTGTTGCAGAGAATAAATTGATATCCTGAGTATAGTCCCATTTATCCAGTCCTGCCGTCCAAGTCGGATTGGACAGGATATTGTTACCGTTATCGTTGATAGCATCCCTGATAGAAGATATCTCACTTTCCAACTTCCCGTTTATAATCTGGAATGACTGGTAAACAGTTGTTCCATCTTCCAGGTAGATATCACATTCTTCGAAGATACCGCCCTTGATATAAATACCATGATGATAACCCAACTGTCCTAAATTGCCTTTATACTTTGATGTTATCCCGGATACGTTACCAATACGAACCTTTGTTTTATCAATCATATCAGGAGAAGTCAGACCATCTAATACGTCTATATAAGGCGCGTTTGTATCCGATGTTGCCAAATAGATTACACCCTGTCGATTTGGATCGGAATCGTTACCTGCACGGAATACCGTATCACCGGCCATCGGCACAGAATGACCATCTAAAAGAGGCTTTCTAAGATCGAAGTAATCTTCTGTAACTCCTAATACCTCTCCATAATAATAATGGGATGACAGACCTGAGAACTGTTGACAACGGATAAGATCGTCACCTCGCATATTCATGTACATCATTCCTTCGATCTTGTCAATCTTACAACGGTAACGATCCGAAAGTTCCTGAACTGATTCGATCTTATTGAAATCGGATACAAAACGATTGCCATTCAGTCCCAATGTTTCATTTACGACCATTGTGTTAACACGGAACTCTTTACGGGCAAGGAGATAATCAAATTCCCCAGACGCTTTTTGCATATCCAGTATAGTACCGTAACCCATCATACCAGAGGCAGACGAAGGAGAACCGGACATCTTACCGATATAAACATTATCCCGAACCTTCAATTCTCCAAACCAGCCTAATCCATCATTATTGATCCCCCAACCGGCTCCCCATTCGTAACCTTCGGCAAACAATGTACTTTGCGCCATATCTTCAAAAGAAATCGCACCATACGCTGTATCCGGAATATCTTTTCTCAGATACATACCATCAATATCTTTATGAAAGGATTGCAAATTGAATTTTTTGGCATCCCCATCCTCTGTATCGACGGCTATCCAAGAATTTACACCTAATGAACCTATCTCATCTAATTCACGGATCAGTTTTCCTTCTGCAGTAGCAACCGACAAAGAGAAGGCCGCAGCTGTATAAAGGGCCACAGCAGTAGATGTAAACTTCAATGGAGTTGTCGGATTTACTAAAATTGTATTCTTTAAAGAAGTCTCACCCTCTCCCGTTACATCTACACCATCAATAAGGGCCAGTTCTAAATCAGCCTTACCTACTTCCGTATAGTTGTTTACAGACAGCAACATATAATAATTACCATCTGCATACAATGGCTTACAAAAAGACAGGTTCGGGAAAAAGGTCGGATCAAGTTTTGCCTTTCGATATGAAATTCTCGGTTTATTTGCGTAAACACCTAAATACCCCGTCCAATATCTACGGACCAGGTTGTCATATTTCAAAGGTTCAAAAGTAAATGAACGGAAAGTGACAGTTTTCATATCTGCATCTATCCATTTCCCCCAAACTTCCAGCGCAACGGTCCCATTCTCCAACAATAACCGGCACTTTGACGTTTTATTCAAAGTATATTCTGCTTTCCCTTCTTCAACTTTATAAGTATATAGAGGAATGTTTTTGTCAGTAGCAGCATAAGGAGACTGATATACCGTATTCTCCAGCTTATCGTACGTGTCTGCTGTAAACGTATATGCTCCGAACGATTTATCGACCAAATCATCTTCTGCATATTTCAGCATATTCTTTTTAGTCAATCCATAGGAATATTCCAGCTTATCATCTTTTTTATCGATAAGCATTTTTGAAATATTAATCGCTCCGGATTTATTCAGAATTACATCATCTACATTATAAAATGACAAAACACTTCCCTGCTGTTCAACCATCAAGCCAAACACCCCCATGACAGACTTTATAAAGTCCATCGTCGATATATCCGGAAGGTTCTCCCGGATAGGATAATCCAATAAGAATGCCGTCTGGGAATAATCCTTTTCATTCTCCGGAGCAAAAGAGATAGTCAAATCAATATCAAAATATTTCCGGCTTAATAATGCAGTAAATAATCCAAAACATATATCACCAGCGGGAAAATCCCTATACTCGTCTATTTCCAGTTTTTGATTCTCCAACACAACCATCTTAGTTTCAAAGATATCATACATAGGAACTACCCCCTCTTCAAATTCCGTTCCTAATGTATATATTCCGAATTTCCATCCATCGAACCATCCTTCTGTTCCAGGTTTAATAGTCCCTTTTATGTGATATCTTCCTGATAATGGGATTTTCACAAAGCTAGCTGGTAACATTACGTACATCAAATCATACAATCTTGTAGACCCATCAACAATACAATTTGTCATATACGGTAAAATATCACATGTTCGCATTGGCGATATATTCACTGCTGGTATTCTACCGGTAATACGAAAAGCTAAGTCCCTTGCAACTTCCTCACTCCCATTTGTTGTAGGAAGCATCAACCACATTTTTTCAATAACAGAACGATAGGCATTATTCATTACAAACGACTGCCCAACAATCATATCAAATAATGCAGATACTTGAACTGCTGGCCGCAAATGTTCGGGATGCTGTCTTTGCATTCCGTCTAACTTTGGAACCCATTTTACAAAATCCGTTTCTGTAACACTATAGTCCCACGGGATCAAACCTCTATCCGGAAAAATATCTTTTAAATCAATATCTTTTAGCTTGTAATCATTGAGACTTGTCAACCGCTTATTCCCTCCGAATTTGATCAGAACTTCAATTGTTTTACTGGCTGATTTAACGACTGCAACACCATCATCAAACAGAGTGATACCATCCCTGATTACTTTTGCTGTGTGTTCTACATGTGGGTAGTCACTTTCTACATTCACCTCCGTTGAGAAACCAAACGTCTGAATGTTATGTGCTGTTTTAGGAAGCTGGATAGTATAAGAATAACCAGACAATATTGTTGACATATCAGCCGGCTTACTCACAGCACGATTCAATACGACACCCGATCCACCTTCCGGTAAATCAACCTCTACATTATCAATGAATAGTTTATCTTTCATTCGGTAACACTATTGTTATATCAAAATCCTGCAATGCGGCTTTTGTTCGTTTATACTCTTTTGCTTCAACCTCTACATTCAACCACCCATCAAGCACAGAGGCCTGCACAATGGCACTTTCCTGTATAGCGGTGAAACTCTCAAATGTTTCCCGGTCTACCATAGCTGCAAACAGGGTTATTTTATTTATCTGATCAAATGCCAACTTATAAGTCAATCCTCCGATACCGGCCGTTTGAATATTCTCCAATTTCCGGCTGTCCTGATGAATACAGAATTCGTATGAATCTAACTCACCGCTACGGCTAATCCAGCGTAATGTGATATGTGCCCCGTCTCCGGAGAAATTGACAACCTTATTGCTTCCATAGACAACTTCAAAGATTCCGGAAGCGAGAGATACACCGGCTTGCACCACGGACCAGGCAACATTCTTCCGTACCATCCCATTTGACAACGTATCAATAGTGAACAAGGACTTTAAAAGTCCTGATGCATCAAACACAACAGTGTTAGCTATTGCAGACACTTTTGTCTTCACACCTTCAATAGTGATATCATACTCCCCTGCTCCTTCCATTATGAAAAGAACCGGATCAAAAACATACTGCGTATCCGTTGGTACGTTTACTGTTGCCATATTATTTATTCAATTTTATAGATTCAAACTCCAATCTCATCAAGAAGCCGACACGATCCTTTATGCGTTCAATTGTTTCCGGAACCTCCGTTGTATATACATCGGCTTCGGCGCCCGTACGGTAAAGCTGTGTTCCTTCCCTGGCTATTTTACGGGAAACCAAATAAGCAAAAGAATTGCGCTCAGACTGGCTATCGAAAGAGATACCTTTATCAATTACCCACTGCTTTATGATCTGATAAAATCCTGCCGGAACCTTACCCGACTTACGTCCAGTCTCCAACGTACCAAAAGCCATACGTCCGAACAATATCCCACGATTCTCTGAAATATCTGTATGCATGGAGCCAGAAGTACGACCAGACGCTTTACGCCCGGTACTGTCAATATTGGATATTATTCGTTTCCGAAGATCCTCCAATTCTTCAAATATTATGTTCTGCACTTCTTTCATAGATTACGTTCACATATTCCGGTTATCTCTTTCAATGTCACTTCAAAGACAATGCCTGATGTCACTGCATTGAGTTTATTATATGCAACCTGGTATTTCATCACTCCACCCAAAGGTTCAAAGTATCCCGTTTCGTTCAACTTCACAATAAATCTCATGGCTAATGATTTCATCCGATCAACAACACTGTCATTGTCCTGACCGTTACCATTCAACTCGACTTTATCTAAGAATGCCAGTATCCCGTTCTGGTTGTCACGGATATTTCCATTCTTAAAGTCCAGTTCCCCGGAAGCAGGAAGAACATACACGACGGCCGGAAGTGGTGTCCTGTCAATCTCCACATTAGTCAGGGTCCAATCCTCAAAAACGAACGGTACTCCTAGTGATTCTGCAATCTGTTTCAATTTATCCTGTACTGTCATTTCTGTTTACTTATTATTTGGTTCAACCTCCTTTGATACATTCCGTTGTCATAGTCGATCTTCATCATTGCATATATCCGTCTCTCCGGCAAATCAAATACTGCTTCATGAGAAATAGACAAACGTTGAGCAATCCGATCGACAACGCCAAAAACACCGTGATCGATCCCATAGAACCCTGCTTTTACTTCTTCCGCCGTCGGATTATATTTGAATGTTTTTTCGTCACGGATTGTCATACGTTCCAGTTCCTGATAAACAGACAGACCATAGTTGTAGACAGAAATAAAAGGCTTACTCATCACCTCCTTCTCATCTAGTCCTAACAATACTTTTTGAGGAATAAACAGAAGGTCATACCTTGTATTCATGGAGGATAAGTCAATACGTTGGCCGTATGTCAGTTCTGGTATTTTCGCCGGAATAAATACAGTCTCCAGCTGATCCCAAAAGTCAATACCTTTTAGCATCAGAATCACATCTTCAATAGTAGTCTTACTCGTTATCTTCATTACCAGTTATATGTTGAGTTACCCGTACGCGGGGCAACAAGTCTATACATTCCCATTATCAGCATATCTAAATAGTCCGGAGACCGCTTAGTAATGCCTTTCATTGCTTCCTTGCTGATGATATCCTTTTTCCGGGTATCCTTATCTACATTCGCCGCGATCAACAGCTGTAGTTCTTCAGCAATGTGTTCCGCCTGATCCGGTCGGCAAATGATCTGCAACTGCCGTTTGTTTATCATTTCGGCCAACTTGTATGCACATTCGGCTTTCAGGTTCGCATATTTATTATTGAATGCAGATGCACCATTCTTAAATTCTTTGATCCCGTTTAGATAGCTCTCCAAATAACTTCCTAAACCATCACTGTCTGCCACCGTCTGGGACCTGCCGACACCACGCGTAACCATGAGCTTTCGCAAATCTGTTTCAATCTCCCGACCAGATGATTTGTCTTTATCAATCTCGATTGAAACCCGTAAGCCTTCCCAGTAACCCGCGACAAAGTGATCTCGCCCTTTCATTGCCAGGTCGGCACTTATAGCCTTCCCTCCGATCAATGTACCGGTATTGGTAAAGCAATCCATCACGGCATCGTAATCAACCAAAGAGTTCGGATCACTGTCATACTCCCATTTTCCCAGATAAAGACGTTGATACGTTACTTTATCTTCTGTCTGACGAAGGGTATCAACATAGTCTTCTGTGACAAACGGGTTATCTTGTACTAATGCCGGTATGAATGCATACGGTACTTTGAGCTTACCGGCTTTACTGGGCTGATAAAATCTCTTGTACAGCCAGTTCTTTTTGGGATTACAGGTTATCAGTATTTTCGACGGGATATTATAGAGATCATTCAAGTGTCGACCTGTACGAGTTTTCAGCATCTCGAAAGCTAGACCGTTGATCTCTCCGGCTTCCTCTATCCATCCCCCGGTAAACTCTTTCGATCCTAACCGTTCATACATTGGGTCTTTATATGGATAATAAGTCAAATCCAGATAAACGATCTCCGAACCATTGTCGAACTTGATTCCGTCGTTTGTGACACGGTAACCGGTAAACCCGTGATATTGTGCAACCTTACCAAACGTTACCGATACTGAAGCCTGTGAGTCCTTTAAATTGTTACGACCAACAAACCAGCGTGTACCAGGCAAATGAAAGGCACATTGCATCAACCATTCACACCCTAACCAAGATTTTCCACCACCTCCCGCACCGCCGTACAGGATGAATTTATGTTCACTATCCGCTAGATAGTTGTAGGCAAGCCGCTGTTTTAAATTTACTTTCATTCATCTGCTTGCTTTATTAACTGTTCAACATTCGGGGTTACCGGAAGAAAGTTGAAACCGGTAAACTGTAACTTATTACCACCTGTCGTCACATCTACTTTATCAACCTCTCCCAACATACGAGATATAATGTTTGCATTGAAAGCCCCCACAATAGCACCTTCACGTTGTTGAACCTCTATGATTTGTTTTATCTGGGAAATGACCGTAGAAAAATCTTCATGCTTACTAGTATCAAACTGTCTGAAATATGCCTCACTGCATCCAAGATAACAGCACAACCCCGTCATGGTATAAGGACGTTGTGTCGGCACATCGATACATTTCCCTGTCTTCTTTCCACTTTTGATAGCTTCCTTTTTATACCAGGGGTTTTCATCACACCAATCAAAATATTCACATGCTGCAGACCATAAGAGCTCAGGAGAAGAGAAAAGGGTATCTCTTCCATGTTTACTCCTCAATTTCCAAAACTGATTATTCTTCGATGCAGCCATATCTAATATTCTTATAAAGACAAATATAAGAATAATTTATCATATTGTATATTTAATATCCGATATGACACATATGTCAAAAAACAATCTAGCATTTATTAGATAATATAAATTACTTCGTATATTTGTAATAGATAACCATAGAGCATTAAATTCAATGAATAAAACTTTACTTATCATTGGCAATGGATTTGATTTAAATCTAGGTCTAAAAACAGGATACTGTGACTTTATAAAAAGCGACTACTTCAAAAAGGAAGTTAATAACAACAATCAATTATGTAAATATCTACTTAATCAGCAAGAACTATATAATTGGATTGATATCGAAAATGAATTAAAAAAATATTCTACAAAAACAGATTCTCAGCCCAAACAAGTAAAACAAGATTTCAAAAACCTTAGTGCTTCCTTAATTGATTATCTTTCAAGT
The DNA here is from genome assembly GCF_023656785.1 of Parabacteroides caecihominis. Classification (NCBI taxonomy): domain Bacteria; kingdom Pseudomonadati; phylum Bacteroidota; class Bacteroidia; order Bacteroidales; family Tannerellaceae; genus Parabacteroides; species Parabacteroides caecihominis. The sequence continues at coordinate 93,044 of NZ_JAMOKS010000018.1, forward strand.
TTACCATATGATAAAATCAATAAAGAATCAATCGCATACCAAATTATTAATGACCTATGCAAAATGGATATTGTAATTATAGATTTTAACTATACTCCTACAACAAAGATTTTATATCCAGAAAAAGAGATAATAAAAGTTCATGGTTCCATAGAAAATAAAAATATTATATTTGGAGTAGAAGATAAGGCTAACATAAAAAAAGAACATATTTTCTTAAAAAAATCCTATAATATAAATTTTACGCCAATAGATATTTCTAACTATTTAGAAATATCAGACAGCATAATATTTTTTGGACATTCTTTAGGAGAAACTGATCATACTTATTTTAGAGATTTCTTTTTTTATACAAACAAATCCAACAATACTTCACAGAAAGAGGTATATATATCCTATCATGGTAACGACAGCTACGATAACATAATGATGCAAATAGATACTATGTCCAACCAAAAGCTATATGAATTCAAGAAATGCTATAATGTAAGATTCATTAATACAGTAAATGAAAAATATGATCATTTATAAAACCATCAGTAGCACCCTACAATCAATGCTTTTCAACAGTAACGCCCAGCGCCACATTCTTCAAGGCTTTTCCGGATCAGACGTTTGTTCTTATCATCATGGATACGATAGTTATTTGGATCAATCTTTATATTACTCATACATAAAGATTTATATAAAGACAAATATAAGGGAAAAAAATATCATACCATATCATTTATATACGATATGATATTTTGCACATATATTTGATATTTTCAATCATTCAAAATACTAAAATACCCGTATTTAGTATTTATACTATATATGTTTTTGATAATCTCACATAGTTCATTACTCATAAGGGGAATATCTATCTTTATGAATATCCACTATTTCAGAACACAAGCTATCTAATGATGGATATATAAAAGAACGTGTAAACCCTATTTTTTTCAATTTTGTCTGAATTGTTTTTTTACAATGCGCCGGAATTATATATCTGTATACAATTTTCGACAAGTCCTCTACATGAGGTTGAGAATATATCGTAAATAATCCATTCTGATTTCTATATCTTATATTCATTAATTTAGGTATTACTATCAAATTTTCATTAACATTGAATGGATCCCAACCTTTTTCATATTGAGAAATAGCTTTACTTGGAAATGCGTGATAAATACAACCGTCTTTATCAAAATTAGAACAAGATGCAAAATATAGAGCTACTAAAGGATTATATGTCCAATCCAAAAGTCGAGTTGGTAAACCATGATGCTGGGCTAAAAAAAGAATATCAAAATCACATTGAAGCCTTATATCCGTAAATAGCGGATATTTACGCTTAAAATCTTCAAAGATTTCATATTCAAAATGAGGTATGATATCCTCTTTTTTACTAAAAAGCCTTCCAATAGAAGGAATAAGTTTATATTCGATCGAAGAATGCCCTCTAAAAAAATCAATATCAGGAAATACGTTCAATTTATCCAACAGATCTTCTACGCTTGTTATTACAATATCAACCATAACATTAATTATTACTTCTTTTCCACATATCTAGCAATACGATAGAACGATATATACACATTGAAAATTACAGCCTAGTTTTTATACTATTTATATTCCATCTTATATAAAATTCACTTTAATTTACCCCTTCAGATTTTTTTTATTCTGCCCTCCTGCTAATATAACTATTATCATCGCAAAAAGAGCGAGTATACTTAGAAGAAAAGTTTTAAATTTAAAATCTTTCTCATTTCTATCCTTTTGTACCTCTTTAATATCATCACTGATCTTACTTATTAGATTTATAACAGCTAAACGTTCTTCTGGTGAAATTTGACCATCTGCAACAATAGAACTGAGTTGATCTGCCAGTCTCCCCATAGATTCCATATAAATCTTATGATTCTTTTCTTCACTCTCAATTTGAGTTCGAATACAATTGGCAAATTCGGTTATAAAGCTATTCGTCATTGGAATTAGTTTTTCCAATTGCTCTTTATCCAAACTTCTCTCTTTCAAGAGTTCCCATAATTGATATGCTTTTTCTTTATCTGAACCTTCTAATTTAACCTTTTCCCTCATGATATTTGTATTTATTTGCAAATATAAAACTTTATATTGTCTTTCTGCAACCTTGTAAATCATAAAATGTAACAATCCTCAAACTTTAACATGTAAACATTCCATTGATTCTAATATTCATTATTCTTGTGATTTAAAGCTAAAGGAGTTCCATCTTGTACCGATTCCAAATTATTCCTAATAGAAACCGTTAATCCGGAATCAATAAATTGTTTTTTATTCATTTTTGCAATGCCTTCAGCTTTTGATCTACCAAATGGCCCACATCCCAAACGTTCACAGGTTGAACCTGTAAATTATCCGCGATTTGCCTAGCAACTTCCTCCGTAACAGGATTGATTGCATAGATTGCACTGGCTGAAAGGAAGCAGGTAAAACTGGACTGTTTACTAGTCGTCGGAACATCTACCCGAAGGAAATTATTTCCTGCAATGTTTTGTTCACTACATTTGCCTGCTATCCGGTTATGTCCGAATAATTCGACAATACACCATAAATTGAAATTCTCATTTGTTTCCATATCTACTATTTTATAACTTTTATTATATTTGCGAAACTGAACCGTTAGCTCAGCTGGTTTAGAGCGCTGCCTTGACAGGGCAGAGGTCGCCGGTTCGAATCCGGCACGGTTCACTTTTTAAATATTATTTGTATAAGTCACCAACATTATATACTACATGAAATATTTTTGTAAAGAAGATAATTCAACCAAAGGATTAGAACATTACTCTGCTGACATTCAAAAAATTAAACGAGAACACAACGCTAATCGGAACTCAAAACAGTCACAAAAGTTCTCTTATATCAACATAGCTATTGCAATAGTAACACTTATTGTTTCCGTGATAGCATTAATCCTTCAATAAATACATTTATGTTCTTTTTAATATCGACTTAATACTTAATTTTCAAAGCCTACATGTTTACTCACCTTATAAATGAGGCGAGCAAACGTTTAGCCTTCTTCGCAGTCCGGTATAGGCATCCAGTGGGTTATGGCTAATCTTTCTTCATTAACGTTTGCCCCCGTTTCCCATTCGTCCAAAGTTGAGAGGGAACAAATAAGGAACCCATAAGTTCCTTTAGTAAGAACTTTAGTGTTAGCTTCCGGCAATCTATCCTTCGCGCTTATCCAGGGAGATTGTTTGGTTCCGTCTATAAAACCTTTCGCATATACCTGTCGAAGATATACTTCGATTACGGCTGGTTGGTTTATCCGGTTAGCCAATTGGCTTGCTATATCTTTTAGCTTCATCTTTTTTATCTCCTAATTGCCTGATTTCTTCTTTTAAAGCATCCATGTTATCTTCAATGTATGCCTGGACTTCTGCATTACATTTCTCATTGTTGTATAGCCATATCAGATATGTAGCCGGAACATTTGCCATTTTCTCACCCTTATATTTTCCCCAGGGCATAAGGGAATTATCTTCAAGTCTCATATTTATTTCTATTGCTAGTATGTATAATTTTAAACCGTCTTCCCTATCGAAAGTGCAAATCAAATGAGTTTTGTTATTCAATCTTTTTTGAATATAGCTGTCAATATTTCTACCAAAAACAGGAACATATCTCATAACTATTACAAATTTACGCCGTCAGCTTACGACGGATTTGGTTCATATTCTTTTTTACAAGCGCAATTATTCGATCGTGGTACTCTGTATTTTTGTTACACACTCCCCGAGATTGAACTATCTCCATCTCTTTAAGCGATATCTCTATTGTCTCAATACGCTCATTTCCTACACGGGCAGAAAGTATAAGAGAATCGTCTTTCAAAAAGTATTTTGCACTGTACACGCAATGATGCATGATCGCACCTTCCGCTAAAAAGTCCTGGACACTTCGTAATACAGAAACCTTGATCAAATTATCAGAAAACTCAATATCGAAAAATTTAGCTTTTAACTCTTGATATTTTTTTTCATATTCAGCCGCCTCACGTCTCTGCTCTTCTAATCTCTTTTTGGCCTGTAAAACACGAACTTTTTTCTCTACTCTATCATGGGCCTCTCTAAGATTAGTAGGACAAACATATCTTGCATTAAGAATATCCAGCCCTAGAGTGCTCAACATATTTATATAATCCGTCCACATAGAAGCATCTTTTATAATATATCCATTTCGCAAGCAGATCCGAATTGATGGCCAACAAGACACAGCCCCCCGTTGGCCTAAAAAACGCAACATATCATATTGTTTTGCCTTTAATAGGGTTTCAGCCTTACTATTTGAAAGTAATAGAGTAAAGATGGTTAATGGAGTAATACCATGAAAATAACCTTTAAATCCATTCCGGGCGATGTTAGGAATGTACCGTCGACCCGGATAAATGAATTTTGCAAATATATCATACTTCTGCCGGTTGTGTGAAGGACTCCGAATCTCCATCGGAGAACTCCAATCCCACAGGTCAATATAGAAGAAGCTCATTTTTGTTGAACGATACACCAATACTTCTTTTCCTTCGGGTGATATCCAATTCTGTATAGCCTCATTAACCTCATAGGTTGTAGGATATCCAACTCTACAAAATTTTCGTGCGACATAATGCCGAAGAACTTGAAAGCCTCTACAAGTAGTGATCACCGTATAATATTCATTTATACTCTCCTTTTTCTTTCGGCTACTTGAAACTTTTAGTTTTGTTCCACAATGAGGGCAAATAACCTCTGTCAAGACTAATATTAAATGTCCTTCAGGCGGTTGCCATGTATGACCGCATTCTGTACACCAAACTGTCTTTTTACATAAATACCCCGTATGTTCAAAACAATGCTCAACAGCCCACCGACGTTGCTTCTCTGTTATCACCGGAAGTTTCACTCTTAACTCATCAACCAGCTTCTGCAATTTTGTTTTCGGTTTCATAGCTTAATCAAATAAAGATAATTGTAACTTACTTTCTTCTCTCTTAGCTTTCGCACTCTTAACAGGCGGTTGATTAAATACCGACAACTGAACTGGTTCTTTCTTTGGCTTATCAACCTGGCGAGTGTTAGAAACTCTGTGTCCTCCAGAAACATTTATTTTAATATTCTCTTCATCGTAATAGTGTATAGCTAAGCCGAACACTTCATCATCAGTCATTACCACTTCATTACCGCGCTTACGGGCTTCTCCTAAAATATAGCGGCAACATTCATCAATGTTCTTCTTTGGATTAGTAAACTTCGGAGCGAATAATGTGTCCTCTGCTGCCCGCTGTTTCAAATAATCAGCGATTACTTCATTAAAGCTTTTTGTTCTCATAGGATATTATTTTTTAGTTTAGTTATCTTCTACTTTCTCCGTTCAACTCAATCAGGTTGAACATTTCACCACGTCGATCACGGATATAATCACCGTATTTACGTTCTACATCATTTGGATAAAGGTTTGTTGTTACATAGGTTTTTAATCCATACTGTTGCCAATAGCTGTACCGAATGTGAAATATATGCTGCATCACATTCAACTCATTCCCGAAATATTTTGCCGGGATCGGTTCACGGCCGAACTCGTCGAAACACATATCAACCGGGCCCAATGAAGACCATCCGGCATTATCCAAATACCGACTCAAATCTCCGTGCATTGCATATTCTGTCGTAATCCGGCTACACACATACACTCGGAACCCTCTTTGTAAAATTTGCATGAACCTGCTGAAAATATACATCAGCGTAGATTTCCCGGTACCGACCGGACCGGCTAACCACAAACCTTTTTGGATATCGAGCGATCCCGGTTGTTTCAGGAAATACAGAAACAGGGAATACACGATCGCTCTGTTTCGCTCGTCGATTACGAATGTGCCTTTGGAATAGTGATCTGCTACCCGAAGAAACAATTTCTTATAGGCCGTTAGGTCAATCCTATTTTCCGGCGTATCCGTTACCGGACGCTGGATTGTTTGTCTTACTTCCTGTACTCCTTGCATCTCGTTTAATTTTTTCGTCTAAAATCCATTTGTTTGCTAAACTATCCCAGTCAGTAACCTGTACGCCGGTTCCTTTACGCCAGCCCTGGGAATTGTAGTGAGAGAAAAATAACCGTCCCTGGTTCTCCCAATCTGGCAATAAGCTGCCGGAAAAGAATTTTAATACATCGTCCAGTACTGGAGGAATAAATTCTTTCTTTGCCCTACTGGATTTCTTTTTCGGCTTTTCTTCCGGAAAAGGCAAATTGTTTTCATGGGGGATTATAGGGGGTATATTATTACTTGTTTTATTTAGTTTATTTATAGGGGTCTGATTAGGTATCAGGTTAGGTGTTAAGTTAGGTGTCAGGTTAGGTATTAAGTTAGGTGTCAAAATTTGATACCTAGTTTTATCTTTTTGACCTTTTCCACCGGAAATAAATTTAATTAAACCCGCCTGAGATAACCGGTTCCTGGCTGTTTTCATTGTATTTAATGACACTCCCACATTAGCAGATGTTTTATCATCTTTATGCGTCCAGTTATCCGCCCAGCCTAAACGATTTGCTGTTTTTACCAAGTAAAAATACAGTCTCGTTTCACAGCAGGAGAATTGCCATTGCTCATCCAATTCCCAAAACCGATTTATTAATTCAATATAATTCATCGCTCAATACCTAAATAGTTCTTGACCTCTTTCATAAACTCATTCAATGACCGGCAGACAACGTATTTATTGCCTGCCGCTTCCGCTACACGTTGCCAGTCCTTCTGCGAATCCTGCTGCGTACCTTTCTTATACTTCATCTCTATGCAAAGGCTACCGTGACCACCTTTAGGAAAAAGTAAAATAAGATCAGCAACACCAGCCCGGACACCCTGCCTTTTGAGATTGGCCGCTTCTATCTTGTTACGTCGGCCACCGTTCGGAACAGCGAAAAGAAGCAGTTTCATTTTTGGAAATTGTAGATTGAACCACTCTATACATGAAGATTGCAAACCTGCCTCACCTTTCATATTGCATTGCTGAATAATGCACCATCCAGACGACGATCGAACGGGGACGTGCTTGTTTCACTTTTCTTGATTCCTGATTTAGCAGACATTTTCAAAATCATTGCATCGACAGTTTTCTCCGGTACCTGATCATCTGTCCCGGTTACATCGTTTGCTATGTCTTTCTTTGTCTGAATAATATCCCATATCGATTCATCAATTGTATTTTTTCCAAGGAAGTAATAACAATTCACACTATTCTTTTGACCGATACGGTGCGCTCTATCTTCCGCCTGCTCGCAGTCGGCAAACGTCCACGGGAACTCAACAAAGGCAACACGGCTGCTAGCTGTCAATGTAAGACCTACCCCTGCCGATTTATAATTACAGATGATAAGGTTACATTTCGGATCATTCTGAAACCGATCAACGGCACCCTGTCGTTCCTGGCTGGTATTGTCTCCAACGATGGTAACTGCATTAGGGAATACTTTCTTTATCTCCTGTACAACCTCTTTAAGAAAGGCAAAAACAATCAACTTTTCACCGGAATCAATTATGTCCTGGATAAACTCTACGGCTGCCGATATTTTTCCTCTAGCTGCAATTTGTCGGAGTTTCTGCATTTGTACCATCACTTTACCACGTTCGGCCCGTCGTAACTTTTCATCATCAGCATTTTCATAAGCAGCCAGATAACTAAGCAGATCATGTTCTGCATCCTGATATTCTTTTCTGTTTGTGATATCCACATTCACGACCTGACGCATCTTATCCGGCAGCTGATCCAAAACCTTTGCTTTCTCCCTCCGGAAGAAACCGGTATTCCATAATCGCCAGTTTAGCATCTCCAAATTACTTGCCTGCCGTGGTCCCTGCATAAAGTTTGCTTCAAAACTCTTATATCCTCCGAAATCATCCAAACGATTCATAATCTTTAATTGCTGGATCAGGTCACCCGGACCATTGATCGAAGGTGTTCCAGTGAGCAGGAAACGATATTCCTTTCCCTGGCATAACTTGTAACAAATCTTTGATTGCTGTGTCTTACTTGACTTACACCGGTGGCTTTCATCAATGATTACACACTTAAACAAACTGGCTACCGGCTTTAACCTAATCGACCGGGTTACACCACCGGCAAAGTCTTCAACAAAAAACTTTTTCAATGATTCATAATTCGTAATGAAAACATCACAGCACCCCATTTCGTAATACCGGTGCCAGTTGTTTTTATTCCGATCATCAAGGATAATCGCATCTTTTCCAGTGAATTTCTTCCATTCCCGTTGCCAGTTGATCTTTAGACTGGCGGGACAGATCACCAATACCGGCCATGTTTTTGCTATAAAAGATGTACCGATAGCCTGCAGGGTATTATGAGTTACTACAAATTCATCTGTCAAATACAGTTCATCTGGAGCATCAACCTTGATACACCGACACTCTTCTTGCCTATCCAGTTCTATATTCTCTATATAACGTGAACAATAGTTTCCTCTCTGAATTTTGTATCGCTCAGCTTTACGCACTGTACTGAATGGATTAAACCGCGTAGTAATTATGACCTGATATTCGATAGATTTTCCTTCATTCGTGCGATCATATTCCCTTATATGAGCCAAGCCACCTAACGATTGAACCAACTCTACAATATTATCACATAATTTGCGACTCATTGAGTGATAGATCATTCGTACCCTTCCACTTGTGATAGACCCATCTGTATCCATCAGACCACGAAGTAACTCAATACGCTGTTCTATATCACCATGCAAGTATTCGTTAGGTATAAACTTATCTTCCGATTTGACATCAATATTCAAACGACGGATCTCGGCTAAAAAATGATTCACATGCTTACCATCCGAATTACATATACAGTATCTTGGACAAGTAGCAATATTATCGCCTCTTAATCGCATGTAATCAGGAAGAAGTTTTTTTATCTTTTGGTGAATGTCACTGTCAATATCAGGATTACTGAGACAAACAACACCATTGCATAAATTTCCATCACCAATCAAAGCGCCAAGGATATATGGATGCATTATGTAATTCTTATGCGGATACTTAACCGGATCACATACAGGAATTTCCCAGCGTAATATTGGCTTACGACCACTTGCTTTGCGGCTTGGTGAAATATTCCATCTAAGTCCATTTTTTAAAATATCCTCCGTACTCATCGTCTTCCATCCTTGATTACGTTTTCTCATATTCACATCCCTGACATTCCACAAATGCTCAAGACCTGCATAACATACAGCACCATCATTGAATGTAAACCGATATACATCTTTTACTCCATGATCGAATATACCGGTAACATGATAGACATTTCCATCCCGTCCAAATAGCTCATCTCCTGCCCTTAAATCCCCCATCTTCCGAAATCCCGATGGAGTGGCAATTAGCGCACTGTAAGGTTCCATTTTTCCTAAACCTGGTTGATCCCCAAAGAAACACCGCTTTTTCTGTAAAGCGTAGGCAATGCCTTGTTTCTGATATGGGAAAGGTTCTATCTTTAGCCCATGCGGTGAAAGTAATTCCGGCATCGGAGGAAGCGTATAGTGAACGTCCGGTCTTGAAGCCTGAGCTCCTTTTTGTACGCTTTTCTCATAGCCTTTTTTCACAGCCCAGTTAGCAAAAATGTCGACATAGGCCTTTTGAGTATATTTTCCAGGTGGATAGAAACTTTTAGGTATCACCCACATATTTAGTTTGCTGTCAAACTTCCGTCCAGGAATACGTTTAACAACATCTACCATTAGCGGATGATACTTAAATTGCAGGAAATAATTCTTTTCGTCTTCTTGGATTAACATGCTGCTGCTGTTGCAAGAGGTTGATTTTTCGGTTTACGTCCTCGCTTCGGTTTCTCAACTGTGATCGGAGTAACTACTCCGGTATCCGTATCTACCATTTTTCCGGCTTCAAACGGAGCGTCCGGTACTGCTTCAAAGTCTAGCGTCGTTTGAGTGATAGCAAATTTTTGATTGAACAAATATTCTTTTACTTCATAAATCACTGCCTGTACAGCCAGGTTCAATTCATTAATATAAGGATATTCAAATTCACTATCCGATGATTCCAACGCCTGAGCTGGAGAACTGAAATCAACTGAACCACCAATTTGAAGATACCGTTCACCCATCAAAATGACTGTATCGGTACTACTATCATTCTTTCCCATTTTGATACCGTAAACATCAGCATTCTTAAAATCATCGTCGTCACCGATCAGATTATCCATTCCAACAATCGCAGCTCGCTGACTTACTTTATCGGATTCTTTCATTTCTGTGAGAAGAATAAAATGAGGAATCAGTTTCTTGAAAGCATTTGTACAATCAATATGTGCCGGTATCTCAGACTTAACAACGATATCCTTGTCACCCTCCGGACGGAACTCCGTATAAGTTACTGTCAACTGACGACCATTCAAAACGGCCTTTTTAATTTTAGGTTCTCTTTCTTCCATACTATCAACGAATTAATGTGTTATACTTTTCCGGACATGTGGTCATTACTATTGCAGAACCAATCACTAACCGGGTTAATTTTTTCGCTTTCAACAACCTTTTTTCAGTGGCTTTTACTGATTTTACTAAAGTCTGTTTAGCGGTTTCACTCTCATGTTCATGGGCGAGATTCCCAATCTTAACCTGTTTTTCCATCTTAATACCTTATGTGTTCATACCTGTTTGTAAATGAGTTGAAATATTGATCGTCCGGAGACGGTAACCTTATACCGAATTCGCTAGCGGCATCCGCCTGTACTTTGTTGAGAAATACAGTCATTTCAGCCGTATTAAGTTTCGATGTAGTCCGGACGACAATTTCCTCATTGCCGTTAATAACCGCGATTCGCCGGAGGAACTTTTTACAGTAGTAATCATGAAAGTCTTGTTTCAGTGTTCCCGTTTCATCTTCCATACAAGTAAACCACAGCCACATAAGAGCATTCTGATCAACAGTGCGTTTCTTGACTTTCTTCTTTATTTCAAGCGTATATTCACCGTTGGCAACAAGATTAAAGAGAAGCTCGATCGGCTGACCTTGCCACTTGATTACTCCTTGTTCCTTGACAAATCGTGTTTTCATATTTCAGCAAAAATCTTTTTATCAGTGATTAGATCCCGGTTCACTTCCAAAAATTCAATAAACCTTTCACAATGCCGGGCTAATAGCCCCTGGCTTTGCTGATGATCGTATTTATAAAGTTCTGGGTATTGTACTCCGGTAATGAGTGGTGTCCGGCTTGTACCTCCTTTCAAATGATAAGCGGTGTATTCAAAAGAATCAATGTCTTTGACTAGTCCGGAAGAGATAAGGCAATAAGGATACACATGTCGTTGCCAACCTTCTGAGTACTTTCCAAACTCATACCGGGAAGTTGTCTTAATATCGTACACCCTATTACGGTTCAGTTCATCAATGTATCCGTACAACTCAACGGTCCCGTATTTTGTAGGAAGAACGGCTTTAACAAACAACTGACTAACTGATCCATGAAAGTATTCAGCAGCTTTACAACAGAAGTGATATGAAAATAAAAACGTTCTGTTGTTGTATGTCGCTGTAATTGTATCACTATTGATATCTTCCACTATCTGAGTTTTGACAGGCTTGTTGTGGATAAAGTAATCAACAATATCATTGAATGCTGTACCCTTATCCGCGGGTTCTGAATCGAACGGAACCCGGTTAATACTGTCGAGTAGAGACTGCTTCATTTCAGTCTCTATCTCTTCATACGTCTTTTTATATTCTTCTGTCTCCTTGTCTCGATTGAAAAAACTCTCAAACTCACGATCAACATGCAGATACTTTTCAAACTGATCTAAAAGAGACGGGTAGAATTTATACTTAGGCTGTTGCTGCGGCATCGGCTGATTCATATTTCTTAATTAATTTGTTCAACTTTAATCCCAGACTATTACATTTATCCCGGATCATCAGACCGGCTTTCAGTTTGCTATCCCAAATATGTTGTAGCTTTCCCATGTTTTCAGTGACACTGTTGGCGGTATCAGCATCAACAATCAACTCTACATTTTCCTTTACCACATCAATCAAAGCCTCATAATCATTACTGATATCTGCCTGCTTTTTCAAATAAGCCTGATAGCTATCGAATATACTTGATAAGAAAATGTTTTGTCCGGTAACATTGCCGGAAGCATCAATAATGATTGGTATCTTCTGCATGGGCGGGAGATTACATGTATTCTTTGCATAGAATTTCTCTGTAGGTGACCAGCTAATTGTACGCTCACTTCCAATCGCTTGCATGTAACCAACCAAATCGAGTTCTTTAATCAGGTCCCCAGCAGACGATCCGCCAATCTCCGGACGGACAATCCGGTTCTCTCCATCTTTCTCCTCCCGTTCATGAGCGACAAAAATTAAATGTTTACCCATCATTGAACATTGGGAAAGGAAATTGATAAACATTGTCTTACGAACTCCATAGCCTTTTAAAGAAAGGGAGCCGTCACGCTGGCCCATCTTGGGATCGTTTTTGATAATATAGGCAGACATAAAATCCAGCATCTTCCCGGCAGTATCAATAACGATTGTTTTAAATGGAGATAAATCTTCCTGCAATGCCTCAATCACCATGTCCCAATTTTTCACCTGTAACGTCGGACACTGAAAAGCGCCATTCACACGCTTTACACCTCCATCAAAATCCAATAATACCGGAGAAGGGGTAGACAAACCTAATGTTGACTTACCAAGACCTGGCTGTCCGTAGATCAGCGCTTTGATTGTTGTAGAAACTTCCAGTTCGGAAGGTTGTTTGAATAAACTCATAGCTTGAAAATTAATTTGTTAGTAATATTATTTAGTATTCTCTTTTTCCTTCAATTGTTTTTCCGTTACGACGACCGATATTCCAAATATACACGCCCAGAACAAGACATTTCCTGGTTCCCATTTATCTGCGTTACACACAAGAAATAAGCATCCGAAAGACAGGAAAAAGAATAGGAATGATAATAGTAGTTTCATCGTGATTTTCGATTTAGGTATTGTGTTATATCACTCTCTTTATACATTACCTTTGCCCCTATTCGGGTAGGAATCAGTTCACCACGTTTCTCCAAATTATTCATTGTCCGGTCTGTTACCCCTAACTTTTGAGCGGCTTCTTTCAATGTTATCAAACGGTCTTCAAATTGCCTGCGAACGTCCGACAATTCTTCGGAAACAACTTCTTTCAATATATCCTTAACTTTTGACCAGTATTCAAACTCGGGAATACCAGCCAGCATAACCATTTTATTCATAATATCTCCATGATTAATTCAGTTTCACCTTTTCTTCTTATTCTCCGGTTGCGCTTACCTACTTGATCCAAGTTTCCCAATGTCGAAAGAAAGAGGGATAGAAAAAAGATTGCTAACACTTGCCGGGCATCTTGCAGATTAAATTCAATCCCATATATCAACCGGAAGAATTCTTTTATCAATCCAATCTGGGTAGTTACACCCAGTTTAGCCATTGCCGACTTTATCTGATTTTTTTCTGTGTGTTCCGATACACAACGTTTATCGGCTGCCACTTTTACAACCTCATGTTCTGCCAGATAAAGTACTGCATCCGTTTCCGAAGCGGTTAACGGAATCATATTTGAGACAGTTTTCTTTTAAGTTCCTCCGCCATCTTTTTGCGTTGAGCAACTTTAGGTTTTAGATACGCGACAGCCTCACACAATACTTTGTATTCGGCATCATACCATTTCTCTTCATCAGGGCCTTTCTCATGTTTCATCATAGTATTAAATGTCTGGTGTGATACACCAGCTAGTTCACATATGGCCTTTTTATCTCCGTACTGTTTGTTTATACGGATAAATTCAATTGCTTCTTGTGTAGTCATAATTAATTTTATTATTGATTTGTGTGGTCAACCGGGAGTCGAACCCGGTAACAAGCCTGGCAGAAAAATGAATATATTGTCAAATAATTTTGTTTACTCCGCTACACTTGTGACCGCCTGCTCTAGGTTGGTGTTCTCTCCTTCATATCGCAGACTCATTTAGTGGGTTATTTACTCGTAACCAGCGTGCCTACACGCCTTAACGGTTACATATCATATCTCGTAGTACGTCAAAGATCGTTTTCAATGTGGACGGTGCCGGTATCGAACCAGCCTCTTTACATCGTGCGCACTCTGTAATGTTTCATCCCAGATTACTGACCGCCCGTGTGCCGGGACTCTCACCCGGCTGAACCTTATTTTAGTCAATCATTAGCCTGCTTCACAGCGGTTTTCTACTTTGGTAAATTTGTTTCCTATCAGTGTATATCCGATGCGAAAAGCTTCATCAACAACAAAGGCATACAATCCAGCAAACTTCTTCGTGTTTATTGCCAATGTTTCAGTTGAATAGAATTTGTCTGAATAGACAACCTCATAATCCCGATCGGCACGTTGTACATGGACTGAAAAATATTTCTGGTTAGTGAATATTGCAATCGTAACTTCCGTTCCGAAACATTCACATTGTACCACTTGTACCATCTTTAAAATATCTCTTAATTCATTCATGGCTACCTCCTTCCTACACCCAGAAATCAATGATGTACTGAACAGCCTCTACTTTGCTATCAACGTTATACTCTCTGCATGCTTCTTCTTCTGTCATGCTTACTAAAGTTTCAATTTCCGCTTTCATTAGTTCAATCTTGTTACTCATATCGTTTACTTTTTTATCAAATTGACTATATCAGGTTATTTACTTTTCTTATATTTGCTATTTACTTTGTATTGTGATTATTGTTTGTTGTTAATCACATCGCAAATATAACTCATTTGAATTAACAATAAAAGCATTTGAAGATAATATCTATATCATTTGCTTTAATTAACTTTTAATATTAAATTCAATATGATAGATAGAATAAAACAAATTATAAGTCATTACAACATGAGTGTCAACTCATTTGCTCAAAAAATAGGAGCTAACCAAGTCACCATTAATCAGCAAATGAATGGTGATAGAAAAATAAGTCTTGACACAATATTGAAAATAATAAATTCATTTGATCTAATATCAACAGACTGGCTTCTTACAGGTAAAGGCGATATGTTGCGTAAAGAAAGTTCTTCATCTAATTCAAGTGATGATTTACTTGTAACCAATCGTAACTTATCTGAGACTGTAAAGAGCCTTTCTCGTACCATAGAGAATTTAACCAATAAATAAAAGATCGCATGATTACTCCAGAAGAAAAAGATAAAGTAGTTGCCTACATTATGTCTATGGATCACATCAGTTCATCTATATTTTACAAATCCGTAAAAGGACTTAATGTAACAGAAAATGAGTTTTACATGATCCTTGAACAACTTGACAGAATGGGCCTCATTAAACAATTCGGAGGGTATTCTGTAACCAAAAGAGCCGAACTTGATGATTTTGTCCGTAGAGGCGGATTCGTCGGTCAAGAAGAGCTCTTTAAAGCCAACATAGAAAAGCTAAATGCTGAGCTTCTTGTACTTTCCAAAGAGCTTGAGGAACCATACGCCAAAAGGATTAAAATGCTTCTTGACATTTCTGTCGCTATCTCTACACTCTTCGGTATTAAATGAGTGAGGATTTAGGAAAGATACTATTTTATGAACAGGATTTTCATACATACACATTTTCATATATATACTTACCTCCATCATCTCAGAATAAACTAGCTTGCCATTTCTATAGCATTCAATCGTAAATGAATTTTGTTCTTCGTCAGCTTTAAATTCAATTCTAATGTCATCTAACGGTCTCATATCGGATACTTTTTTATCAAATTGACTACATTTAGTCATTTTGAATGATTATATTTGCTATTTACTTTGTATTGTGATTATTGTTTGTTGTTAATCACATTGCAAATATACTCAATTGAGTTTTACAAACAACTCTTTTGAGGATTTTATTTCTTGAAATTGATATTATTTAACACTCAATTGAGTCATGACGATACAGGAAAGAATTCAAACTATTGTAGATAAGCTATTTAACGGAAATAAAAACCAATTCGCAAAAGCGATAAATGAACCGCCCACTAGCGTAAACAATATATTAGGAAGTAGACAAAGTGTTCCTTCTGCTAAATTCTTAGAGAGCATAATACACTCAATTGAGAATATAAATGCATCTTGGTTACTAGCAGACATAGGGAATATGCTAACTGAACAGAAAGAAGAAGCACTCCCTATCCAAAACGAATATCTTATGATGGTTCCACTCGTAAATCAGTATGCACAAGCTGGATATATGGCGGGATGGTCAGATGTAGCCTACATTGAAACACTTCCCAAAATCCCGTGGATTGTTGACAAAGAATATAAAGGTAAGTACATCAGCTTTGAAGTCAGAGGCGACAGCATGGACGACGGCATGAAGCACAGCTATGAACAAGGGGATATTTTGCTTTGCCGGGAAATAGGCTGTGATTACTGGAAAAGCAAATTACATATCAACGCATGGGATGCATTCGTCATCGTACATAAGACAGATGGGATTGTACTCAAACAGATTGTTGACCATGATGTTGAGAAAGGAATCATTACCTGTCATTCCTTCAATCCTATCTATCCAGACTTTACAGTGGACCTCAGAGATATAGCACAACTATTCAATGTGGTCAAACAACAAAAGAATAAGTAAAACAATATGAGAAAAAACATGGCATAGAAGTGCCTAAATAAAAATCACTAATTAAACATTACACAACATGAAGAAAACATTTTTACTTTTATCCTTAATTACAATTGCTTTTGCATCATGTAATGAAAAGAAAACCACTCAGGATGATATTATCAGGCAGAAAGCAGAAGAATTGATCACAAAAAACATGAATGATCCTGACAGTTACGAATTCGTCAGCTTAGAAATTGTTGATTCTACCACTTATAAAGACAATATTACCCATAAAAGAGAGCTCTACTCTAAATTTATGGCATCTGAATATGAATCTATTGCATCTAAAAAGGATGTACCCATTGAAAGTAGTCTTTCAGAAATAAAGAAAGATTCGTTAATAATAGCTGGAATAGATTCCATCGAACAGAGTATAAGAAATAAAGTAAATGATGCTATATCTTATACCTATATTCTAAAATGTAGAGGAAATAATAAAATGGGGACTAAAATATTAGTTTCTTATTATATTCAAACTAGAACGGATGAAGACAGAATCATAAACATTACAGAGGATATAAACAAAATATATCCACACCCTTGTGATTTTCCTGGATTCAAAGATTTAATAGAAAAATATAACCCTAAATATCCTATTGCCAATAGATATGCCAATTATTAACATCTAAAGAAATAAATGCTTTATATCTCTTATATAAAACGAAATAATATGTTAGCGAACGAGAAGATTACAGAAAACAGGATTATAACCGACCGGTTCCTGGCTATCATGTACCAGCTGATCGGACTAAGGAAAATAAAAACTAAAAAACAATTTGCGGAGTCCGTCGGCCTCGCATCCTCTAACATATACCGTATGGAGATTGAAAACACAATGAATGTACCCTTGTATGCTATTCGCATGGCATACGAGCGGTACAATATAAATCTTGAATATATATTTACCGGAAAAGGAAAAATGTTTAATGAATAACCGCTCTATTGCCATCTGTTACGGTCAATATACACGTTCAGAGGACAAAGAACATCACTGCTGGGTCAATAACCGTTGTCCGGGTTGGGGATGCCGTAAACTTAATGCAATCGGTCCACAAAATTCATGCCCGGCTAGTGCTTTTAAATTTTGGTACTCATTTGGTAAGTTTACAAACAAAAAAATGAAGTTCTGGAAAGTCGACAAGGAAGAACTACTCAAACAACTAGAAAGGGAAATAGAACGTTTTGATATTATCGAATGCCCTGTATTCAATATTGACAAGGCAAAAGCTATGATCGCATCATTTCCGGATACGATACACATCGACGGAGATAAGTATGTATTATTGGAAGATTCCAAAACAGGAAAAGTACTAGGTATCTCACATTGGGATGATCCAGATGATTATTTAAACATGAATGACTACGAAGTAAAATGGCAGGATTAGAGCCCAAATTCATATTAAAAGAACCGAATAGAGAGACACACACCCTTATATACCTCTTCCTCAACTGGGAAGGTAAACGGTTAAAAATCTCTACAACAGAAACAATTATCCCGGAATACTGGGATAAGGAAAACCAGCGTCCAATATCAAACAAAAAACTATTAAGAAACCTTGCTCCCATCTTACTAAAGGAGCTTAGCATTCTTTCTATCAGGTTAGATGAGATTGATCTGTTTGTTAACGATCTAATCCTTGACCAAAAAAGAGATAATGCTGTATCACTCGACGTAATACAGAGAAAGCTTTTAGAATTCTTAGGCCGCAAAATGATCGAAGAAGCAAAACCGGTTAGCTTCATCGAATACTTTACATCTGTGGTCACCCGAATGGAAAACGGTACTTATCTAACCGACAAAGGGACAAAATATTCTCCCAACACTATCAAATCATACAAATCAAACCTATTGCTATTGACTGATTTTGAAAAAGAGATAGGTTACATTAATATAGAAGAAATAGATATTGATTTTTACAACAGTTTGCTCCAATATTGTAATCAGATAGGATTCCGAACCAATACAACAGGATCTGTTATAAAAAGAATAAAAGCAGTACTACATACAGCTTTCGAAGAAGGAATAAGTAAAAACACTATATTTCAATCAAACAACTTTAAAGCAGTCAAAGAAAAAGTTTATAACATATACCTCACAACTGAGGAATTGAAGAAGTTGATAGACTTACCACTTTCCGGAACATACGAAAAATACAGAGACGTATTCCTGATCGGTTGTTATGTAGCACAGCGCTACAGCGATTACAGCAGAATCTCTCCTGAACATATCCAAACAACAGGAAACGGAAACAAGGTCATTGATTTAGTACAAATCAAAACTAAGCAACGCGTATTGATCCCCTTCTTATTT
Organism: Parabacteroides caecihominis; assembly: GCF_023656785.1. NCBI lineage: Bacteria > Pseudomonadati > Bacteroidota > Bacteroidia > Bacteroidales > Tannerellaceae > Parabacteroides > Parabacteroides caecihominis. The sequence continues at coordinate 112,046 of NZ_JAMOKS010000018.1, forward strand.
CCAGAGCTTGACACCTTATTACAGAAATATGATTACAAAGTACCTAAAATAGTAGAACAGCCATTCAACCGAGCACTAAAAAAAATCGGAGAACTGGCCGGTATCGACAAAGAAGTAGTTTTGACTGAGAACATAGGTGGTGAAACCAAAGAGCGCCTGGTAAAAAAATACGAGTTGATTACCTCACACACCGCACGCCGTACCGGTGCAACAAATTTATTTTTACTTGGCTACTCCGCTATACAAATAATGAAAGTAACCGGACATACTACCGCTGAAAGTTTGATGGATTATATAAAAGTCTCATTGGAAGAGAATGCTGATAAAATGGCTACCCAAATAGAAACCGAGTAAACAATCAGAACAAAATGTCCCCTATTATGTCCCCCGTAAATGAAAAAACCCTTGCAAGCCATAACTTACAAGGGGTAATTTTTAAAGTTGTTGTTCTACCAGGGCTCGAACCTGGAATTTCAGGACCAGAATCTGACGTGTTACCATTACACCATAGAACAGTTTTTGTTGTCTCGAGTAGTATGTTTCTCGATTACGGGTGCAAAGATACGGACATTTTTTATTCTTGCAAATATTTCGCGAAAAAATTTCATCAAAATAAACATTTTTCTTTTTCTCCTGTTTTGAATTTACAGGGTTTATACATATATTAAATAGAGAAAGCATGCAGATAATAAATTAAGAAGTATATTTGCAACTTCGAAAATTATTCAATAAAAAATAAATGGATCAAACAAAAGAATTAGTAAACACAATTGTTGAAGGCCTACAAGAGAAAAAAGGCAAAAATATTGTAACCGTAGATTTAACCCAACTATCCGGAGCCGTATGCCAATATATGGTCATATGCGAAGGGAACACTCCTACTCAGGTATCAGCACTTTCTGATTCCGTGTGGGATTTCGCGCGCAAAAAAGCGGGCGAGAAACCTTTGTCTATCGATGGCAACCAGAGTGCCCAATGGATAGGGATGGATTATGGCACGGTTCTTGTACACATATTCTTGCCGGAGCAACGCGAGTTTTATAATCTGGAGACCCTGTGGTCTGACTCTAAAGTCACCCAGATCCCGAATCTCGATTAAGCCGGATTAATATTATCGAATTCAAAGTATGGAAAATAAAAACGACATGTTTAATAAAGTGCCGAAGAACAATAAGCCTAAAATGTTCAAGTTTAACCTGTATTGGATGTACGGGCTAATTTTTATGATGCTTATTGCTCTGTATCTGACGAACGATTCCTCGGCATCGAAAGAATTGGGATGGACCGAATTCCAGAAACTGGCCCAGGATAATGTCTTTGACAAAATGGCTGTCTACAACAAGAAAAATCTGGTGGAGGCCACTGTCAAGAGCGGTAAGAAAGCATTAGTCTTTAAAAGTGACAGCACGACTTTGGGCACAAACCCAAAAGTATATGTCAAAATACCGTCAGCAGACAAATTTTCCGATTTTTACGACAAAGCGGTGACAGAGAATCATATTGATACTCAAGTACGATATGAAGAAGGCGATGATGCCATATGGAATTTTCTGGTTTCCTTCGGGCCGATCATCCTGATCATTGTTGTATGGATCTTCCTGATGAGAAGAATGTCAGGCGGTGCAGGCGGTGGTCCCGGCGGAGTATTCAGTGTCGGCAAAGCAAAAGCACAACTCTTTGATAAAGATAACGACCGGAAAGTGACATTTAAAGATGTGGCAGGTTTGTCAGAAGCCAAGCAAGAGGTGGAAGAAATCGTCGCATTCCTCAAAAATCCGGAAAAATATACCGAATTAGGTGGTAAAATACCTAAGGGCGCTTTATTGGTCGGTCCTCCGGGAACAGGTAAGACATTGCTTGCTAAGGCGGTAGCCGGTGAAGCGGATGTTCCTTTCTTCTCACTGTCAGGTTCCGACTTTGTCGAAATGTTTGTCGGCGTAGGTGCGTCACGTGTCCGTGATCTGTTCCGCCAGGCCAAAGAGAAGTCTCCATGTATCGTGTTCATCGATGAGATAGATGCCGTAGGTCGTGCCCGTGGCAAAAATGCCAACATGAACAGTAACGACGAACGCGAAAACACCTTGAACCAATTGCTGACAGAGATGGACGGTTTCGGCTCAAACAGCGGTGTGATCATCCTGGCTGCCACCAACCGTGCTGATATTCTGGATAAGGCGCTGCTCCGCGCAGGACGTTTTGACCGTCAGATCAGCGTGGAACTGCCGGACTTAAACGAACGTAAAGAGATATTCGGCGTACATCTGCGTCCGATCAAGATAGATGAAAGTGTTGATGCAGAGTTCATGGCTCGCCAGACTCCGGGATTCTCTGGAGCCGATATCGCCAATGTTTGTAATGAAGCAGCATTGATAGCTGCCCGTGGCGGTAAAAAGTTCGTTCAGAAAGATGATTTCATGAACGCGGTCGACCGCATTGTCGGGGGGTTGGAAAAACGGACTATGATAACAACAGCGGACGAACGTAAGAGCATTGCTTACCACGAAGCAGGCCATGCCACATTAAGCTGGTTCCTTGAACATGCCAACCCGTTGGTAAAGGTGACTATCGTACCGAGAGGAAAAGCATTGGGAGCAGCCTGGTATATGCCGGAAGAGCGCCAGATCACCACCCGCGAACAAATGCTCGATGAGATGTGCGCAACGCTGGGCGGACGTGCAGCAGATGAATTTTTCCTCGGTAAAATAACGACCGGAGCATCCAATGACCTGGAACGGGTAACTAAACAGGCTTACGCCATGGTTGTCTACTTCGGTATGAGTGAAAAACTTCCTAACCTGAATTATTACGATTCGAGTGGTCAGGACTGGGGATTCACCAAGCCGTATAGCGAGGAGACTTCCCGCATGATCGACCAGGAAGTACAAAGGATCATTACCGAACAATACGAACGCGCTAAAAAAATCCTGTCCGACCACGCAGAAGGACATAACAAACTGGCGCAAGTCTTGCTCGAACGCGAAGTGATCTATACGGAAGATGTTGAGCATATCTTCGGCAAACGGGCCTGGATCTCACGCTCACAGGAAATTCTGGATTTGCAGGAAAAGGCAAACAACGACAAGCTAGTTGCCGCCGAAGAAACAAAAACGGATGAAACAACTCCCCAATCAAGCGACTACAAAGTTCGGGCTGTACCGGCAGGTACCAATGAGACTGACAATCTTGCCTGACAAACATATGTGGGATAAATAAAAAGAGACCGGACAGTTCTTTCGTAAAGATACTGTCCGGTCTCTCTGTTTATATTTAGATTTATTCTTTATCTTTGCACGAAAAATAAATCAACAAACGAACAAAACAACATACGGTTTTGAAAAATCTGATAAAACGGGCACTTACCGGTATAATCTTCGTTGCAGTGCTGGTTGGAGCAATTTGCTACCACCCGATCTCTTTTCTTGTTCTTTTCAGTCTGATCACCGGATTGACATTATGGGAGTTTTATGGTTTGGTAAAGCATTATGAGGATGCTTCCATAAAACGGGCTGTCTCTTCGCTGGGAGGCGTTTATTTATTTGCCGCCACCTTCGCTTACACAAATCAACTGACAGACGGCGTCGTTTTCCTGCCTTATCTCCTATTCCTTATATATACATTAGTTGCCGAGTTATATTATAAAGCACCGAACCCGATCAACAACTGGGCATTCACTCTTTTCGCACAGGTGTATTGTGCCGGGACATTTTCGATGCTGAACTTTATCGCAGCCATACCTGACACCCCGGGTAAAGTAGTTTATTCCCCGTTATTCGTTATGGCGATCTTCATTTTCATCTGGCTGAACGATACCGGCGCTTATCTGGTCGGTTCCATGATCGGAAAAAGAAAGCTGTTTGAACGTATCTCGCCTAAAAAATCGTGGGAAGGTTTCTTCGGAGGTTTAGCCGTAGTCCTGGGCGCTTCGCAGGCTCTGGCATGGTATGCACCGGAAGTAAGCTGGTATAACTGGCTGGGATTGTCGGCTACCGTTGTCTTATTCGGAACCTGGGGCGATCTGATCGAATCGTTGCTGAAACGTACGTTGGGAGTAAAAGATTCCGGCAACGTGCTGCCCGGCCATGGCGGAATGCTTGACCGGTTCGACAGCCTGATGCTGGCAGCTCCTGCCGCCTACATTTATATAGAACTGTTTATTCGAAATTAAACGTCAGCGAAACCATACGGGAGGTAGCTTTCGACAATGCATTCGGATATTTGATCAGGTCCTTATCGGTCAGGTCGCTACGATCTTTCTGTAACAGGTCGACCAGCCCGAAACTGAACTTCAACTCCGGACAGAGTTTAAAGAACGGCAGATAAATATCACATCCTATACCGAACTCCAGACCGAAGTCTGCCGCCTTCAATAAAACGGGCATCCCTTTCTTACGTCCAAGGTCCATCGCTCCGTATACGCCACCGATCAGATAAGGACGGTAGTTATTCAGGCGGAGGGCCGAAAATTTCACGCTCAAAGGAAAACTCAGAATAGTGGAACGGACGGAAGTAGTGAACTCCTCACCCGTAGCCTGTTCCCGGAAGACAAACTTCTTATCCCCGAAATGGACTGTAGGTATGAAACGCAGGTTAAAATAAGGATTCAGATACATATCACCGATCACACCGACACTAAAACCGGGCGAATAAGTCGGGATTTCGGCAAACCATGTTTCACCGTCAGTCGTAACACCTGTATTTGTCAACAACAAATCCTGCGCATGCAATCCGACATGGAATCCCAGATGAAACCATTTCAAATCGGCATACGGCTGATTCTTCACCTTCTCTTTCTGCGCCATCACACCCGGGACGGCAAGGCTGCATATCAATAATAGAAATAATAGACGTCTCAACTCTCAATCAATTTTGAATTATAACGAAAAAGATTAGAACTTATTGCAGAAATACAAATAAAACTCTATTTTTGCACCAACTAATAGTTATCAATTTAAACGTTTAAGAAAATGGCTTATTTAATTAGTGAAGATTGTATTGCTTGCGGTACTTGTATTGACGAGTGTCCGGTAGGAGCTATCTCAGAAGGTGATATCTATCATATCGACCCTGAAATGTGTACTGATTGTGGTACTTGCGCTGACGCATGTCCTACTGAAGCAATTCATCCGGTTGCATAAACCGCAGTAAAAATAGGCAACCTTTACAACAGGATACCTATAAAAAGATAACGAGCTGTTTCTTCTTTATAAAGAAAAACAGCTCGTTATTATTTTCCCCCCTTTTAAAAATCGATGTCCAGCTTTATCTCGTCTGAACCATCGTCTGTCTTTATCCCAGCATCCGGGGCTTGTGCTTGTAGATCTTCAGAGTTACGCTGCTTGATGTAATTGATCACATCATTCATACCCTCCATAAACTTGTCAAAATCTTCCTTATAAAGGAAAATCTTATGCTTCTCAAAAGAGATCTGCGTTCCGTTTTTAGGCTGCACCTTTTTACTTTCGGTCACCGCCAGGAACAAATCGTCCTTCAAGTTCTTCTTTACGTCCAGATAATAGATCCTCTTACCTGCTTTTATGGCCTTAGAGTACAGAATCTCTTTATCGCCACCTTCAACCTGTATTTTCTTCACCGACTCATCCATATAGCCAACATTTGTTAAACACCCACCCAATATTCATAACTTGCTTCAAATATGTGCATTTTTTTTTAAACAACAACTATTTTAACGCATCAAAATATCTCATTTTACGTTTGAAAGTGTAAAATAACGCCTAACACCTATAAAATTAAATAAACCGGGGCCCTTTTATCAAAAGAATGACTACCTTTGCAACCTAATTTATAATAAAGTAGTTCCTTCAAACGATGATCAACAGAATTTTAATCCGCATTAAAGTTTTACAGATAGTTTATTCATTCTATCAAAACGGAAACAATGACCTCAAAGTAGCGGAAAATGAATTGCTTTTCAGCTTACGGAAGTCGTACGACTTATATCACTACTTCCTCCTTCTAATTATCGAAGTCACCAACTTACAGCAACGGACACTTGACGCCAAAAAAAGCAAGTACATGCCGACCCACGCCGAGTTGAACCCCAACACCCGTCTGGTTAACAATCGTTTCACCGCCCAGGTTGCCGAAAACGAAGCGCTCCAGAAATATGTGGCGGAACAGGGATTATCGTGGGTAAACGATGAAGAGTTCATCAAGAATGTGCTGGATCTGATCCTGGCTTCCGACCTGTACAACGAGTATCTGGATAATGAGAACGACTCTTACGAGACTGACAAAGAATTCTGGCGTGCCGTATTCAAAAAGTTAATCTGTGGTAACGAAATGATCGAAGAGTACCTGGAGGACAAAAGCATTTATTGGAACGACGACATCGAAATCGTTGAAACATTCACGCTGAAGACAATCAAACAGTTCGAAGAAAAAAACAAAGGCAAACAGAAATTGCTTCCTATGTTCAAGGATCTGGAAGACCAGTCTTTCGCTATCAAACTGTTCCGTCAGTCATTACTGAAAGGTGCCGAATATCGGGAGCGTATCAACAAACATATGAAGAACTGGGAAACAGAACGTATCGCCAATATGGACCTGATCATCATGCAGGTTGCACTGGCTGAAATCATGACATTCCCTTCTATTCCCATCAATGTCACTTTCAACGAATACATCGACACGGCTAAATATTACAGCACACCCAAAAGCGGCGTGTTCATCAATGGAATCCTGGATTCTATTGTATCCGAGTTAAAAAAAGAAAAGGTATTGCTTAAAGATTAATTATTATACTTACATTTGTAGCTAGTCAATAGGTACAAATTTATAAATGAATATAGTTAGTTATGAGCTTAGTTAGTATTTTACTTCAGGCTGCCGGAGGCCAGTCACAGTGGTCGGGCATCCTTATGATGGTGGTTATCGTTGCGATCTTCTATTTCTTCATGATCCGTCCGCAACAGAAAAAGCAGAAAGAGATACAGAAATCTCGTGAAGCATTGAAAACGGGTGACAAAGTGATCACAGCCGGAGGTATCTACGGGAAGATCAAAGAGATCGGCGATACTTATATGCTGATAGAAATTTCAGACGGAGTACGCATCCGTGTAGATAAAACTTCTATCTTTGCTTCTTCAGAAGACGCACAGCAAAAATAAGAAATAACAAAATATGCCGCAGCTTGATATTAATCAATCATTCAAGTCTGCCCGGATGAAGATTAATGCTTTTCTGCGTCGTCAGAGATGGAAGGAAGCATTAATCTTTTTCTTTTTCGTACTACTGTCATTAGGTTTCTGGTTATTGCAAAGCCTTCAGCAGGAATATGAAATAGAAATCAGCATCCCGGTCAGATACAAGAATATTCCACCGGATATCTCTTTTACCGAAACTCCCCCTCAGGAGATCATTGCCAAGGTAAAGGATAAGGGAAGCGTTCTGCTGAACTATTCCTTCGGGAGATCGTTTGCCCCGATCGAAACGAATATGAAAAATCAGGCTGAGAAAAGCGGATCATTATCTATTACCAAAAAAACGATCCAAAGCGACATACAGAAACAGTTGCTTGCCACGACCTCGCTGGTCGGTTTCGAGCCCCAGTCTATTGAAGCGGCATACAGTAAACGGATAAAGAAAGATATCCCGGTCGTATTCGACGGAACTATCCAGACAAATCCCGGCTTCCATGTGTCGGGTAATATCCTGATCTCGCCATCGACAGTCAGTGTATATGCCAGCGACATCGTACTGGATACACTGAACCAGGCAAAAACCGTCTTCACCGAAATAAAGAAAGGGACGAAAACGATTACACGGACCGTACAACTGCAAAAGATCAGTGAAGCGACGTATGATCCGACAAGCGTTACCATAACGATCCCTATTGAAGAGTTTACAGAAAAGACATTGGAGATACCTGTCATCTGTACAGGCCTTCCTCCGCATTATACATTACGTACTTTTCCTTCCATAGCAAAGGTAACATGCAGCGTTCCGTTATCCCGTTTCAAGGACTTGTCGGAAGATGCATTTGAAATAAAGTTTTCTTTCAAAGATCTGGAACAAAACGTCTCCGGCACCTTACCTATCCAGCTGACAAAGAAACCGGATTGGGTTAGTTCGACTACGCTTGTCCCGGACAAAATTGAATTTATCCTGGAACAGAACAATCTGCATGATTAAAATAGGAATAACCGGCGGGATCGGAAGCGGCAAATCGGTTGTCGCTTCGTTATTGAATTTATACGGAGTACCGGTCTATGTCGCCGATACGGAAAGTAAACTGCTGACCGACACGTCTCCTGTCATTAAAGAAAAACTCACCGCATTATTGGGAGAAGACCTTTACACAGAAAAAGGATTGAACAAGAAACTGCTCGCATCACATATATTCGGTAATCCGGAATATCTCCGGCAGGTAAATGCGATCATACACCCCGAAGTGAACCGTCATTTTTCAGCATGGACAAAAAGTCAGGCATCCGATATATGTGCCATCGAATCGGCTATACTCTTCGAATCGGGTTTCAACGAAGTGGTAGACAAGAGCCTGATGGTATATGCGCCCATGCAACTCCGTATCGAACGGGCGGTAGCGAGAGACAATACCCCGCGGGAAGAAATCGTACGCCGCATCAACAACCAGTTGCCGGACGAGGTAAAAAGAGACCGGTCCGATTATGTTATCTACAACGACGATAAGCAGGCATTACTTCCCCAGGTTGAGAAATTTCTGGCGTCTTTATGAAACAGATTTGTAAAATAAGTCTCCCAAACTTCGGTAAAATCGTATAGTTATACTACATTTGCAGCTTTAAAGTTTAACACTATTAGAAAACGAAGTATTATGTTGAAGACTATTTTGTCTATTTCGGGAAAACCGGGATTATTTAAATTGGTTTCCCACGGAAAGAACATGCTGATTGTCGAATCGCTGACAGATAAGAAAAGAGTACCTGCGTACGCAAAAGATAAAGTAATCTCGCTGGGTGATATTGCTATCTATACAACCGAGACAGAAGTTCCTTTGCACGAAGTACTTACCATCGTAAAAAATAAAGAAAACGGAGCCAAAGTCATAGTACCTTCCGACACAAAAGAATTGCGTACTTATTTTGCTGAAGTTTTACCTGATTTTGACCGCGAAAGAGTATATCCCAGCGATATCAAAAAATTATTGACATGGTATAACATCCTGATCGGAGCCGAAATTACAGATTTCACTCCGGAAGAAGAACCTGCCACTGAAGAAGCCGAAGCAAAAGAAGAAACAAACGCAGAAGCAAAAGCTGAATAAGAAACAATCAGTCATAAAAAAACCGGTGCACCCTTATTGGATGCACCGGTTTTTTTATCCTTTATATCAGAACAACGGATTGTCTACTTTCTCTTTCAGCAAAGCCAGGTCGATCACCTGACGGATATCTTCCACATAATGGAAAGTCAATCCTTTCACATAATCCGCTTTGATCTCTTCTATATCTTTCTGGTTTTCCTTACACAGGATCAATTCCTTGATACCTGCCCGTTTGGCTGCCAGAATCTTTTCCTTGATACCTCCTACCGGAAGCACTTTTCCGCGCAATGTTATTTCGCCGGTCATCGCCAGATTCTTTCTCACCTTACGCTGGGTGAAAGCAGAGACAAGCGAAGTGACCATAGTCACACCGGCGCTGGGCCCGTCTTTCGGTATAGCTCCTTCGGGGACATGGATATGTACATTCCAGTTTTCAAACAACTCTTCATTGATACCGAACAAAGAGGCATGCGCATGAATATACTCGAGTGCCAACATGGCAGATTCCTTCATCACATCTCCCAGATTTCCTGTCAAAGTTAACTTCGAACCTTTGCCACGGCTCAGGCTGGACTCAACGAAAAGAATCTCTCCGCCTACCGCCGTCCACGCCAACCCGGTAACAACACCGGCATAATCATTTCCCTGATATTTATCACGGCTGTATTCAACCGCTCCCAGATACTCATGAAGATCCTCCGGTTTGATCTGTGCCGGGATCGCTTCGTCGGAAGCGACTTTACGCGCCAGCTTACGCATGATCTTGGCAATCTTCTTGTCCAGCTCACGCACACCGCTTTCACGGGTATATGATTCGATAATTATCTGCAATGTCTTTTTGGGAAGTTTCACCTTGCCTTTGCTGAGGCCATGTGCCTCCAGTTGCTTCGGCACCAGATGACGGGCGGCAATCTCCACTTTTTCTTCCAGAATATATCCGCTCACTTCGATCAGTTCCATACGGTCCAGCAAAGGCTGTGAGATCGTATTCAGATTGTTCGCCGTAGCGATAAACATAACTTTGCTCAGGTCATAGTCGATATCCAGATAGTTGTCGTGGAAAGTCGAGTTCTGTTCCGGATCCAGTACTTCCAACAGTGCGGAAGCCGGATCACCTTTGAAGTCATTCGTTACTTTATCTATCTCATCCAGGATAAATACAGGGTTTGAACTTCCGGCCTTCTGGATATTCTGGATAATACGGCCGCTCATTGCACCGATATACGTCCGGCGATGGCCACGAATCTCCGCTTCATCATGTAATCCGCCTAACGAGATACGCACATACTTGCGGTGCAGCGCCTCAGCAATAGATTTACCCAATGAAGTTTTACCCACTCCCGGAGGTCCGTACAGGCAGATGATAGGCGACTTCATATCACCTTTCAGCTTCAATACAGCCAAATGTTCAATGATACGTTCCTTCACCTTTTCCAACCCGTAATGGTCGCGGTCAAGCACTTTCTGGGCATGTGTCAGATTGAAGTTATCTTTGCTGTATTCATTCCAGGGCAGGTTAATAATAGTCTGCACATATTGAGTCTGGATAGAGAAATCGGGCGATTGCGGATGCAGACGCTCCAGCTTACGAACTTCTTTCTCAAATATCTCAGCAACAGAAGCCGGCCATTTCTTCTTAAAGGCCCTATCCCGTAACTCCCGTATTTCAAGTTCATTTATATTTCCACCCAGCTCTTCCTGAATAGTCTTGATCTGCTGTTGCAGAAAATATTCCCTTTGTTGCTGATTGATATCCTCATGTGTCTTCATCTGGATAGAGGCTTTCAATTCTACCAGCTGATATTCACGGTTCAGGATAAACAGCAAGCGGTATGCGCGGTCCTTCATGGCACCGATCAGCAGCAGTTCCTGTTTCTCTTCTGCTCCGCTGGGGATATTGCTACAGGAGAAATTGACCAGATAAAGAACATTCTTATTATTCTTTATGGAAAATATCAGATCGCGGGGCGGTTCGCTCAACGAACCCAGCATTTTAATTGTCAGATCCTTGATCGTTGAGATAAGCGCTTCAAACTCACGGTCGGTCTTATCCGGCATCTTATCTTCCAGCAGGGATATCTTTCCTTTCAGATAGGGTTCCGTTTCTTCCAGGGCATCCAAGGAAAAACGCTTCTTACCTTGCAGAATCACCGTTGTCGTACCGTCCGGCATTTCCAGCACACGCACAATATCAGCGATCACACCGGTAGTATACAGGTCATCAAAACCCGGATCCTCCGTATTCATCTCTTTCTGGCAGACAACGCCTATCAGTGTTTTCTTCTGGACTGCTTCTTTTATCAGACGCATAGACTTAGGCCGGCCGACAATGACCGGCATGGCAACACCCGGAAAAAGAACCATATTCCTCAATGGAAGAATAGGAACGACTTTTCCTACTTTATCTATACCTTCTGTAAAATCCTCATCCACATCACACTCTGTCAGGATGGGCATTACAATCCCAATATTATCATCCAAATCGTCATACGACTCATCGGCAAACCTCTTCATTCTTTCTTTCATCATATTTCTTCCCTATCAATTGTGTAGATTGATACAATAAACGTGCCAAAGTTACAGCTTTTCAGGCAATTCTAGCTACTTTTGCACCTTACATTATAAAAATATGTATGGCAAATCCTTATTTTCAATTCAAAAAGTTCACCATCCGGCATGACAAATGCGCGATGAAGGTCGGAACAGACGCTGTATTGCTGGGAGCATGGGCGGATACGGCCTCATGCAAAAACATATTAGATATAGGAACCGGGACCGGCATCATCGCTTTGATGCTCGCCCAACGGAGCTGTGCGGACATCGATGCGATCGACATTGACAAGGATGCCTGCATCCAGGCGGAAGAAAATGTAGCAGCTTCACCTTTTGCCGGCAGAATAAAGGTCATCCCTGCTTCCTGTGCGGATTTCGCCCGCTCAACGACACTGAAAAAATATGACCTGATCGTTTCCAATCCGCCTTACTTTATCAATTCACTGAAATGTCCGGATAATAAACGTTCGGTTGCACGCCATACGGACAGCCTGCCTCTATCCGAACTGGTCGAAAACGCGCGGGCATTACTGTCTTCGGCCGGGCGTATAGCATTGGTATTGCCTTACGAGCAACTGGAGGAGGTTAAGGAAACCGCTCAAAAGAATTTCCTGCATATTTGCAGGCAAACGGACGTGATCCCCGTTTCGGGAGCACACCCCAAACGGTTACTGGTCGAATTGTCTCCTGCAAGTACAGACACAAAAAACCGGAATACACTGACCATCGAGGAAGCCCGGCATCAGTATACCCCGGAGTATATTGCTCTGACCAAAGATTTTTACCTGAAAATGTAAGGTAATTTCTTATCGAAGAAGCGGGTTACTTCACCGAACAAATTATGGACTTCCTCGGTAAAGGAAACGACTTCCGGCGTAACCACATGCAATGATTGCGGCATGATCGAAATATCGATCCGGCTGTCGGCCATAACCGGCTCACCGTCCAGATGCATGACACCCGGATTCTGGCGAATGATCGTAACCTGCTGCGCCTTCATCGTTTTGATCTTACTGTTCCGGTCTATCTGCTTCGTAAATAACTGGATTGCCAGCGGCGCTATGTCCAGCGGCGTAAAAGGAGACAGAATGGTCAGGTCCATCCGTCCGTCCTGTATATTGGCATGCGGAGCTATAAAAGCGTTATTCCCGTACTGGGAAGCATTGGCACATGCCACCAGGAAGGCTTTTTCCTTGATCGTTTGGTTGTCCACCAACAGTTCATACGGCTCCGGTTTATAACTCAGATACTCTGCCACCGTATTTTTTATATAGGTAAGAGAACCGCGCCTTTTTTCCTCGGCAAACTTCTGGCTTACTGCCGCATCGAACCCCACCCCGCAGGTGCAAAAGAAAACACGGTCGTTAGCTTTGCAGCAGTCGATTGTTGAAACATGCCCCTTTATGATCAGGTCCAACGCCCGTTTAGCATCCATCGGTATATGAAGCTCTCGGGCCAGTCCGTTGCCGGACCCTTTCGGGACAATCCCCAAAACGGCATCCGAATGAACCATAGCACGGGCTATTTCATTCACCGTACCGTCACCACCAACTGCTATAATGCAATTAGCCCCCTCATCGATCGCTTTCCGGGTCAACTCGCTGGCATGTCCCGGATATTCCGTAAAAGAAATTTCCAACGGACATCCTCCTTTCTCACACATCCGCTCGATCATCTTAGGGATCTTTCTCTTCGATCCCACCCCGGAAATAGGATTTATTATAGCCTGTACCTTTATTTTTTTCCCGTCCATCCTAACTGTTTATAAAGATTGAAGCGACAAAAATAATGCTTTTATAAAACTTTTAAAGCATTAAGGCTACTATAAGTTATTTTTTTACTACTTTTGCGGCTGGATTTGCCGAAACATAGGTGAATATGTACACGACAAACCCTTAATTCTATAATGGAATTTTAATAAGCGAGAAAATCATTCTCTTCAATAATAATATGAAACTTTTACAAGAGAAACTAGCAAAGTACGATGCTCCTCAAAAAGCTATGGCAGCAGGGATCTATCCTTACTTCAGAATGATCGAAAGCGATCAGGATACTGAAGTGATGATCAGCGGTAAAAAAGTCCTGATGTTTGGCTCAAATGCTTATTTAGGATTGACTAATCACCCTAAAGTAAAAGAGGCAGCAATTGAAGCGATCAAAAAGTACGGTACGGGATGTGCCGGTTCACGTTTCCTGAATGGTACGCTTGACATCCATGTCCAATTGGAGAAGCGTCTGGCCGAGTTCGTTGGAAAAGAAGACGCAATCGTGTATTCAACAGGTTTCCAGGTGAATCTGGGAGTAGTATCCTGCCTGACAGGGCGTGAAGATTATATCTTATGGGACGAACTGGACCATGCCTCCATTATCGAAGGCCATCGCTTGTCTTTCTCAACCAAACTTAAATACAAGCATAACGATATGGATTCGCTGGAGAAACAACTCCAGAAATGCGAACCCGACAAAGTGAAACTGATCGTTATCGACGGTGTATTCAGTATGGAAGGAGACATAGCCAAACTTCCGGAAATCGTTGCTTTGGCAAAGAAATACAATGCCAGCATCATGGTTGACGAAGCACACGGTTTGGGAGTTCTCGGAGATCACGGACGCGGAACCTGTAACCATTTCGGTGTTACCGACGACGTTGACTTGATCATGGGTACTTTCAGTAAATCATTGGCTTCTATCGGTGGATTTATCGCTTCAGACAAAGACACCATCAACTACCTCCGTCACAATTCACGCTCTTACATTTTCAGTGCAAGTAACACTCCGGCAGCTACCGCAGCAGCTGGTGCGGCACTCGATATTATGCTGAGCGAACCGGAACGTATCGAGCATCTGTGGAAACTGACTCACTATGCCTTGGACGGCTTCCGCAACATGGGTTGCGAAATCGGACATACGGCTACTCCGATCATTCCTTTGTTCATCCGCGACAACGATCTGACATTCCTGATCGTTAAGGAACTGTTCGAAGCAGGCATCTTCGTAAACCCGGTAGTTTCACCGGCTGTCGCTCCGGAAGATACGCTGATCCGTTTCTCCCTGATGGCAACTCATACGAAAGAGCAGTTGGATTATGCGCTTGAAGCTATTCACAAAGTATTTAAAAGTCACGGCTTAGTAGACTAAACTGTTACTATATTTATAATAAAAGGCTCCCAAACGGTAGAAATACAGGCTTGGGGGCCTTTCACTTTTTTCCTGTTCTTGTTTTTTCACTATCCCTTGCTCATTCTCTGAGAATATTTGACTATTTTTGCGTAATTGTACGTATCATACGTACAATACACATTATAAAACATATATATTACCGGAAAATGGATTTCAAACTAAATAAAGGAAGCTGCTGCATGGGGAAAAAGGGATGCAGCAAAATACAAAATACAAAACTGAATACCTACGATTGGCTCTGCGACGTACCTGATGCGGAAAATGCAACCGATTATGTAGAAGTACAATTCAAAAATACCCGGAAAGGTTATTTCCTGAACAGCTCCAAAATACCTCTCGAAAAAGGAGATATGGTCGCCGTCGAAGCCAGTCCCGGACATGATATAGGAACGGTAACCCTCACCGGAAAACTTGTTCTTCTTCAAATGAAAAAGAACAATATACGTACCGGAGAAGGATACGAACCTAAAAAAGTGTACCGCAAGGCAAAGCCCACCGACATCGAGAAATACGAAGAGGCGAAAGCGAAAGAGCATGCAACCATGATCCGTTCACGCCAGATCGCAGCAGACCTGGGACTGAACATGAAGATCGGTGACGTAGAATACCAAGGGGATGGCAACAAGGCTATTTTCTACTACATCGCAGACGAACGTGTCGACTTCCGCCAGCTGATCAAAGTCCTGGCCGAAGCATTCCGCGTACGTATCGAGATGAAGCAGATCGGAGCCCGCCAGGAAGCCGGACGTATCGGAGGAATCGGACCTTGCGGACGCGAACTTTGCTGCTCCAGCTGGATGACCAGCTTCGTTTCAGTGGCTACCGGTGCCGCCCGTTACCAGGATATTTCCATGAACCCTCAGAAACTCGCCGGACAATGTGCAAAACTGAAATGTTGTATCAATTACGAAGTGGACGCCTATGTGGAAGCTCAGAAACGCCTGCCCTCAAGGGAGATTGTACTTGAAACGAAAGATAACAACTACTACCATTTCAAGACAGACATCTTCAAACGCGAGATAACTTATTCTACCGACAAGTCATTTGCTGCGAACCTGATAACGATAACAGCCGAACGTGCATTCGACGTGATCAATATGAATAAGAAAGGAAGCAAACCGGTCACACTGGAAGCCGACACCAAACCTCAGCCGCCCAAACGCGATGCTCAGGACATTCTCGGCCAGGACAGCGTTACCCGTTTCGACTCGGTCAAGAAAAAGAAGAAAAAACGTCCGGCAGGAAACAATGTCAACGGTGGAAACAACGGAGGCAATAACGGCAATGGTGGCGGAAACAATGCGAACGCTTCTGCCGGTGGCGAAGGCGGCAACAACAGGTCGGCAAACAACAAACAGGCCGGTAACAGACCCGTCAACAACGACAGGCAGCAGCCGGGCAATAACGACAGACAGCCGGGCAACGACAACAACGACAGGCAGCAGCCGGGCAATAACGACAGACAGCCGGGCAACGACAACAACAACAGGCCTTCCGGCAACAACAACGGTAACAAAGGTGGTAACGCTAATAATAACGGAAATAACGGTAACAACAACCGTAACAACAATAACCGGAATAACAGAAACAGACAAAAACCTAAAGGCAATAATGACAAGCAAGCGAATAATGACAAACCTCAGCAGCAAGCTAAACCGGGCAACAAACCGGAAAATAAGCCCGAAGCTTAAAGGATTCATTGTCGTTCTCTTCATATCCTTATGCTTCTCCTGCGATCAACAGGCCTTGTACGACCAGTACCAGGCCATTGATAATACAACGTGGGGGAAGGATAAGGAATATTATTTCTCTTTTCACGTAGACGACATTTCCGTTCCCTACAACCTGACATTCGAGGTTCGTAATAATAATATGTATCCTTACCAGAACCTCTGGCTTTTCTGCAATGAAGAGCAGCCGATCGGTCCTTTGAAACGGGATACGATAGAATGTGTGCTGGCTGACGAGTTCGGAAAATGGCACGGGCATGGCATATCCCTGTTCCAGTCCAGCTTTCCGATACGGACCAACTATAAATTCGAACACCCGGGGATGTACACATTCAGTTTCCGCCAGGGAATGCGCGACAGTACATTGAGAGGAATCCAGGAAATCGGGTTCCGGGTAGAAAAGACTAATTGATCATCGCTCTCTCCGGGAAGCATCCAGGCGCAGGAAGATAAACAACAAGATTGTAAATCCCAGCAAAGAAGAGCCTCCATAGCTGAAGAAAGGCAAGGGAATGCCGATTACGGGCGTTATTCCGGTAACCATTCCCACATTTATCGCCAGGTGAAAGAAAAAGATGGAGGCTACGCTATAGCCATACACCCGGGCAAAAGTTGTATTCTGCCGCTCGGAAAGAATGACCAGCCGGATGATAAATATCCCGAACAAGATCAGCACCACAGAGGACCCGACAAAACCGTGCTCCTCTCCTACGGTACAGAAAATAAAGTCCGTCTCCTGTTCCGGCACATATTTCAGCTTTGTTTGCGTCCCGTTCAGGAAACCTTTCCCGGTCAGTCCGCCCGACCCGATAGCGATCTTCGACTGGTTCACGTTGTAACCGGCACCGCTCGGATCATCTTCCAATCCCAACGAAACTTTGATACGGATCTGCTGATGGGGTTCCAGTATCTCATCGAACACATAATCCACCGAATACATGAAGGCCATTGATCCCAAAGCAAAGGCGGCGATCAGTGCATAATGCCAGACCCAGTTACGCATAGAAAGATATACCAGGTAAACGACAGCCAGTCCGACCAACCCCATCGAAACCCAGGCAAAGTTTACGGGAACAAACAAGGACGTAATATAAGCAGCCAAATACACGATAGCCGTTCCTCCAAGCATAACCTGCAATGCCATCCTGTCCCTGCGAACTGTCGCCACAAGAAAAAAGGAGATAACCAGTATCATGGAGGAAACAATCAACTCTCCCATATCCGTCGCACCTACTACTACATCCGAAAATTTCATCGTAGTTACAAAAAACGCCACCGCACAAACACCGGCCAGCAAAATATATCCGGACATCCCCTCCCTGTACAACATCAGGAAAAAAGCAAAATAAACCAAAGCCGAGCCAGTCTCCTTTTGCAGAATAATACAGATCATCGGCAGGAAAATCAACAGAAGCGTTATAGAGAAGTTCTTGACAGTAGTCAGCTGAAATCCATAGGAATTCATAAACTTGGCCACAGCCAGAGCTGTAGCGAACTTCGCAAATTCAGCAGGTTGTATACGAAAAGAACCCAGCTGCAACCAAGAATGGGACCCCTTTATATTGGGAGCAAAAAAGATGGTCGCTATCAGCAGAACGATAATTCCCGCATAGATCAGGTAAGCAAAGACATCAAAGAAATCGCTTTCCAACATCAGTATGACAAAAATAACCACCATCGAAACGCCCACCCACATCAGCTGCGACCCCGGACGCCCATTTATATCAAATAAACTCATGCTGTCAAACTCAAAGCTGGCACCACAAATCGTAAACCAACCGGCCACTATCATCAACAAATAAAAGATGATGGTAAACCAGTCAATCGTTTTCCATATTTCAGTCTTTCTATACCCCACTATTTCCCGTAAATAAATAAACATGATCTTCGGTAACAACCGAATTCACCATTTTTTCTTCCAACGCTTTATCCTCAGGTGCAATCTCACCTTTCAGATACAATTCCATCATCAACTTTCCGATAGGCACTCCGAACGCTGCCCCGAAACCGCCATTCTGGACATATACGCAGATAGCGACTTTCGGATTTTTATAAGGAGCGAAACCGATAAAAGCGGAATGATCCTTTCCATGAGGATTTTCGGCCGTACCGGTTTTTCCGCATACTTCAATACCCGGTATCGCCGCAGCCCAACAAGTCCCTCCCAGTACTGCATTACGCATACCTTCTGCCACTATTTCATAATATTTTGAATCCACCGTCGGATAACGTTTTTCTGTATAAAGCGAATCCAAAGGGGTATCCTGTATTTCTTTTACGACATGAGGAGTAATAAAATAGCCCCGGTTGGCGATCGTTGCCGCCAGGTTACAGATCTGCAACGGTGTTGCGGTTACTTCTCCCTGCCCGATCGCAATAGATATCACCGTTGTTGAAGTCCAGCGATGATAATAATTATCATAAAATTCACTGTTCGGAATAAAACCTCTCCGTTCCCCAGGCAAATCGATTCCCAACTTATAACCGTATCCCATAGAAACCAGATGATTCTTCCAGACCTCAAAACCTTTCTGTATAGTCGGGTAACGACGGCGGCTATCCAGCATATCATGCAGTCCCCAGCAAAAATAAGAGTTACAGGAAGTTGCCAAAGCCGGAACCAGGCTCAAAGGAGACATATGCCCGTGACAAGCGGGCTTTCTTTTAGATGAGAAAGTATATCCATGTGCACAAGTATACATGGTTTCGGGCGTTATCACCCCTTCCTGTAAAAAAATCAACCCCTGTGTCGGTTTAAATGTAGAGCCGGGAGGGTAATAACCGGTTATGGAACGGTCGATAAGCGGAGTCTGAGGATCTTCTTCCAGCATCTTATGGTTTTTCCCACGTTGGCGCCCGACCAGTAAACTCGGATCATAATTAGGAGAAGAAACCATACAAAGAACTTCGCCCGTCTCCGGCTCGATCATCACGATACTCCCAACCTTATTCTTCATCAACTTTTCTCCATAAGCCTGCAAATTAATATCGATTGCAAGTTTTAGGTTCTTACCGGAAACAGGAGCTATATCGCTGTTCCCGTCATCATATTTCCCTTTGATACGACCATGCACATCCCGCAAGAGAATCTCCACGCCCTTCTCCCCGCGCAGTTCCTTTTCATAGGAACGTTCAACACCCGCGCGCCCAGAATTATCGCCTTGTACATAATAATCGTCTTTTTCTATATCCTTCCGGTTCACCTCACCGATATTACCCAGTATATGTGCCGCATAAGGATATTCATATTGGCGGATCGTACGGTTCTGGATATAAAAGCCAGGGAATTTATATAGTTTTTCCTGCAATACCCCGCACTCCTGAGCCGAAAGATGGTTCATAAACAGTTGTGGGACATACGACGAGTATCCCGGATTCAACCGCCGGTTCTTTATTTCAGCGATCCGTTTTTCAAACTGTTCTTTTGTAATACTCAGGATATTACAGAAATCCAACGTATCGAACGGCTGGATTTCGCGCATGATAAGCATCACGTCGTAAGCCGGCTGGTTATAAACCAGCAGGTTGTCATTACGGTCATAAATCATTCCGCGTGAAGGCGGCAAAGTCTTTTTCAGGAACGCATTGCTGTCTGCCCATGCTTTATAATCGTTCTCAACCACCTGGAGGTAGAATAAACGGATGATAAAGACGAGAACCAGCAGAACCACAGCGCCTATTATCACATAACGCCTGTTCTCAAGTGTATACTTCGTATTAGTCTCCACTCTTTTGTGTCTCTATATTGAATGCTTCTATTGTACAAATTAATAATGTAGTCGTTACCACACTCGCTCCGATACGGATGGCGAGGAATAACGGATCGAACAGCGTCAACGATTCGATCAGGAATAAAGTGACATGGTGGATCACCACAAATGAAAGCACATACCGGAAGAAGCCACCATAGCCAAAGGTTTTATAGGAAGGATAAATCCCCTCGGGCAAGTCCTTCCCCATAAAAAAGCGGATCAGCGGTTCACGGATAAATCCGGCCAGCGTACAGGCTGCCGCATGCATTCCGGGGGTATTTGAAAACATATCGATCACCAGGCCGATAAGGAAAGAGAAAAGAACGACCAGGTCGCGCGACGTACCCACCGGCATCTTTATAATAAAATAAAGATACAGGAACGGCGTTGCAATCCGCAGGAAATGGATATTATTCAGGATCAAAACCTGAATTAATACCAGTACAACGAAATAAACCAATCCCCGTAATAAATTAATCATTTCTTCTCGCCTCTTGTTCTACTCTTCTTTGTTCTGCCTGATTATAATTCTTGATGATACGGACATTGTTCAGTGCCTGAAAGTCCGTAGCCAATTCCACCTCCAGTGAGAAAAAGTTGTCGTCATGCTGTTTTTCAAAATCTGCCACCGTACCGACAATCAGCCCTGCCGGGAACACGCTCGAATACCCGCTTGTCACGATCGTATCTCCCTTCTGGAACTCCACATGGCGCGGCAGTTTTTCCAGGTTGGCAAAACGGATATCACGCCCTTTCCAGATCAAAGCTCCGAAATAAGTACTTCCCAACACTTTACAGCTCAACTGCGATTTCGGATTAAGCAGAGGTATGATCACAGAGAAATGATCGTTCACCGTCGAAACAATTCCTACAACTCCTCTTTCGGAAACAACTCCCATATCAGGTGCTATTCCGTCTTTACTTCCTTTGTTTACAGTGATATAATTCGAAAGATGGCTGACACTGTTATTCACCACTCCGGCTAGGATAAAACTATATGCAAACTGCTCGGTCGAATCAGGAGCAAACCCGGCAAAAGCAACCGTATCCGCCACCATCATATCCAGACGGTCCTGCAACTCCAGCAATTCCATCTCCAGTTGCCCGTTCCTTTCCAGCAATTCCTTGTTGATCTCATGCAGGTTCAAATACGATGTTACATAACCGGAAACGGATGCAATATGTCCTGTCAATACGTTTGCCGAACTGAAGATGATGTTCCGCTGGTATGCATTATTACGATAAATCAGCATCAGCGAAACAATCTCAAGCAAAACGAACAGGAACCAATGCCTCTTTCTTACCAGGAAGTCCAGCAGTTTACGCATAAATAATAATGTGCCAATTTGATAATGTGCCAATATGCCAATTAATCAATACACCGACGAATGCGTCTTTTATTGGCACATTGGCATATTGATTAACTGGCACATTATTTCCCTTATCGAATAAGGAAATTAAATTTATCTATATTCTTTAATGCAACGCCTGTACCTATTGCAACCGCATGCAACGGATCTTCTGCAATATGGAACGGGATGTTGATCTTATCCGTCAGACGTTTGTCAAGCCCGCGCATCAAAGCACCGCCACCAGCCAGGTAGATACCGTTACGTACGATATCGGCATACAGTTCGGGAGGAGTCTGCTCGAGTGCACTCAGGATAGCCGCTTCCATCTTGGAGATCGATTTCTCCAGGCAATGTGCGATTTCCTGATAAGAAACGGGAACTTCCATCGGAAGAGCCGTCATCTGGTTCGGACCATGTACGATATAATCTTCAGGAGGATTATCCAGGAACGTCAGCGCTGAACCGACATTGATCTTGATCAGTTCGGCAGTACGTTCACCCACCTTCACATTGTGCTGGCGACGCATATATTCCATAATATCAGCCGTCAGGTCATCTCCTGCAATACGGATCGATTTATTGGAAACGATACCGCCCAGCGAGATAACAGCGATCTCGGTCGTACCACCGCCTATATCCACGATCATATTGCCTTCGGGTGCTTCTACGTCGATACCGATACCGATTGCAGCAGCCATAGGTTCATAAATCATGTAGACGTCGCGTCCGCCGGCATGCTCGGCAGAGTCGCGTACGGCACGGATCTCCACTTCAGTACTGCCCGAAGGAATACAAACCACGATGCGCAGCGAAGGTGAGAACCAGCGGTGTTTCGGATTTATCATTTTAATCATGCCGCGTATCATTTGCTCGGCAGCAAAGAAGTCGGCAATCACGCCATCGCGGAGCGGACGGATCGTACGAATATTCTCGTGCGTCTTTCCGTGCATCTGGCGTGCCTTTTCTCCGACCGCCAATACTTTGTCGGTACGCCGGTCGAGGGCAACTACCGATGGCTGATCCACTACGACCTTACCACCACTGATGATGATGGTATTCGCAGTACCCAGGTCCATCGCTATTTCTTGTGTGAAAGAAAATAATCCCATAAAAATAATGTGTTAATTTGCCAATGTGCTAATGTGCCAATGAAAAGTGCTTATAATTGGCACATTGGCATATTGTCTTATTGGCATATTATTAATGTTTGAAATGACGGACTCCCGTCTTAACCATAGCCAAGCCATGTTCGTTGCAATAATCAACAGACAGCTTGTCATTTACAGAACCACCCGGCTGAATAACAGCAGTAATACCTGCTTTATCAGCTATTTCAACACAGTCAGGGAAAGGGAAAAATGCATCAGAAGCCATAACGGCACCTTTCAAATCGAATTCGAAAGCGTTTGCCTTTTCAATGGCCTGTTTCAAAGAATCCACGCGAGATGTCTGACCGATACCGCTTGCGCAAAGTTGTTTGTTCTTTACCAAAGTGATAGCGTTCGATTTACTGTGTTTCACCAGTTTATTAGCGAACAACAGGTCTTCTGTTTCCTGTGCGGAAGGTTGTTTGTCAGTCATCGGTTCCAGATCTGCGGCAGTCTGGATACTCAGGTCTTTTTCCTGCATCAATGCACCATTTAACAGTGAACGGAATTGCATCGGACACGTCTTTGCTTCCTTGCGGACCAGGATGATGCGGTTTTTCTTCTGCATCAACACTTCCAAAGCGTCTTTTGTATATTCCGGGGCGATGATTACTTCGAAGAAAATCTTGTTGATCTCTTCGGCTACTTCTTTATCGATTGCGCTGTTGGTAATCAGGATACCGCCGAATGCAGAAACCGGGTCTCCGGCCAGTGCCTCTTTCCATGCTTCAAGCACAGTCGGACGGGATGCGATACCACAGGCATTATTGTGTTTCAGGATAGCGAATGTCAGTTCGTCGAACTCGTCGATCAGGCTAACGGCAGCATCGATATCCAACAGGTTGTTGTAGGAGATCTCTTTACCGTGGATCTGGTCGAACATATCGTTGAACTTGCCATAGTATTTAGCAGCCTGGTGAGGATTTTCACCATAACGCAGGTGCATCGGCTGGTCTACGGCAGCACGGAAATGCGAACCCTCGCCTCCGTCGAAATAATTGAAAATAGCAGAGTCATAGCCGGATGAAACAGCAAATGCTTCTTTGGCGAACCATTTACGGTCTTCCAGGGAAGTTTCTGCACCCTTTTCATTCAGCACCTGCATCAGCGGCTGATACTGTGCTTTGGATGCTACGATCACTACATCTTTAAAGTTCTTTGCAGCGGCACGGATCAATGAGATACCGCCTATATCTATCTTTTCGATAATTGCCTGTTCTTCTGCGCCTGAAGCTACTGTTTCTTCAAACGGATAGAGGTCTACAATCACCAGGTCGATTTCAGGAATTTCGTATTCTGCAATCTGCGCTTTATCGCCTTCGTTATCTCTGCGGTTGAGGATACCTCCAAAAACTTTCGGGTGAAGAGTCTTAACACGTCCTCCCAGGATAGAAGGATAACCGGTCAGGTCTTCCACTGCATCGCAAGGGATGTTTAATGATTCGATAAATGTCTGAGTTCCACCTGTTGACACGAAGGTTACGCCTTCGCTATGAAGTTTCTTTAATATTTCATCCAGTCCCTCTTTATGGTATACAGAGACCAATGCACGCTTGATACGTTTTGTTGCAGCCATCTTTGTTCGGTTTATTTTAATGTTTTAGAGCACAAAAGTAGATAATTATTTTCAATAAGCACATAGGATAAGTAAATTTCTTTCCATAACAAAAGCGGGGATTTTTCATGCTATCCTGTTGATAGTGAAAAGTCCCCGCCATAAATAACGGAACGAACGCGATCCGTGTTAACGTTTATTCATTGCTCTCAACAAATTCTTACCAACCTTAAATCGGACGCTGGTACGTGGAGCGATCGGACAACTCTCTCCGGTACGGGGATTACGGCCTGCACGAAAACTCTGTTTCCAGGGACGGAAAGTGCCGAAGCCTTGCAGGACAATATCGTTCCCGTCACTCAGCCCCTCCTCCATCACCTCCATCAGTATCTCCACCATCTGCCGCGCAGCGACCTCCGTACACCCGGCCCGAGATGCCATTGTTTTTATTAAGTCTGTTTTATTCATAATTATTATGTTGTTTCTGTTATTACCGCATCATTGCCACTACGGAGCCGGAGCCGCATCTTTCGTTTGGCTGATATGCAACGTGTCGCGGGCGGTGACGTTCGCTTTGTTGCGGATCAGGAGCAGGGCGCGGCGGGTACCTTCGACGGTATGCTCGGCGACGGTGACTGTGTAGGTGCGCTTGTAGCCGGTCGAGGCTTTTGTGACTACTACAGGGGCGGATGATGAAACGGACAGCCAATCCAGATAATGTTCGTCGGCTGCTGCATCTTCCGCATCATCCGGTTCGGGAGCCAGGGCATAATCCGTGTCGAACGGGTTCACCGCGTCGAAGGTGAAGGTGGCGCCTGCCGGATCGACTGCGACGCCTTTATCCGCATCCGGTTCGAAGCCGGTAGCGAAGTTCCCCAGTTCCGGCACCACCTTCTGCGTCGGTTTCACGTTCACCGTGTCGACGGCATTCCAGTCCGTCACCTGGATATTGAAGGAGATATCCGACAGGTCCGGAGCCGGGTTGATACGGATCAGGTATCGGTGGTTACGTTCGATGATGACCGGCTGTTTGTCCTTGTCGATAAAAGGGATTACACGGCTGAACGGCGAATTGCGGAACTTGCCTTTGATCTCGACCGAAGTGGCAGAGGCGGCATCTGTATCATCATTCTCATAGACATAAAGTTCATGCCAGAGCCGTTGCTCCACCACACCGGCATCCAGCATGGCATCCGTCTGAATCGTATTACCGTTCACGTCCGTTGTTCCGTCGGCTATAGTACCGTCTTTGCCATCCTGGCTGTATGCCACGATCTTCGTAAGGTCGTTCACTTCCGCCAGGCTGCGTGTCATCAGCGGAGCCACAGTAGCAGCCGGGATCAGATAGCTGCCCGGCCGGGCATTGACGATACGTGCCGAGGTCAGCACAAAACCGTTTTCCTGATTGTCCTTATCATACGCCCGGTTCGTGATGTCGATACGGGCGGGAAGGCGTTGCATGCTAAAAGCCATCCCCGTCTCCGTCGATTTTTTGATCATCTTCGTCTCTTCGGCGTACATCACAAGGCCATACCGGTTATCCGTTTTCGGATCGACAGAAGGGACTGCCGGCATAACAGCAGCATGTAATACCGCTTCCTGCAACTTTTCGTACGTATTCAAATTGTTCGTCTCATCGAAATCGTCCGGCAGATTGGCAAAGGCAACCACGCGGCATTCAAAACCGCCGCCCTCACGCAGGATAAAAGAGCAGTTGTAACTTCCTTTGGCGTTTTCGCTGATCGTCACACTGTCTTTTTCAAGCGGCAACGTTGTCATATCGAACACATAACGCTGGAAAGGAACCATTGCACGATCCGCCTCTTTCTCCGGATAGACATAGAATGACAATTTAGTGATTGTCTTTTCTTCGTCAGTCGCACCAAAGGGATCACCCAAAGCACGGGTAGTCGTCCCGTTACGGAAAGAGACTTTCAACAGAGCCGCATCGTCTGTCGGGACAGGCGGTTCACCTCCGTTGACCGCATCCTCGGCACAGCTGCCGAGGAAGAAGCCGGCTAATAAAAAGACCGGCAGATATAGATAGTGTTTCATAAGTTTCATCAATTTATAAATTTTATCCCCTGTAAAAGATGACTGCCGGGAGGTTAGGAGATAAAAAATCCCCCGGCAGAGAGAACTGGCAGGGGATTCGATATAAAATGATAGAAATTTCTTAATGACAAGAATTCAGATATTCTTCAGGAGTCATTACTGAAGCATTAGCATTTCTAAAGTCTTTTACATTACGGGTTATGATTGTATCAATTCCACTTTCTACAGCTGAATAATATTGTATTGCGTCTTCAAAATCAGTGAATGAAGACTGCAAGGCTTTATCCACAATATCATCATTTACAGGTAAGACACGAACCAATTTTCTAAAACTACGGAGTATTAACATCGCTTTTTCCTTTCCCACCTGCCTACGAAGTAAGTAAAAGATCGTAGAAAAAGATAAAGAACAAATGAATAATTGAACCATACCTCTGTCACCCATCGCAAAAATAGGGGCAGAAGCTGAATAAAAAGGTTCGCGTTTTGCCAACAAATCAACAGCTATATTCGTATCGAGGAATAGACTTTTCATTGATATTTCTTTTCTAAATAATCAATATAATCCTTTTTATAATCGTAATCAGCCGGTATTTTAATCACACCGCTCAATTCCTTTACTAAAGGGGTTAATTCTATTTCTTTAGGAGAAACATCCGATTTTGCGACAATAGAACTGAGATACTGCTCTACCATTTTCGAAAGGCTGATATTATGCGTTTTAGCATATTCTTTCGCCTTTTCGATAACAGACTCATTAAGTTTTAATGTTAATCTTGTTTCCATAATTCATTCACTTTCCGCAAAGATAACAATTTCCAATAAGAACCTTATCTTCACCTCATTTATATTTAATCCCCCACCATGTCAAAGATCGTTATGTCACTTTCTATTTCCCCTGAAAGTAACCGAAAGAGGTAAGCTGTTATTCTTTCACGCAGCGGACAAGATAACCCGGAGCTATATCGCGTTTATCCAGAAGAGGATCTGTATTTAATCTGTAAGCCTTCCCTCCCTCGAGAGTGGCAGACCAATAGATTGCCGATCCCCCCCTGCTTTCTGATAATCCGCTATCAAATCTCCGGTCACCACCCGCAGGTAAAACAAATGCAGGAGTCGCAGCAGAAGTCCAGATACCAGTAGTACCATCAATCGCAGGCGTCTGATCGAATACAATCTGTAGTTCCTCTTTGGTAGGAACCCGCCAGCCGGCAGGACAAGGATCATTTTCTTTCGGCCAGTTTTTACCAAATACAGCATAATCGCTGAACCAAGCTGCACTGTTCATGATAAATTTAGTGGCATATTCGTAATCACTCTTCGTGGCATTCTCATAAGTAGACAGCACCACTCCCGAAGGAGCCAGATCGCCCGGTTCGCCCCCATATCTGAACGGCACCTTTCTGCCCCACTGAAAGTAATAACCGCATTGCCTTTCGTTGGCTGCTTTTTCCTCGTCTGTGATAATATCGGCATCCTTTTTTATCTGAGTTGCAATTTCTGTAGCACCGACATTCACCGGAGCCCAGATAACATCTTTTCCACTCACCTGCCCCATCGGAATCGCTGCAAACCTTGTCTCCCCATAAGCAATATTCTCTCCCTGATAAATCGTCACCGTA
Source organism: Parabacteroides caecihominis (assembly GCF_023656785.1). Taxonomy (NCBI): domain Bacteria; kingdom Pseudomonadati; phylum Bacteroidota; class Bacteroidia; order Bacteroidales; family Tannerellaceae; genus Parabacteroides; species Parabacteroides caecihominis. The sequence goes on from NZ_JAMOKS010000018.1 coordinate 140,258, forward strand.
TCCATCACCGAACCATTCGCTCCGTTAGCAATATAGAGATAACCACGATTTACCAGCGTTGCATCCAGACCTACGTTTGGTTTAACCGTTATCTCATATGTACGCGCTAAACTACTCTCCGCCTTTGTCACCACCGCTTCCGAGCGGGAGGTCACTTCCAGCCAGCCGTTGCCATCATCAGAAGAAGCATAATCCATCGTCACCCGCGTATCGAACGGACAGGAGGCTGTGAAACTGATCGTCCCTCCCGTAGCCGGGACAACGATCGTGTCGGGCATGCCGGTCAAGGCATCGAATGTGCCGAATGTATTTGTTGCCGCAGCACATGCGTAATTGCTTATCACCGGTACCTGATCCTGATTCGGCTGCACATTCACCGTATCCACCGCATTCCATTCGTCTACCGTCAGCTTATAGGAGATGTCCGTCTGGCCGGGAGCCGGGTTGATCTGTACCAGGTAACGGTGGTTGCGGACGATGGGGACGGGATTTTTTGTGATGCCGTCGGCATCCGTTACTTCGAAGGGGATCTTACGGGTGATGGTAGCGCCGTTCATCGTGCCCGTTACTTCCAGGCAGGTCGGGGCATGGGAGACGTCGTCGTTCTCGTAGGTATAGAGCGCATGCCAGGCCGCCTGGCAGACGGCATCGGCGGCTGCTTCGGTCGTCTCGTTATCGGTCGTTACTTCGCCTTTATACAGTTTGATCAATGTATTGTCGAGCCTCCAGTCGCTTACCGTCACTACTTCGGGCGAGGCATAAAGGTCGTGGGGCGTGACGTAGCTGGCGGGCTTTGCCTGCAAGATACGGGCGCCGGTCAGGACGAAAGCGTTCCTGTCTGTGCCGTACGCCTTGTTGGTGATGTCGATACGCGCCACCAGGCGTTCCATTGCAAAACTGATCTCCGCCTCCTTCTCCTTATGCAAGGCCACGGTAGCGGAAGCATACATGACAAAGGCATTCTTTTTGCCTGCGGCATATTCGCCTGTGCAGAGCGGCATCGTGGCGGTTGCCACCGTCACACTGTCGAGCAGGCCCTGCCAGGTAACGATCTGGCTGTAGTCGTAATCCTCCGGCAGGTTGGCTACGGCAACCACGTCGGCTTCGTAACCTCCGCCGGCGGTCAGGTCGACATTCGCGGTATAGGTGCCGTCGCCATTATCGACCAGGTGTACCTTGTTGGGGTCTGTGGGATAGACGGAAGCCTCCGGGGCAGGCGGATAGATTTGCAGGCCTTCGGCTTCGGTATGGACAAAGAAGGCGAGGCGGTCCACCCGCTTCTCGTCAGCTGTGGCATCGGACAGCGGGGCGCCCAATGCGCGGGTCTTCACCCCGTTGCGGATCGTTGCCGAGAGGCGCATCACGCCGTCCGGCAGCGGGTCGGTCTTCCGGCTGATCTCCTCCTCGTTGCAAGCGCAGAGGAAAAGGAGCGACAGGATAAAAGATGTTATTGAATATTTCATTTTTATTCGAATTAAAATGTTACTAAAAAAAGATATGATCTCTTCGTGTTGTGTAGCCGTCGTACGCAGTGCTGTGTACAGCGGGTACGTAACGGTTCGTACAGAGCATACGTCGTGCTTCGTACAGGCCGTACGCCCCACTGCGTACACGGCATACGCTTACTCGATCTCCGGACGGTCGCCACCGCCGCCCGCATTCGCTGTGCTCAGCAGGATCGGATATTTATAGGTACGCGGTTCCTTCACCAAAGCCGAATGGCCCTGCTGGGTGGTGACGCTGATGTAATAGTCGCCGGCAGCCAGGTCGGCGGGTACCATGACAGTCAGCCGCGAAGGATTGTTATGCACGATAACCGTTGCCTTCACCGCCGTACTCCCTTCGGCTGCCGGGATAAAATAGAAGCCGTTGGCGGCATTCGTACCGCCGATCTTAATATTGTTTCCGCTGACTACGATCGGCATGCCCGGTGTAAACGTACCGTCGTCCTTACCGGTCGACGAATCGAGGATTCCGCCGATCACCGGACCGACGATGGCTGCACCGTTCGTCACCACTACCGTTTCCAGGAGACGTTTTCTCAATGTCTTCCCTGTCGTATAGGCCACGAAAAGCGAATGTTTCGCCGGGTCGAACGGGTCGGTCGAATTGGCAAATACCCCTTTGATCTGCGGCAGGTATTGCCCTACCCCATCCACCACACTCATACCACCGGCAATGGCAAGCGACTTCTCTTCATCGGCCATTGTCAGGATGTTCTCGATAGTCTCCGCACGGTATTCCGTACGTTTCTCCACGATACGACGCGCGATATCGGCGTTATACAATGTTCCGTTGATACGCGGGCGTGCTACGCAATCACCCTCTTTTTCGGTTAACGCATTGTCATAAAGATCTGCGTATAATTTAATGTCTGACATACTGTTATGTTTTAAAAAATGTTTATTCTATATACTTGATGTCAGGGCATAAAAAATCCCCAACAGTGATATGACATGCTGGGGGAGAAAAAAGGTGGATGCTGGCTAGAAGCGATCTTTCAGCCTAATAGGATTACGGGAGCAGTGGAAAATGGCGGCTATGATGACGATGTCATCTTGTACGGTGTAATCCAGCTTGTAATTCCATTTGGTGATAAATCTAACGGTCAGATCCGGGGTACTTGCATATTCATCTTTGGCATAACCGTTCGGGAAAGTTGTAAGGCTTTTGGCAGTACGCAATAATTCACGTTCCACATGTTTTGCACACGTATAACTTTCGTTTTCAGTAATGTATTGTACAATGTCATTGAGATCGGCTATGGCTAAATCGGAAAAGACAACTTTATAGTTCTGCATACTTATGACCGGTCTCTTCACACAGCTCTTCAAGACTCTTATAATGCCCTTTGGCATATTGAGCGATACCAGCGTGCACACGTTCCCGATATTGGGCGCGTGTAAGAGGACGACCATCGGCGGCATATGCTACCGTCTGGTTCTCATAATCATTTATATGAGAAATAAAATCGTGTTGTTCCGAAGGAGTCATACGGATAAACGAATCATACAAATTTTTCACAGTCGTAGTTTCCATCTTCTTATAGGTTTTATTTGTTTGACAATGATGCAAATGTAACCAATTATTATAGAGACGCAAACTGTTTGACGAATAAAATCAATGTATCAAAAAAATCTCCCCCAACATGTCAAAGAACGCTATCCCTTACGGGATCGGAACGATATATGACATGTTGGGGGAAAAATAACTCACCTTTTCCTATAAACGACCCAGCAACTCCTGTATATCCAACTGTATCCTGGAGAAGGCGAACCATTTTTTGCCTAAATCCTTTAAGGAGGCACCGATATGGTACAGTTCTTTTTCGTCTACGATCAGGAAACGGTCATGCGACTGATTAAACTGGCGGATATCGATCGGTTCGTATTGCGAATTATGACGCTGCAAATCCAACGAGAGTTGCTTGGATATCTGCGCGGTATAAATCGTAACCGTTACTCCGGGAATACGCTTGGTGAAAAGTGTCAGCACGGTGTCATCTATGTAATTATCGATCAGGATAAGAGACGTTGTAGCCGTACGAATCAGGTCGGCTACGAACTTGTAAGCATCGAATAGTTGACCATCATAGAAAACACCTTCTACCGGAGGCAAAGAGGTTTTGATGAAAAAGTCAAACTTTTCATCATATTCAGAAAATTTGAAATTCATTCGTTGTTCGAGAAGTTCTATTCGCTGATTGATTGTATAGCCTTTCAGTAGATATTCTTTCAATATTTGGTTAGCCCAGATACGAAATTGTGTTCCACGTTGTGATTTAACCCGATAACCGACTGATATAATGACATCAAGGTTATAATAATCTACTTGATAAATTTTATTATCAGAACCAGTTGTTGCAATTTTTGCAACAACTGAATCTTTGCTGAGTTCTCTCTCTTCAAATACATTCTTAATATGCCTTGAAATAACAGATTTATCCCTCTCAAACAATTCAGCTATCTGATTAAGGGAAAGCCAGACAGTTTCATCTTCCATTCTCACCTCTAGTTGCAAGGTATTATCAGACTGATAAACAATGATTTCTCCTTTATTCTCCATAATTAATGAATTTTGGTTCATACTATGGAGGCAAAGGTATTCAATTCAATGGATATACAAATCTTTTGTCCTGATTATTTCTATATTCTGTCGGAAGCAGTTGTCAAGTAATCCTTGACTACTGAATCTTTTTAATTGTTTTCCAGCGTTACCTATATGTTCCAAACAATTCAGGAATCTGCGCCTGTGTTAACCATACCGACAGATATAATTACATCCAGATTATAAAAATTAGTAGGTTTGGTAGAAAAATCGGAAATTCCGATTTTTCTCTTTGTCTCATCTTTTATCAGATATGAGTGTTTGTTTATAGCAACTGGTTGTACCTGGCTCCCCTCTCGAGAGGGGGAAGGGGGTGTGTCATATCCCCGCCATACAACCACCATAATCAGAGTCACTTGACTATTACAGGTTCATTTGCCGTCTGCTTCAGCTGACGGTGTACAAGTTGTTTCTCTCTTTTGGCTTCAGCCACATTTCTCCTAGATAGAAAACTGTAAGAAATGGGACTAAAGTCCAATGAGATAGACACTTTACTTATCCGTCAGCTGAAGCAGACGGCAAATAAACCTGTAACAAGGCTGGTTTTATTGACTGGCTTTAACACACCCCCTACCCCCTCTCAAGAGGGGAGACAGTTACAACCAGTCAATAAACAGATGATTCAATTATTTCTATAAGCGAACTGTTCGGAAATTCCGAACAGTTGCATCTATTATTATTTTCCCCCAACATGTCAAAGAACGCTTTCAAGAAATTAGCCCGAGGGCTGTGTTGTCATCCCGGATCAAGTCCGCCATGACAGAGAGGTTACGGGCCGCCTTTGGGGGTGTCGCCTTTCGGGGCACTGTCCTTCGGGGCACGGACCTTCGGGGCACGGACCTTGGGTACGGCTTCGCCACAGATGTGGACGCTGATTTCGGAGGAGGCTTTGCGGGCGGCGGGGCCGGGGGTCAGGCGGAAGGAGACCGGGAGGCGGCCGGGGGCAAAGGTGCGGCGGAAATCGGAGGGGACGATGGTGCCGCGGATGGTGGGCGACCAACGCATCTGCGGCGTGGCGATATGATAGCCTTCGGTCGCGGCGGCGATGCATTCATCCAGAAAGAGATTCACCAAAAAGGCGTATTCCCGCTGGGAGAAGGCAAAAGGCAACCGGGAGATACGGGCGATGATATCGCCGATATCCAAACGACCCAACGAAAGAGCACGCAGGTAGTAAAAAGGACCGACGGGCTTCTTCAAGGCGTTGCGGTAAGCATAAGCGCGGAGGATTGTCTTCATAATGTGGGGGTTTGTTCTTGGACACAACGGATGGGCGCGGCTTTGAGTTTTGGAAACACCAATTCACCTCTTTTAGAAGCGCTTACGTATACAACTACTGTTTCTTTCTCACTTACGGACAAGGAAGAAAAGTAATATACCTGTCCTTGAGAAGTAAACACATGCCCACCTACATCCGCTACTAGTTCACCTGAAGTGGCCAATGTTATATTTGAATCATTGATTATTGCAGAATATATCTTAGGAGGACCACTAGACACTACTTTAGTAGTCACTTTATCCATTATTTTATCCAACTCTTTTTTTGTTGTAACCCGCCAACCGGGAGGACAAGGGTCATTCCTTCCTTTTATAGGAGTATCCTCAGTTCCGGCATTCCATAATTCAGAATCAGAATCACTTGACCACGAACCGTTGAGAGAGCCATTCCCAATGTATACATTCCGATACTCTTCTCTATTTTCATCAGCAATTAATATAGGTCCTCTAATAGCTTTTATTCTATTTCCCATGTATTTTACCCCAGTCTTTCTTCCCCATTGAAAGAAGTAACCGATCTGTTCAAAATTAGCCTCATAAACTTCGTCTGTTTCAGATGAACCTACATCTCTAATCCCATCCGCAATCTTTGTCGCCCCTATATTCACCGGAGCCAAAATGATATCCGAACCATCATCCCTTTTTGCTACCGCTTCCGGCTCAAAGTCCGTCCCCGGATAAGTAACCACATGCCGTACCAGGATCGTATCACATTCCACCTCGCTCCCTCCGTTATGCACTAATAGCATCGCTTTACGCGTTACGCCGCCATCGAATTTATTGAAAGTGACCTGAAAACTGTTCCTGTAGCTATGATCCGCTTTCGTCACGATCTCCGTACTGCCGACCTGCTCCACGGTCAGCCAGTCGCCTTTCGTGCTCCAGCTATCCGTATGGCTGTCGTAGTATTTCACACGGACACCGGGGGCAAAGGGACAGGTCGCTTCAAAGGTTAGTTCACCGTCCTGCGTATAATAGACATCATACGTTTTTGTGACGTCACTAATCAGGTTCGGGGTTCCGTTACCTCCGATATTCGCAATCTCCGGCACCTCCGTCTGGTCCGGCTTCACATTCACCGTATCCACCGCATCCCATTCCGAGACGGCGATGTTGAAGGCGATGTCTGTCTGGCCGGGAGCCTTTACGATACGTACCAGGTAGCGATGGTTGCCTTCTACCGGGAAGGCGTTGCCCTCCTTATCCACGAAAGGGATTTGACGCGTGATCTCCGTGCCGCGGAACGTTCCTTTGATCTCCAAAGCGGTCGGGGCATGCTCCGTGTCGCTGTTCGGATAGGTGTACAGAGTGTGCCAGGCGTATTGGAGGGTGGCGGCTTTCGCATCGTCGGCTGTGGTGACGGGGACGGCTTCCGGTTCCTGCGTCGGGTCGGTGGCGATGTCTTTGGTGGTCGGCTTGCCGTAGAGGATTTCCGTGCCGATGCCGATGATAGCTGCCCAGTCGCTGGTGGTCACTACGTCGGGCGTCACGTCCGGTTTCGGCACCACGAAGGCGGCGGGCTGGGCATGCAAGAGACGCGCTGAGGTCAGGAAGAAGCTGTTTTCGGGACCGGTGGCGGCGTTGGCGGGGATGGTGCCCGCAGCGTAGGCTTCGTTGGTGATGTCGATACGGGCCACCAGGCGTTGCAGCACGAAGGAGAGCGCGTTGGTTTCCTCTTTCTTCAATTCCTTGCGGATGTCACCGTACATGACGAAGGCGTTGCGGACTGCCTTATCGGTTTCAGCGGAACCGGGGAGGCAGGCAGGCATCGTGGCGGCATGGAGGGCGACGCTGTCGCAGAGGCCCTGCCAGGTGACGATCTGGTTGTAGTCGTAATCGGCCGGGAGGTTGGCGATGGCGATGATGTCCGCCACGTAACCGCCGCCGGCTGTCAGGGCGACGGTGGCCTCGTAGCCGTCGTCGGGGGTGCCGGAAAGGTAGACGGCGTTCGGATGGTCGGCGGCGGCCACGTCAGGGTCGGTCACGTCGTCGGGGACGGGCGGGTAGACTTGGAAGCCGTCTTCGGCGGTATGGACGAAGAAGGCGAGGCGGTCGATGCGTTTCTCTTCCTTGCCCGAGGCGAAGGGGTCGCCCAGGGCACGGGTGGCCACACCCGAAGAGAGCCGGACGGAGAGGCGCAGGCCGGAGTTCGGACCGGTTGGGCCGTCGACGCCGGAGATGTCTTTCTCGGCGCATGCGGCGAGGAAGAGGGAGAAGAGGAGGAATATGTATTGTTTCATAAATCTTTTATTTATTGAGTTATAAACTGGTGGTATTCTGTCATGGCGGACTTGATCCGCCATCTCATCCTTAATATTATATATCAGTTAAGGATAAGATCCCGGGTCAAGCCCGGGATGACAGGATAGTGATATTTATCAGGGCACCGGGGTTGCTTCGATACCGGCCTGGTAGATGGTCAGGACGATAGTCGGGTTGGTATCTCCATCCGGATCGTCGGTGCCATCGGCTTTGTGGTTACATTTGATTGTGACCGTTGCACTGCGGGCGGGGGCACCGGCTCCGGCTACTCCTCCCGTTTCCGTTTGGGCGGCGGCGGAGATTTTCAGGACCATGCTGCCGCTGCCTGCGGTGATGGCGGCATCGGTGGCGTCGGAGGCATTGCTGAAAGAGAGCCAGTCGGCGGCGTCGGCTGTAACACCTGCACCTACTCCATTCACGGCGGTCACTTTCCAGTTGTCGTTGGTGATGAAGCGGACGCCCTGGGCGGAGGCGACAGAGGCATAGTCAATATGGTTGCCGGTTACATGGCTGTCGTCCAGGGTGATGACCGGAGTGGTCGACAGCTTGGTTACGGCGATGGTGTACTCGGTGTCGCCGACGGTCAGGATGACATTGCCCGTGCGGACGCTGGCGCTGTCGTTGGCGGTCGTGCCGATTTCGATGATGGCGTCGCCTGTGCCACTCATGACACGGCGGTCGAGTTTATTCAGCGAATAGGCATCCAGCCAGTTACGGTATTCCGTATCGGCTACGTCGTGGATACGCCAGGTGCCGTTGGTGGTTAACTTGATGCGGTAGGGTTCCTTCGTGTAGTTCTCTTTCGGGAAGGTTACCGTGTAATGCTCAGTATCAGCGCCTTGTGCCAATGCTACAAAACCGGCACCAGGCGTATAACCATCTGCGGTTGCAAGTGTTGCCGTCACTGCCGCTCCCTCCTGCACGACAACCAGGTCACGGTAGATCGTTTCGTCCTGGCGGTCATAGAGACGGATTGTTCCGGTGCGGCGTATGCTGTCATTCGCTGTCAACGATACTTTGAAGGCTTTACATTGTTTGTTCAATACTGGGCCGTCGGTGATCTTGATCCAGGTGGAGTCGATGCGGTCGACACTGAGCGACCATTCCTGGGTGGTGGCGGTGCTGTCTACTTCGATTTCGATATCATTGTAGGGATCATTTGCCAAGAAAGTCGGTGCACCTCCGCCGGGTAACATCAGCGTATCGGCCTTTTCGGTAGTACCGACATTGTTAGTCGTTCCGTCGGTCGGACGGCTGACAATCTGATAGGTTGCGGCATCTTTTGCCGACAATTTTCCGATATTTACATTCGTTGCCGCTCCCGCTTTCTGCGTCACGATCAGCGTCTGCATGATGGAAGGACGTTGCACGTTACGGAAGACCAGTGTTCCGCGGCGTTCCTTATTATAAGGGTTCGCCTCCTGCGGTTTTACGGTGGTCAGGGTACCGACAGGGAGGTCGGCGGTGATATTCGTAGTCGTGTCGATCCATTCGGCGTTGTAGCCTTTTAAGAGTTGCCATTCGCTGATCGCCTCTACTTTGACGTTGACGGGGACAGACGCATCGCCGCCACGGGCTGCCGGGATGTTCAACTGCTGGCCGGGACCGGGGGTGACATCCACTAGCGGAAATTCCACACAACTCAGTTTGATCGTACCTTCCGACATTTCGTAATCGACGGTGTCACCGATCAGCCAGTCCTGAACGGTGATGGTGGCTTTCAGCGTTGTCGGGTCGAGGTCGTTGATCTTGATCAGGTACTGGTTGTTGGGTTTTACGATCACGGCATCTTTCGTGCGGTCGGCATTGTTTTTATACAGGTAGACATTGTAGACTACACCGGCGCCGGTCTTCTTCGTTTTACCGTAAAGGGTCAGGTAGAAGCGGTCCGCTTCGGCGCCTTCACCGTCGGTTCCGCCACCGTTGTTCAGGTCCGGATAGAGGTAGAAGACGCTCGCGGCACGGCCGTTGTTGGCGTTCGGGTAGCGGGTGAAGTCGAACTTGTTCATCGACGGGATCAGGGCGTCAGCAGGAGTAGTATAGACGTACTCGCTGTTTTTCATCGCCTTGAAATTAGTTGCCTTGTTGACCAGAGCGGACGGGTGGACGTTGTTCAGTTCGATGCTTTCGATCACCAGGTCGCTCGTCTCGGCATAGTTCTCGATGTCGAAGCGGGCAACGATGCGTTTGAGATTGACTGCGCGTTTAGTCACGGTGCTGCCGATATTTACTTCGTAATCGTTACCCTCGACCGGTCCGGCTGTTCCTTCCTTGATCTCTATCGAGTCGACCGCCGTCATGATCAGCGGGCAGGCCAGTTGGCTGGCGGTGGTCAGGAGGTTCGTTTTCATTTCGAGGAACTGGGCTTCGGTGGATTCGCCCAGTTTCAGTTTGTCCAGGTCGTGCTGCCCGATGGCGTTGGCGACGAAATAGATTTTCTTCTTTCCCAGCCCGCTCAGCTGGATCTGGGCGATTTTGTCGGTCGCGTCGACAGCCAGGTCACCGCCACCCACCTTGAACTCTTCGGCAAAGACGGTCTTTGTGGAGTCGTAAGGGGTGTCGGCATGTTGGTCGAAGACATAGACCGAGAGGCTGTCGAGGGTGGATTCGGCAACCGAAGCCGGCAGCTTATCCAGAGGGTTGGGGTCCGCCTTGCTCAGGGGGACGCTTCCACGGGCAAAGTCTTTCAGAGAGAAGCCGAAGGCCGTCTTGCCTGATTCCGGTTTAAGGCCGCCTGCGCCGCCACTGTCGATTTCATCGTCCGAGCAGCCTGCTAATAATAGGGCTGCTAACGCATACATTAAATACTTTGTTCTCATAACACAATTTGTTTAAATTAATACTGAGTGTTTATTTAATTTTCAATTCTCAATTCTCAATTTTCAATTCTCACATCGCTCCCCCGATCGTCCCCCCGTCCTCCCAGTCGCTGATGCCCGTGAAGAGGACGGAGATGTTATCGCCGTCGATTTGGAGGGTGATGGAGAACTCCTGACGGATGTTGCGGGAAAAGGGGATGCTCATTTCACGGAAGAACTCCGAGAGGTTCACTTCACGGATCAGCGGGCGGTCACCCGACCAGATGCGGAAAAGAAGCTCCGTGTTGTCCGTATAGCGGTAAGTCACGAGGTCGCCTGTGACCGTGCGGTTCGGGCGCATCGAGGCTTTTGTATAATGGTCGCAGAGACGGGTGTCGTCCATGCGGGGGATGTTATAGAGGGTGCCCGAAGACGCGGCGTAGCCTGGAAGGGCGGTGTTGACGCGGTCGGCGATGTCGAAGCCTGCCGCCGCGGGGATGCCGCGGAGGGTGAAAAAGAAGTCGTCCGTGTTCGGCGGAACGTCGCGCAGCCACTTGGCGGTGACACGCAGCAAGGCGTGGGCGTGGGTGGTGTTCACGCGTTTGCGGACGATGCCGGAGCGGGGGACTTCCAGGATGTCGGTGGCGTAGTATAATGGCTCGGTGTTGGGATAGCTTTGACACACCCCCTGCCCCCTCTCGAGAGGGGAAAGGGTACTTTCAGATGCTATGTCGTTGTGCTCCAGGCGGATTTCGTTCAGGGTCGTTTGGCCGATGATGGCGGGGACGATGCGGCTACGG